>NZ_JBYIRL010000031.1:0-115962 GCF_057708125.1 Actinacidiphila sp. bgisy145
GGTACGGCCGCGGGGCGGGGCGCCGGCCCCCCGCGGGCCGCTGCTGTCGGCGTCGGGGTCGATCGCGGTGCAGGGCGCGAAGGCGCGGGTGGCCCGGGCGGGGCGGATCTACGTGGAGGGCCGCCACGACGCGGAGCTGGTGGAGCGGGTGTGGGGCCATGACCTGCGGGTCGAGGGCGTGGTCGTGGAGTACCTGGAGGGCGTGGACGACCTGCCCGCGATCGTGCAGGGGTTCTCCCCCGGCCCGGACGCGCGCCTGGGCGTCCTGGTGGACCACCTGGTGCCGGGCTCGAAGGAGTCCCGGATCGCCGCGTCCGTCACGAACGAGGACGTGCTGGTGGTCGGGCACCCGTTCATCGACGTGTGGGAGGCGGTGAAGCCGTCGTCGGTGGGCATCGCGGAGTGGCCGCGGGTGCCGCGCGGCGAGGACTGGAAGACCGGGGTGTGCCGGGCGCTGGGCTGGAGCGACCTGACGACGGGCGAGGCGTGGCAGCGCATCCTGGCGTCGGTGGCGTCGTACAAGGACCTGCGGCCGGAGCTGCTGGGCGCCGTGGAGCACCTGATCGACTTCGTGACGGCGCCGTAGCCGGGGGCGGCCGGGGTCTTCAGTCGACCAGGTCCCGGACCACGGCGTCGGCGAGCAGGCGGCCGCGCAGCGTGAGGACGGCGCGGCCCTCACCGTAAGGACCGGGCTCTAGGAGGCCGTCCCTTACCGCCCGGGCGGCGGCCGCGGCGCCCTGTTCCGCGAGGATGTCCAGCGGGCAGCCGTCGGCGAGCCGCAGCTCCAGCAGGACCCGCTCGACCCGGCGGTCCTCGGCGCTGAGCAGTTCGCGGCCCGCCCCGGGGCTGCGCCCCTCCGCGAGGGCCTGCGCGTAGGCGCCCGGGTGCTTGGCGTTCCACCAGCGCACCCCGCCGACGTGGCTGTGCGCGCCGGGCCCGGCACCCCACCAGTCCGCGCCGGTCCAGTACAGCTCGTTGTGGCGGCAGCGCGCGGCCGGGCCGGTGGCCCAGTTGGACACCTCGTACCAGCCGTAGCCGGCCGCGGACAGCCGCTCCTCGGCGATCAGGTAGCGGTCGGCGTGCACGTCGTCGTCGGTCATCGGCACCTCGCCGCGGCGGATGCGCCGGGCCAGCCGGGTGCCCTCCTCCACGATCAGCGCGTACGCGGAGACGTGGTCGGGTCCGGCGCCGATCGCCGCGTCCAGCGACGCGTGCCAGTCGGCGTCGCTCTCGCCGGGGGTGCCGTAGATCAGGTCGAGGTTGACGTGGTCGAACCCGGCGGCGCGGGCCTCGGCCACGCACGCCTCGGGGCGCCCGGGGGTGTGCGTGCGGTCCAGCACGTTCAGCACGTGCTGCCGGGCGCTCTGCATGCCGAACGACACCCGGTCGAAGCCGGCCGCCCGCAGTTCGGCGAGGTAGGCCGGGTCGACGGACTCCGGGTTGGCCTCGGTGGTGACCTCGGCGTCCGGCGCGAGGCCGAACTCGTCGCGGATCGCGGCGAGCATCCGCCCGAGGTCGGCGGCGGGCAGCAGCGTGGGGGTGCCGCCGCCGACGAACACGGTCTCGACCTGGCGGGGGTCGTCGCCGAGCACCTTGCGGGCGAGCCGGACCTCCTCGACGAGCACGTCGGCGTAGTTGTCCCGCGAGGCGAGCGCGCCGCCCGAGCCGCGCAGCTCGCTCGCGGTGTAGGTGTTGAAGTCGCAGTAGCCGCAGCGCGTGGCGCAGTACGGCACGTGCAGGTAGAAGCCGAGCGGGCGACCGGCGGCGGTCGCGAGCGCGGCGGCCGGCAGGGCGCCGTCCGCGGGCACGGGTTCCCCGTCGGGGAGTACGGATGGCATCCGTCCAGTATCCGCCACCCGCGCGCGCCGCGGACCGGGCGCCGTACGGCCGCGCCCCTGCCCGCCGCCGACCCCCGGCCCCGGCCCCCGGCCCCCGGCCCCGCTACGCCTCGCGGGCGCCCGCGTACATCTCGTCGATCAGCGGCGCGAACTCGCGCTCGACGACCGGGCGCTTCAGCTTGAGGCTGGGCGTGAGGTCGCCGTGCTCCACGTCCAGGTCGCGCGGGAGGATGCGGAACTGGCGGATCTTCTGCCAGCGCTGGAGCCCCGCGTTCAGCTCCTGGACGTAGCCGTCGATCAGCTCGCGCACCTGCTCGGTGCCGACGAGTTCGGCGTAGGACCGGCCCGCCAGGCCGTTGTCCTCGGCCCAGCCCAGCAGCGCGGGCTCGTCGAGGGCGAGCAGCGCGGAGCAGAAGTTGCGGCCGCCGCCGATCACCAGGACATTGCTGACGAACGGGCACACCGCCTTGAACTGGCCCTCCACCTCGGCCGGCGCGATGTACTTGCCGCCGGAGGTCTTGATCAGGTCCTTCTTGCGGTCGGTGATCTTCAGGAAGCCGTCGGGCGACAGCTCACCGACGTCCCCGGTGTGGAACCAGCCGTCGGGCTCCAGCACCTCGGCGGTCTGCTCGGGCAGCCCGTGGTAGCCCTGCATGATGCCCGGGCCGCGCAGCAGGACCTCGCCGTCCTCCGCGATGCGCACCTCCAGGCCGGGCAGCGCCTTGCCGACGGTGCCGGTGCGGTAGGACTCCCCGGGGTTGACGAAGCTCGCCGCGCTGGACTCCGTCAGGCCGTAGCCCTCCAGGATGTGGATGCCGGCGCCGGCGAAGAAGAAGCCGATCTCGGGGGCGAGCGCGGCCGACCCGGAGACGCAGGCGCGCAGCCTGCCGCCGAACGCCTCGCGCAGCTTGCTGTAGACCAGCCGGTCGGCGACCGCGTGCTTGCTGCGCAGCGACAGCGGGACGCTCGGGGAACCGGTCAGCCGCATGCTGTTCTGCGCGGCCTTGGCGTAGTCGCGGGCGACCTGCGCGGACCACTGGAAGATCCTGTACTTGGCGCTGCCGCCCTCCCTGGCCTTGGCGGCGACCCCGTTGTAGACCTTCTCGAAGATCCGCGGCACGGCGGCCATGTAGGTGGGCCGGACCGCGGGCAGGTTCTCGATGATCTTGTCGACCCGGCCGTCCACGGCGGTGACGTGGCCGATGGTGATGTGCCCGGCGGTGAGCACCTTGCCGAAGACGTGAGCCAGCGGCAGCCACAGGTACTGCACGTCGTTCTCGTCGAGCAGCCCGACCGCCTGGATGGCGCGGGCCATGTACGCCCAGGCGTCGTGCGGCAGGCGCACGCCCTTGGGGCGGCCGGTGGTGCCGGAGGTGTAGATCAGGGTGGCGAGCTGGTCCTTGGTGAGCGCGGCCACCGCGTCGGTGACGGCGGCCGGGTGCTGCTCCAGGTAGGCGGCGCCGCGCTTCTCCAGGTCGGCCAGTGACAGCACCCAGCCGTCGCTGTCGGCGTCGGTGGCGGCGGCCGGGTCGATCACCACCACGTGCGCGAGGTCGGGCAGCTCGGCGCGGCGCGCGCGGGCCTTGGCCAGCTGCGCGGCGTCCTCGGCGATCAGCACCCGGCTGCCGGAGTCGGCGAGGATGAACGCGGTCTCGTCGGCGTTGGTCGACGGGTAGACGGTGGTGGTCGCCGCGCCGGCGCACAGCACGCCGAGGTCGGCCAGAATCCAGTCCACCGAGGTGTTCGCGGCGATCGCGACCCGCTCCTCGGGGCGCACCCCGAGGTCCATCAGGCCCGCGGCGATGGCGTGGACCCGGGCGGCGGCCTGGCCCCAGGTCAGCGACCGCCACTCGTCGGGTCCCTCCCCGGACGCGGGTGGCACCGGCATGCGGTACGCCTCGGCGTCCGGCGTCGCGTCGACGCGCTCCAGGAAGAGCGTGGCCACGGACGGCGGCCGGTTCTCGATCAACGTCTGCGTGTCGGTCACGACAACCTCCGGGCCCGAACGGCGTTCTTAACTCACCAGTAACCTGTCCGCGATCAGGGTAGAGGCCATACGTCCGTGATGTAAGGGGGGACGGGCGGCGGGTCGCAAACCGTGACCGCGCCGCCCGTCCCCCCACCCGCCCCGCCCAGCCCGCGCGGCGCTACTTCTTCGCCTTGGCCTCGCCCTCGCTGTCGGTGGACAGCACCGCGATGAACGCCTCCTGCGGCACCTCGACGTTGCCCACCATCTTCATCCGCTTCTTGCCCTCCTTCTGCTTCTCCAGCAGCTTGCGCTTGCGGGAGATGTCGCCGCCGTAGCACTTGGCGAGGACGTCCTTGCGGATGGCGCGGACCGTCTCGCGGGCGATCACCCGGGCGCCGATGGCGGCCTGGATCGGCACCTCGAAGTTCTGCCGCGGGATCAGCGTGCGCAGCTTGCCGACCAGCCGCACCCCGTAGGCGTACGCCTTCTCCTTGTGGGTGATCGCGGAGAACGCGTCCACCTTGTCGCCGTGCAGCAGGATGTCGACCTTCACCAGGTCGGCGGCCTGCTCACCGGTGGGCTCGTAGTCCAGCGAGGCGTAGCCGCGGGTCTTGGACTTCAGCTGGTCGAAGAAGTCGAAGACGATCTCCGCCAGCGGCAGGGTGTAGCGGATCTCCACCCGGTCCTCGGAGAGGTAGTCCATGCCGAGCAGCGAGCCGCGCCGGTTCTGGCACAGCTCCATGATCGCGCCGATGAACTCGGTGGGGGCGAGCACGGTGGCGCGCACCACCGGCTCGTGCACCTCGGCGATCTTGCCCTCGGGGAACTCGCTGGGGTTGGTGACGGTGTGCTCGGCGCCGTCCTCCATGGTGACCCGGTAGACCACGTTGGGGGCGGTGGCGATCAGGTCGAGGCCGAACTCGCGCTCCAGCCGCTCCCGGATCACGTCCAGGTGGAGCAGGCCGAGGAAGCCGACGCGGAAGCCGAAGCCGAGGGCGGCGGACGTCTCGGGCTCGTAGACCAGCGCCGCGTCGTTGAGCTGGAGCTTGTCCAGCGCCTCGCGCAGCTCCGGGTAGTCCGAGCCGTCCAGCGGGTACAGGCCGGAGAAGACCATCGGCTTGGGGTCCTTGTAGCCGCCCAGCGCCTCGGTCGCGCCGGCCGACTGGGTGGTGATGGTGTCGCCGACCTTGGACTGGCGTACGTCCTTCACCCCGGTGATCAGGTAGCCGACCTCGCCGACGCCCAGCCCGTCGGCGGCGAGCATCTCCGGGGAGTTGGTGCCGATCTCCAGCAGCTCGTGCACGGCGCCGGTGGACATCATCCTGATCCGCTCGCGCTTGGTGAGCTGCCCGTCGACCACCCGGACGTAGGTGACCACGCCGCGGTAGGAGTCGTAGACGGAGTCGAAGATCATCGCGCGGGCCGGCGCGTCGGCGACGCCGACCGGGGCCGGCACGTCGCGGACCACCCGGTCCAGCAGCGCGTCCACGCCGACGCCGGTCTTCGCGGAGACCCGCAGCACGTCGGCGGGGTCGCAGCCGATCAGGTTGGCCAGTTCCTCGGCGAACTTCTCCGGCTGGGCGGCCGGCAGGTCGATCTTGTTGAGCACCGGCACGATGGTGAGGTCGTTCTCCATCGCGAGGTAGAGGTTGGCCAGCGTCTGCGCCTCGATGCCCTGGGCCGCGTCGACCAGCAGGATCGTGCCCTCGCAGGCGGCCAGCGAGCGGGACACCTCGTAGGTGAAGTCCACGTGGCCGGGGGTGTCGATCATGTTGAGGATGTGGGTGCGGCCCTGGTCGTCGCCGGCGGTCGGCGCCCACGGCAGGCGGACGGCCTGCGACTTGATCGTGATGCCGCGCTCGCGCTCGATGTCCATCCGGTCGAGGTACTGGGCGCGCATCTGCCGCTGGTCGACGACGCCGGTGAGCTGGAGCATCCGGTCGGCCAGCGTCGACTTGCCGTGGTCGATGTGGGCGATGATGCAGAAGTTCCGGATCAGCGCCGGGTCGGTACGGCTCGGCTCCGGGACGTCGTGCGGCAGAGGAGAAGGGGTCGCGGGCACGCGGGGTCCAGTTTCTTGAGAACGTGAGGACGGGCGGACTGTCCCCCATAGTCCCATGACCGGGGGGCGGGCACGGTTTGGGAGGGCGCGCGTGCTGCTGCTAGCCTGGGCCGGTGCGTCTCGTGCCCTCTACCCGAGGCGCGCACTCTGCTCGACCCGCCGACGGCACAAGCCGGCGGCCAGACGAACCTGAGAAGGCTCTTTCGTGGCGAACATCAAGTCCCAGATCAAGCGCAACAAGACCAACGAGAAGGCGCGCCAGCGCAACAAGGCCGTCAAGTCCGAGCTGAAGACCGCGATCCGCCGCACCCGCGAGGCCGTCGCGGCCGGCGACAGCGAGAAGGCCACCGCCGCCGCGCGCGCCGCCTCCGCGAAGCTCGACAAGGCCGTGAGCAAGGGCGTCATCCACAAGAACCAGGCCGCCAACAAGAAGTCGGCGCTGGCTCAGTCGGTCTCCGCGCTCCAGGGCTGAACCAGCAGGACCGCTGAACCAGCGGGACGGCTGAGAGCAGCGGATCGCTGAAACCAGCGGGACCGCTGAACCAGCGGGACCGCTGAACGAGCAGGACAGCTGGACAGCCGGACCACGTCACGGATCGCGGCACCGCCGGCAACCGGAACGAGCGGCCCCTCTACCGCCCGGACCGGCACGGCCCCGACCCAGCGCGCCGCACGCGGACGTTCGCCACGTGCCTGCGGCGCCGGACGTCTTTCCGAGAGCCCGCCCGGGTCCGCCCGGGCGGGCTCTCGCACGTCCCGGGCCGCCCCTCACGTCACCTGCGTACCGCCAGGTCGCGAGGACGTCACGGGGACGTGAGCGTTCCGTGACCGACCATCCCCGCAGGGGTACCGCTGCCGCTAGTCTCGGCGTATGTCGACGCCGCCCGAGCAGCCGAGTTCGAACCCCTACCAGCAGCCCGCGCCGCCTGTTCCCGGCTCGGCACCGACGCCCCCGCAGGCGCCGCAAGCCCCGGGGGTCGGCGGGTACGGGACGCCGGTACCGGCCCAGCACAATCCTTACGCGCAGGCAGGCGCCTTCGGGCCGCCGGCGCCGGGGCAGCCGGGGGTGGCCCAGCCGGGACAGCCGGGGCAGCCCGGGCAGCCCGGTGCCGCGCCGCAGCCGCCGACACAGGGGTACTACCTGCCGCCGGGTGCGCCGGGGATGCCGGGTGCGCCCGGGGCGGCGCAGGGCTCCGGCGGTGCCGGGCGGGCGGTGCTGTGGGCGGTGGTGGGCGCCGTGGTGGCATCGGCGCTGTGGGGCGGCGGGGTGCTGCTGTTCGGCAAGGACTCCTCGCCCAAGGCCGACCTGCGCGGGTACAAGCTCGTCAGCAAGCTCTGCGACTCCGTCGACCTGTCGGCCTTCAAGTCCACCTACCCGAAGGACGACGACGACCCGACGCAGTACACCGCCAAGACCCCGACACTGGACGAGATGTACTGCGACGAGAGCCTCCAGCAGGAGTCCGAGTCGTACCCCGACTCGTACGTGTACGTCGAGGTGGACCTGCACAAGAAGACCGACCCCAGCGGGGAGTTCGCCGACAGCTGGCGCAGCTACACCCAGCACACGGACCACTACACGGTGACCCCGGTCAAGGGCTACGGCGACGAGGCGTACCTCGTCAGCGACACCACGACGAGCAGTTCCTACGTGACGCTCGCGGTGCGCGACGGCTGGGTGACGTACACCATGCAGTGGAGCAACTACTCGGTGGGCAGCTCCAGTTCCCCGGCGACGGCCACGCAGGGGGCGACGTGGGTGAAGGCCGCGACGCGGGCGACGCTGCCGAAGCTCAAGTCGTAGCGGGGTTCTTCGGCGCGGGGCGCGGCGTCAGGTGCGGGCGGCGGCTGCGCGGGAGCGGGCGGCGCGGGCGATGGTGACCACCGCCTTCTCCAGCGCGTACGCCGGGTCCGCCGCGCCGCCCTTGACCGCCGCGTCCGCCTCGGCGACCGCGCGCAGGGCCACCGAGACGCCGTCCGCGGACCAGCCGCGCATCTGCTGCCGGACCCGGTCGATCTTCCACGGCGGCATGCCGAGGTCGCGGGCGAGCTGGCCGGGGTTGGCGCCGCGCGGCGCCGAGGCGAGCTTGCCGATCGACCGCACCCCCGAGGCCAGCGCGAAGGTGATGCCGGGCAGCGGCTGGCCGACCGACAGTGCCCACCGCAGCCGCTCCAGCGCCTCGGCGGCCCGCCCGGTCACCGCGAGGTCGGCGACCTCGAAGCCGGTGGCCTCGGCCCGGCCGGTGTAGTAGCGCGCCACCACGTCGACGTCGATGGTGCCGTCCACGTCGGCGGTCAACTGGGCGCAGGCGCTGGCCAGTTCGCGCAGATCGCTGCCAATCGCGTCGACCAGCGCCTGGGCCGCTTCCGGGGTCGCGGACCGGCCGAGGGTGCGGAACTCCTGCCGGACGAACCCGAGCCGGTCGGCCGGCTTGGTCATCTTCGGGCAGGCCACCTCGCGCGCCCCGGCCTTCCGGGCCGCCTCCAGCAGCGCCTTGCCCTTCGCGCCGCCCGCGTGCAGCAGCACCAGGATGATCTCCTCGGCGGGCGCGGCCAGATACCCCTTGACGTCCTTCACACTGTCCGCCGACAGGTCCTGCGCGTTGCGCACCACGATGACCTTGCGCTCGGCGAACAGCGACGGGCTCGTCAGCTCCGCGAGCGTGCCCGGCTGAACCGCCTCCGACGGCAGGTCCCGCACGTCGGTGTCGGGGTCGGCGGCCTTCGCCGCGGTCACCACCTCGCGCACCGCGCGGTCCAGCAGCAGGTCCTCCTGGCCGACGGCGAGCGTCAGCGGAGCGAGTACGTCGTCTGAAGCGGTCTTCCTGGCCATCGCCGACCAGCATCCCACGCCCCACCGACACCCGGCCCTCCCACCTCGGGCACAATGCCGTGGTGACCGACGTACGACATGTCCTGGTGCTGCCCGAACGCGACGCGGCCGAGGAGGTCGCCGAGCTCCTCTCCGAGCAGTTCGACCTCCCCGACGAACCGCGGGTGCTGCGCGACGCCCTCGCCGGCGAGGACGACGCCGAGGACGCCCAGTGGCTCGTGATCGTCGAATCCGACGACCCCGACGACCTCCCCGCCGCCGCGGCCCTCGACGACATCGCCTCCCACCACGGCGGCTGGCTCGAGGAGGACCGCGACACCCCGTAGCCCCCGCCTCAGACCACGGCGGACGCCGGCTCGCCCCCGGACCCACCCGGCAGCTCACGCATCCCCGGCACGGGGGACGGCAGCACCCACAGCACTCCCAGCACCCCGCCGACAGCCGCCACCCCCAGCGTCGCCCGCACCCCGAGCGAACCGCCGAGCAGTCCGCCGGCCAGCGCGCCCAGCGGCCGCACCCCGTAGTTGACCATCCGGAACGCCCCGCTGACCCGCGACCGCAGAGCGTCGGGTATGAGCGCGGCCTGGAGCGAACCGCTGCCGATGTCCAACAGCATCAGCCCGATGCCGGACAGGAACTCGGCGCCGAACAGTGCCGACAGGACCAGCGGCTTCGGCCCGCCGGCCAGCGGCACCAGCACCAATGGCGCGGGGAAGGCGACAAAGCCGAGCAGCACCGTGGGCCCGATGCCAATCGCCCGCACCACCCGCCCGGTGACGAACACCCCGACCAGCCCGCCGACTGCCCCGGCACCGAGTACCACACCCAACGTGCCCGCACTCAGCCCGAGTTGGTCGACCGCGTAGAGCACCATCAGGGCGTGGAAGACGAAATTGAAGAAGTTGACCGTGGCCGCGCCCGCCACCAGCGCACGCAGGGACTGGGAGTCGGCAACGAAGCGCAGCCCGGCCGAGAAGTGCCCTTTTCGCGGCTCGGCGGGCGGCGGCTCGACGGGGGCGATCCTGGCCAGCAGCCCGGCGGACCAGACATACGACAACGTGTCCACGAGCAGTGCGAGCGGCGCGGCGAGTACCTGCACCAGCAGACCGCCGACGCTCGGTCCGGCCACGAAGGACAATGCCCGACTGCCGTTGACCAGTGTGTTCCCCCTGACATACTGCTCCGGTTCGACGAGCGAGACGAACAGCGTGACGTTGCAGACATCGAAGACCACCGAGAGCGTGCCGACGAGGAAGACCACTCCGTACATCTGCACGAGGGTGAGATGCCCGAGGGCGTAGGCGACCGGTATCGAGACCATCAGCGCGGCCCGGCCGAGGTCGGCGGCGATCATCATCTGGCGACGCCGTCCTCTGCGATCGGCCCAGGCGCCCGCAGCCAGGGAGAACAGCAGCGCGGGCAGCAATCCTGCCGTCGACAGCCAGCCCATCTCGACAGCGTCGACGTGCAGCACCAGCACGGCGGCGAGCGGTACCGCGAGGAAGGTGACCTGGTCTCCGAAGAACGAAGCGGTCTGCCCGCTCCAGTAGCGGCGGAACGGTCGTTGCCGCAGCAGTTCCGGCAGCCGCACCGCCACCGGCAACCGACCGCCGCCCGTCATGATCCGTCCCCGCTCCCTGCCGTTTCCGTCCCGGGCTCGGCGTCCGCGAAGGCGACCTGGAGCCACTGCACCCGACGGGCGCCTTCCGGGCGCAACTCCGGATCGTCCCCGCGGTCGCTGAACTCCGCGAGGACGCCGGCGATCCGCTTCCCCAACGCACTCAGCTCCTCAGCCGTCAGGTAAAGCGTGGTGTCCGTGAACACCTCCGCCTCCTGCCACTCGCGCGGCAACTCCCGACGCGCGTCCTGCGCCCGCGCCATGCGGTGGAAGTAGTTCTCCGCCACCGCCACGGTCAGCTCCTCGGCCGCTGAGGCGACCGCAGGGTCCGCCGAGTAACCGGGCCAGCCGGTGGACCGCGCCGTCGCCCGCCACGGCTTCTCCCGCCCCGGTCCCGCCGGAGTGTCCTCCTCCACCAGCCCGTATTTGGCCAGGATGCGCAGGTGGTACGAGCAGCTGGCGACGGACTCCCCCGTCAACTGTGCCGCCCGCGTCGCCGTGAGCGCCCCCTCCCGCCGAAGCAGCCCGGCCAGCGCCATCCGGGTCGGGTGGGCGTAGGCCCGCAGGGCGCGGGGGTCGGTGAGCTGGATCGAGGACGGCATTGGGTTCTCCATGATATGTAAAGATATCTTTAGAAAGAAGTGTTGGCAACTTCTCTTCACCCGTCGGCGTCGTCGTCAACTGGCCCTGTGGGCGGCCGGGTTCGGGGGATGGCGGGGTGGGCGTGGGCGTGGGCGTCGGGGAGGTAGGTGGTGTGGAGGGTGGCGGGGGTGGTGCCGGTGAGGGCGATCGGGCCGTCCTGGTCGGTGCGGAGGGTGAGGGCGCCGAGGGCGTGGAGGGTGGTGAGGGTGCGGGGGGCGGGGTGGCCGTAGGGGTTGTCGGCGCCGACGCTGATGAGGGCGAGGCGGGGGCGGGCCCGGGCGAGGAGGGCCGGGTCCTGGTAGGCGGAGCCGTGGTGGGCGACTTTGAGGACGTCCACGCGGGGCAGGTCGGGGTGGTCCGCGAGGACCTGGGCCTGGACGTCGGGTTCCAGGTCGCCCAGCAGGAGG
This sequence comes from Actinacidiphila sp. bgisy145, assembly GCF_057708125.1. Taxonomy (NCBI): domain Bacteria; kingdom Bacillati; phylum Actinomycetota; class Actinomycetes; order Kitasatosporales; family Streptomycetaceae; genus Actinacidiphila; species Actinacidiphila sp. bgisy145. Next base: position 11,370 of record NZ_JBYIRL010000031.1, read on the forward strand.
AGGGTGAGGCCGGCGTCGCGGACCAGGAGGGCGATGCTGGTGTCGTTGGGCGCGCCGGACGGGAGCGGGCCTGAGCCGGGGGCCGGCCACAGGGTCTGCCAGGTGAGCGGGCCGAGGGCGCGCTGCTCGCCCGGGGCCACCCGGCGCAGCGGCACCCCGGCGGCCGCGGCCTGCCGGCGGACCTGGGCGGCCTGGCCGGGCGGGTCGTCCAGCGTGGTCGTCTCGATCGCGCCGACCCGGCGGCCGCGCAGCGCGCCCGGCAGCCCGTCGACGTGGTCGGCGTGGAAGTGGGTGAGGACGAGCAGCGGGATCGAGGTGACCCGCAGGTCGCGCAGGCAGCGGTCGACCGCGGCCGGGTCGGGGCCGGTGTCCACGACGACCGCGCTGCCCGGGCCGGTGGCGAGCGCCAGCGCGTCGCCCTGGCCGACGTCGCACATCGCGAACCGCCAGTCGCGCGGCGGCCATGCGGCTGTGACGCGGGGCAGCGGCACCGGCCGCACCAGGGCGAGCAGCAGCGCGACCGCCAGACCCGCGCACAGCCACGGGCGGCGCAGCAGGCCGCGGCCGCAGACCGCCGCCGCGGCGGTGACCACCGCGAGCAGCGCCGCGCCCGCCCACCCGCCGGGCCAGGCAGCCTCCGCGCCCGGCAGCGCGGCGCCGTGCCGGGCCACGGCGGCGATCCACCGCGTGGGCCAGCCCGCCAGCCACGCCAGCCCGCGGGCCGGGAGCGGGGCGAACGGGGCCACGACCAGCGCCGCGAACCCCAGCACCGTGGCGGGACCGACCGCCGGCTCGGCCAGGAGGTTGCACGGCACCGCGACCAGGCTCAGCCGCGCCGACAGCACCACGATCAGCGGCCCGCACGCCGCCTGCGCGGCCGCCGCCGCGGCCAGGGCCTCCGCCGCACGAGGCGGCAGCCCGTGCCGGCGCAGGGCCGCGGCCCACCGCGGTGCCAGCGTCAGCAGCGAGCCGGTGGCCAGCACCGACAGCGCGAAACCGTAGGAGCGCGCCAGCTCCGGTTCCCAGAGCACCAGGAGCAGCACCGCCCCGGCCAGCGCGGGGAGCAGGGAGCGGCGCCGCCCGGTGCCGATCGCGAGCAGGGTGATCAGACCGCACGCCGCCGCCCGCAGCACGCTCGGGCCGGGCCGGCAGACCAGGACGAAGGCGGCGGTGAGCGCGGCGCCGGCCAGCGCGGTCCAGCGCAGCGGCAGTCCGAGCCGGGCGGCCACACCGCGCCGCTCGACGCGCGTGGCCAGTCCGGGCGGCCCGATCAGCAGGATCAGCACGACCGTGAGGTTCGCGCCGGACACGGACGTCAGGTGCGCCAGGTCCGTGGCCTTGAACGCTTCCGCCAGCTCCGGCGGGACCCCCGCGGTGTCCCCGACCACCAGACCGGGCAGCAGCCCTCGGGCGTCCGCGGGCAGCGGGGCGGCCGCGTTGCGCAGGCCCGCGCGCAGGTGGGCGGCCAGGCGCTGGGTGCGAGTCGGGGGCCCGGTGATCCGCGGGGCGCCCCTCACCCGCAGCAGGGCCGCGGTCCGCCCGCGCTCGTCCGGTGCGAACCGCGCGGTGGCGGCCAGCCGGGTCGACGGGACCAGCCGCAGCCAGGCCGACGGCGGGCCCGACGCCATCACGACGACCGGCGTCCGCAGCCGGGTCCGCCCGACCCGCTCCACCACCGCCGGCACGACCACCAACGGCTCCCCCACCCCGGCTTCCGGCGCGAAGGGGTCGCCGCTCACCCGCACCACGACCTCCGCGCCGCCCCGGTGCCGGGCGAGCGCCGGCACCGGCCCCCGCGTCAACTCCGCGCCCTGCAACGCCGCGGCCGCCGCCGCGACCGCGCCGCACAGCACCGTCGCGAGCGCCGCCGCCCCCAGGCTCACCCGCCCCCACCCGGCCGGTACTCCCCTGGTCCGTACACCGACCAGCCCGACGACCCCCACGGCCACGGCGGCCACGGCCGTCAGCGCCACCAACCCCGCGACCACCACCGCCGCCCCCACCGTCGGCACCGCCGCCGCGGCGCCCCACGCCGCCAGCGCGGGCCCGACCAGCCGCAGGTCGGGCGGCCCCTCCTGCTTCGGGTGTGCCGCGCCCAACCGCGAGGCCGCCGCGGCGTGCACCGCCGCCCGCTCGTCACCCCGCGGCGGAGCTTCCGGCGCCTCCCCGGCGGGGCTCATGGCTCGACCAGCGGCTGGAGGGTGGCGAACTTGCGCGGCCCGATGCCCGGGATCTGCTGGAGCTGCTGCACCGAGGTGAACGCGCCGTGCTGAGCGCGGTAGGCGACGATGCGCTGAGCGGTGACGGGGCCGACACCGGGCAGCGCGTCGAGCTGCGGCTCGGTGGCGGTGTTGAGGTGGAGGGGCGCGCCCGGGGCCCCGCCTCCCCCGACGGCGCCGGTGCCATCCGGGGAGCCCGCGGAACCGTCACCCGCGGAGGCACCGCCCACCGACGGCGGCGGGGTGACCCCGACGAGGATCTGCTCACCGTCGGCGAGCGGCCGCGCGAGGTTCAGCGCGGTGGTGTCGGTGCCGGGCAGCGGCCCGCCCACCGCCGTGAGCGCGTCGGCGACCCTCGCGCCCTTGGGGAGTCTGCGCAGGCCGGGCTTGGCCACCTTGCCCGCGATGTCCACGGTGAGCTTGGGCGGCCGTGAGGGCGGGACCGGTGCGGCCGGCGGGGAGGCTGCGGGCGGGGACGCCGGGGCGGCCTCGGGCGGCAGCGGCGCCGCGGGGACGCGGACGGTGCGGGGCCGCCCCGCCCAGTAGTGCTGGACGGCGAGCCCGGCCGCCACCGCGAGGACGACCGTGAGCGCCAGCACCGTCTTGAGCTCCAGCCCGCACCGCACGAACAGCCAGGTCCGCGCGCGGCCGAGCGGCCCGCTCCCGAAGACCGGCGTGCCCGCGACCGGCGGGCCGAGCGACGGCCCCTCGCGCGCCGCGCCGAACACCGCCGCGGTACGGTCCCGCGCCGCCTCGGCGGCATCCGATTCCCTACGGTCCCGCCGACCGGAACCGGGGCCGCTCGATGAGGTCCGCGAACCGGAGGAGGTCCGCGCGCCGGGGAACCCGAGCGGGCCGAGGGAACTGAGCGACTCCGACGAGTCCAAAATGTCCATGCCTCGATGCTGGCCCGCCCGCACCCCCCGGAACGGCCGCCCCCGAGATCTGTGGAGAACCCACCCCCTGTGGACAACTTCGCCACTCATGTGGGTGACCCCGCACCCACATCAGCGCCCCCGCCTCACCGCGGCGCGACCACCACCCCCAGCAGACCCGGCCCCGCGTGCGCCCCGATCACCGCGCCCACCTCGCTCACCACCAACTCTCCCAGCCCCGGCACCCGCGACCGCAGCCGCTCCGCCAGAGCGGCCGCCCGCTCGGCCGCGGCGAGATGGTGCACCGCGAGGTCCACCCGCCCGCCGCCCTCCCCCCCGGCCCCCGCACCACCGCTCTCCCCACCGACCGCGGCCGCCGCCCGCTCCACCACGATCTCCTCCAGCCGGGTCACCGCCTTCGACGCGGTGCGCACCTTCTCCAGGAGTTCGATCCGCCCGTCCGCGAGCCGCAGCAGCGGCTTCACCGCCAGCGCCGAGCCGAACAGCGCCTGCGCGGCACCGATCCGCCCGCCCCGCCGCAGGTAGTCGAGCGTGTCGACGTAGAAGAAGGCCGAGGTGGCGGCGGCGCGGCGCTCGGCGGCGGCCACGACGTCGTCCGGGCTGCCCCCGGCCTCCGCGGCCTCGGCGGCGGCGAGGACGGTGAAGCCCAGCGCCATCGCGACCATCCCGGTGTCGACGACCCGCACCGGAACGGGCGCCTCCTTCGCCGCGACGGTCGCGGCGTCGTACGTCCCGGAGAAGTCCGCGGACAGGTGGAGCGAGACGATCGCCTGCGCGCCGGACGCGGCGGCCGCCTCGTAGGCCGCAGTGAACTCCGCGGGGCTGGGGCGGGAGGTCGTCACCGGGCGGCGGCGCTGGAGGGCGCGGGCCACGGCGGGGGCGGAGATGTCGGTGCCCTCCTCGAACGCCTCGTCGTCGATCACCACGGTGAGGGGGACCAGGCTTATGGCGTGCCGGGTGAGGGCCTGCGGGCTCAGGTAGGCCGTGGAGTCCGTGACGATGGAGACGTGCGGGGGCATGTCGGGAGATTACCGGGGCCCCGCGCGGTGCGGCACGTCGGGACCTGCGGCTCAGTGCGGCTCAGGGCGGCTCAGTGCGGCTTGTCCCGCAGCTCCCCCGCGTTCTGCCCGCCGCCGCGGGCGATCGGCTCCCAGTGCCGCAGCGCCGTCGCCTCCATGTCGATCTCCCGCGTCAGCGACGCGAGGTCGTCGCCGTTCGCGTGGTGCACCCGGTCCTGGGCCGCCCAGCGCAGCGAGTCCGCGGAGTGGGTGATGTGCCGGGTCCGCTCGGTCAGTTCGGGCAGTTGCGCGGCGACCCTGGCCTTGTCCGGCTCGCGTTCGAGCAGCTTCAGCTCGGCGTCGAGGGTGCGGGCGTGGTCGTTGAGCCGGTCGAGCAGGGCCGCGGCCTCGGGCAGGGAGGCGTGCGCCATGGCCTCGAAGGTGCTGTCGATGGAGGAGCGCAGGTCGAGGCGGAGCTGTGTGAGCGCCCCGATGTCGCCGGGCTGGGCGAACCGGCGGGCCCGCAGCTTCTGGTCCTCCACCAGCCGGCGCGCCCGGGAGGTGTGCCGCTCGACGCCCCGCTTCACCGCACGCGTCGTCCGCACGATCGCCACCGTCGCGAGCGTCGCGAAGATCAGGAAGAACAGCAGCAGGATGATGCCGACGGTCTCCACGGACAGCGCCTCCGATCGCGGGCCACGGCCCACCCGGGCCCGGTCCAACCGACCCGTTCGGGCCTGGTTCCACGGTAATGCCTGCGGACGGGCGAAGGGGCCGGAGCGCCGGACGACCTGTCCCGGTCGTTTCCCCGAACCCGCTCCGGCCCCTCCCCTAGGGGCACCGCACCTCCGCGCCCCCGCGCTACGGCCGCACACCCCGAGGGGGCCGGCCTCACACCACGATGTTGACCAGCTTCGGCGCCCGGACGATCACCTTGCGCACCGCCGCGCCGCCGACCGCCTCGACGACCGCCGGGGCGGCCAGCGCCAGCTTCTCCAGCTCGGCGTCGGTGATCGCCGGCGGCACCTCCAGCCGCGCCTTGACCTTGCCCTTGACCTGGACGACGCAGGTGACGGCCTCGTCCTGGACCAGCGCGGGGTCGGCGACCGGGAACGGCTCGTGGGCCAGCGACCCGCCGTGCCCCAGCTTGGCCCACAGCTCCTCGGCGAAGTGCGGGGCCAGCGGCGCGATCAGCAGCACCAGCGCCTCGGCCACCGAGCGCGGCACCCCGCCGGTGGCGCCCGAGGTGCGGGTCAGCGTGTTGTTCAGCTCGGTGATCTTGGCGATCGCCGTGTTGAACCGCAGGTTCGCCATGTCGGTGGAGACGCCGTCGATCGCCTTGTGCAGGGCGCGCAGCGTCGCCTCGTCGGGCTCGGCGTCCAGGACGGTGACCTCGCCGGTGGCCTCGTCCACCACGTTGCGCCACATCCGCTGGAGCAGGCGGTACTGCCCGACGACGGCGCGGGTGTCCCAGGGGCGGGAGACGTCCAGCGGGCCCATCGCCATCTCGTACAGCCGCAGGGTGTCGGCGCCGTACTCCGCGCAGATCTCGTCGGGCGTGACCGCGTTCTTCAGCGACTTGCCCATCTTGCCCAGCAGCCGGGAGACGGGTTCGCCGTGGTGGAAGTAGGCGCCGTCCACCTCCTCGACCTCGGCCGCGGGCACCGCGATGCCGCGCGCGTCGCGGTAGACGAACGCCTGGATCATGCCCTGGTTGTACAGCTTGTGGAACGGCTCGAAGGACGAGATGTACCCCAGGTCGTACAGCACCTTGTGCCAGAACCGGGCGTACAGCAGGTGCAGCACCGCGTGTTCGGCGCCGCCGACGTACAGGTCCACGCCGCCGGCCGGCTGGCCCTCGCGCGGGCCCATCCAGTACGACTCGGCCTCGGCGGAGACCAGCCGCTCGGTGTTGTGCGGGTCCAGGTAGCGCAGTTCGTACCAGCACGAGCCCGCCCAGTTGGGCATGGTGTTGGTCTCACGGCGGTAGGTGCGCGGGCCGTTGCCGTCGCCCAGGTCCAGTTCGACGGTGACCCACTCCTCGTTGCGGGCCAGCGGGGGCTCCGGGGAGGTGTCGGCGTCGTCGGGGTCGAAGGTGCGCGGGCTGTAGTCGTCGACCTCGGGCAGCTCCACGGGCAGCATCGAGTCGGGTACGGCGTGCGCGGTGCCCTCCTCGTCGTAGACGATCGGGAACGGCTCGCCCCAGTACCGCTGGCGGCTGAACAGCCAGTCGCGCAGGCGGTAGTTGACGGTGCCCTCGCCGATGCCGTGCTCGGTCAGCCAGGCGGTGATGGCGGCCTTCGCGTCGACGACGCCCAGGCCGTCCAGGCTGATCGGGTCGGCGGCCCCGTCGCCGGTACGGGAGTTGACGATCTTCCCGTCGTACGACACGAAGGCGTCGTCCCAGGCGGCCGGGTCGGTGCCGCGGCCGTCGCCGGGCTCGACGACGCAGCGCAGCGGCAGGTCGAAGGCGCGGGCGAACGCGAAGTCGCGGCTGTCGTGGGCGGGCACCGCCATGATCGCGCCGGTGCCGTAGCCCATCAGGACGTAGTCGGCGATGAAGACCGGGACGCGCTCGCCGCTGACCGGGTTGACCGCGTAGGCGCCGGTGAAGACACCGGTCTTGTCCTTCGCCTCGGCCTGCCGCTCGACGTCGGACTTCGCGGCGGCCTGCTTGCGGTAGGCGGCGACTGCGTCGGCCGGGGTGGCGTGGCCGCCGGTCCAGGCGTCGCGGGTGCCGGCCGGCCAGGCGGCGGGCACGAGCGGCTCGACCAAATCGTGCTCGGGCGCCAGCACCATGTAGGTGGCGCCGAACAGGGTGTCCGGTCGGGTGGTGAAGACGGTGATCGCGCGGTCGTCGCCGGACGCGGTGCGCACGGCGAAGTCCACCCGGGCGCCCTCGCTGCGGCCGATCCAGTTGCGCTGCTGGAGCTTGATCGCCTCGGGCCAGTCCACCGCGTCCAGGTCGTCGGCCAGCCGGTCGGCGTAGGCGGTGATCCGCATCATCCACTGGCGCAGGTTCGCCTTGAAGACGGGGAAGTTGCCGCGCTCGGAGCGGCCGTCGGCGGTGACCTCCTCGTTGGACAGCACCGTGCCCAGGCCGGGGCACCAGTTGACCGGCGACTTCGCGGCGTAGGCCAGGCGGTAGCCGCTCAGCACGTCGGCGCGCTCGGGGCCGCTCAGCTCCGCCCAGGGGCGGCCGCCGGGCACCTGGCGGCTGCCGTCCTCGAACTGGGCGATCAGGGTGTCGATCGGGCGGGCCCGGTCGGCGTCGGGGTCGTACCAGGAGTTGTAGATCTGCAGGAAGATCCACTGGGTCCAGCGGTAGTACTCCGGGTCGATGGTGGCGAACGAGCGGCGGCGGTCGTGGCCCAGGCCCAGCCGACGCAGCTGGGCGCGCATGTTGGCCATGTTGGCCTCGGTGCTGACCCGGGGGTGGGTGCCGGTCTGCACGGCGTACTGCTCGGCGGGCAGGCCGAACGCGTCGAAGCCCAGGGTGTGCAGGACGTTGTGGCCGGTCATCCGCTGGTGCCGGGCGAAGACGTCGGTGGCGATGTAGCCCAGCGGGTGGCCGACGTGCAGGCCCACCCCGGAGGGGTAGGGGAACATGTCCATGATGAACTTCTTCGGCCGGGCGGCCAGCTCGGGCTGCCCGTCCAGCTCACCGCTGGGGTTGGGGGCGGCGAAGGTGCCGTGCTCGTCCCAGTGGTCCTGCCAGTGGCGCTCGATCCGCGCGGCCAGTTCGGCCGTGTAGCGGTACGGCGCAGCCGTCTCGGCGGCCGGGGTGGTGTCGCTCATCGTCCTCGGTACTCCATCGATGTCGTGACGGCTGCGCCGCCGTGAGCCGCTTCCTGGTGTTCCCGGGGTTCCCCGGGTTCCTGCCGTTCCTGGCAGGGGAAACAAAAAAACCCCTCGCGCAGGAGGGGTGCCGCACTGACGTGGTGCTCGGTCAGCGCGGCGGGCTAAGCAGGAGGCTCACGGCTCGCATGCGGTCAGGATACCGCAGCGCGTCCCGGGCCCGCACGGGGGCGGGCCCGTAGCCGGGGTTGCCGGTACGGGCCCGCCGTCAGCGTCGAAGCCGTCGCGTCAGTGCTTCTTGCCGCCGCCCTGCTTGGCGGGCTTGGCGGGCTTGAACGACTGGACGTAGCCCTTGGCCGGGCTGCCGACGCCGGTGACGTCGTCGTAGCCGACCGTGGCGTGCAGCGAGCTGTCCACGCCGAAGGTGCGCAGGCTGGTGACCAGGCCGTCCGAGGCGTCCACGCCGTTGGCGTAGTCGACGCGGACATTGGCGATGCCCTGGTTCTGGCCGAGCGGGTGGTCGGTCACGTCGTGGTAGGCGGAGGTGCCGTACCGGTCGTAGATCAGCGGGTTGGCGAAGCCGATCGGCACGCCGCCGCGGGCCTGCTCGGCGAGCGCCTGGACGCCGGCGATGACCGGTGAGGCGAGCGAGGTGCCGCCGAGGCGGTACTCGCTGTACTTCACGGTGCCGTCGGGGAAGGCCTGGGTCTGGCCGATCAGGAAGCCGGTGTTCGGGTCGGCGACGGCCGAGATGTCCGGCTGGACCCGCATCTTCGTGGTGCCGCCGCCTGCCAGCGCGAGCGAGTCAGGGACGACGCCGCGCTGGTAGAAGGGCTGCTGCACCAGCTTGCTGGTGCCGCCGCCGGCGCCCGAGGTGAAGGGGCCGGGGAAGCCGTCCCAGCTCTTGCCGTCGGAGGACAGCGGGGCGCGCTCGGTGCCCCAGCCGGTCTCCCACAGGTAGGTGTCGTTCTTGCCGACCGCCAGCGAGGTGCCGCCCACGGAGGTGGCCCAGGCGGAGTCCGACGGGGTGCTGACGTCCTTGGCACCGTCGATGGTGTCGTCGCCGTCGTCACCGGAGGAGAAGTAGAAGCCGATGCCCTCGACCACGCCCTGCTCGAAGGTCTGGTCGTAGGCGGCCTGCACGTCCGGCGTCGAGTTGGCCTCGACGTCGCCCCACGAGTTGCTGACGATGGTGGCGAGCCGGCCGTCGACGATGGTGTTCAGCGAGTCGAGCAGGTCGTCGTCGTAGCAGGACTTGGCGCCCACGTAGACGATGTTCGCGTCCGGGGCGAGTGCGTGCACGGACTCGACGTCGAGGGTCTCCTCGCCGTACCAGCCGTTGCCGCCGCAGTCCTCGACGTTGGTGTAGGCGTCGGCGGCCGGGGTGACCTGGGTCAGCTGGCCCTTGCGGTACTTCTGGCCGCCGGTGTCCTTCGCCAGCGTGGCGCTGTCGCCGACGATGGTCGGCGAGGCGTACGCGTCGGTGATCGCGACGGTGACGCCCTTGCCGGTGTACTTGCCGGCGCCGTAGGCGGCGCGCAGCTGGTCACCGGTGTAGCCCTTGATCGTGTACGGGGCCTTGCCGCCGTACGCGGAGGGAAGCTTGGTGTTGGTGTTCGACCCGTAGTAGGTCGAGAACGGGCCGGCGTTGACGAACGCGTCGGCGGGGCCGGGCAGCGTGTCGTCGTGGCTGGCCTTCTTCGGGGCGTTGTCCAGGCCGGTGACGGTCAGGACGGCGCCCTTGAGGGAGGCGGGCGCGGACGCCGTGCTGGTGGGGGCCCGGTAGGTGTGGCCGGACTTGGTGTAGTTGTGCAGCTGGGTGCCGAACGCCTTCTCGGCGGCCTTCACGTCACCGGTGACGGTCAGGTAGTGCGCGTTGGAGCCGGTCACCTTCAGACCGGCGGAGGTCAGCCAGTCGGTGATCGCGTCGGTCTGGGCCGTGGTGGCGCCGAACCGGGCCTTGACCTGAGCGGGCGTCAGGTAGTGCGCGTAGTCCGCGGAGTTCGGGTCCGAGACGGACTGGGCGTAGGCTTCGAGGCCCTTGGCGTCCTTGCCGGCCAGGTAGACCCGTACGGTCACCTTGCCGCTGTCGGACGTGGCGCCCTTGTCCGCACCCGCGGTGGCCCACTGCGGCTTGGTGCCGCTCAGGAGCTGCCGTCCGGCGGGCTGTGCGGCCGTGGCGCTCTGGGCACCAAGTGCGAGGGCACCGGCGACCAGCGGCAGCGCCGCCGCCACCGCGAGTGCCGCGCGCGTTCTCTTGCGCTCAAATCTCATGGAACCCCCATACGCAGCGAATGGTTGTCGCATCAAGGCGGCTCGCCGCTATGCGTGCGCGGCTCACCGCAGAGCGACACTCTTTCGCTGATCAGTTCATGCCAGGGATATGGTTTCCCCAAGAGAACGTAAAGGAACGGTAGTTCTCCCCTGCCCGCCCCGCGCACGTCCGGTGAACGCTCCGCGTCGACATGCTGCTCACCGCGCCCCGGCCCGAAACGCCCTCCCCGCCGCGGCGCCTGACGAGGGCTCACGCCCCGCCCGCGTCCTGCGCGCCGCGGGGACACGAAAAACGCCGCACACCCGGTGGTGTGCGGCGTTCGCGGTCGTGTGGAGCTACGGGGAATTGAACCCCGGACCTCTTGCATGCCATGCAAGCGCTCTACCAACTGAGCTACAGCCCCGCGGCGGCCGGTGTCCCGGCGGCCTGTGGCCACTTTACACGGCCGCACCGGCGGGAAGCACATCCATTGTCCCGGGCGCCAGGGGGCGCGAGGGCCCGGGAGCGGGACGGCTGCGGGACGGCCGCCGGACGGCCGCGGTGTTCACGAAGTCTCAATAAAAGGTGCGGGTTTTGCGGGCTACGGTGGGTCGGGCCGTGTGGACAAGAGGCTGGAGGCCACCGTGACCACCGCGTTCGACCCGATCGACCTGGCCGGGATACGCCTGCGCAACCGGATCGCCATGGCGCCGATGACCCGCAGCAGGGCGTACGGGCCGGGGCTGAGCCCCACCGCGTCGACCGCCGCCTACTACGCGCAGCGGGCGTCGGCCGGGCTGATCGTGACCGAGGGCATCCAGCCGTCGCCCGGCGGGCAGGGCTACCCGGACACCCCCGGGCTGCACAGCGCCGAGCAGGTCGCCGCCTGGCGCAAGGTGACCGGGGCGGTGCACGCCGCGGGCGGCCGGATCTTCGCCCAGCTGATGCACACCGGACGGATCGGGCACCCCTCCCTGCTGCCGGACGGCCTCTACCCGGTGGGTCCGTCCGCGGTCCCCGCGCAGGGCTCGGTGTACACCGCGAACGGGCCGAAGCCGTTCGTGGTGCCGCACGAGCTGAACGAGGACGACATCTGGCAGACCGTCGAGGACCACGCCGCCGCCGCCCGCAACGCCATGGCCGCCGGCTTCGACGGGGTGGAGGTGCACGGCGCCAACGGCTACCTGGTGCATCAGTTCCTCGCCCCGAACGCCAATATCCGGGTGGACCACTGGGGCGGCGACGACCGCCGCCGCACCCGGTTCGCGGTGGAGGTGGTCCGGGCGGTGGCCGCCGCGATCGGCCCCGAGCGGACCGGGCTGCGGATCTCCCCCGGCAAGGCGCTGGGCGACATCGACGAGCCGGACCCGGCCCCCACCTACCGGGCGCTGCTGCGCGACCTGGAACCGGTCGGCCCGGCCTACCTGCACCTGGTGGAGAGCCCGGACCGGGAGCTGACCCGAGAGCTGCGCGACCGGTTCGGCGGGGTGTTCGTCCTCAACCCCCGCGTCGAGGGCGGCCACGCCGGACCCGAGCAGCTGTCCCTGGTCGAGGACGGCACCGCGGACGTGCTCTCCTACGGCGCCCTCTTCCTCGCCAACCCCGACCTGCCGCTGCGGCTGCGGCGCGGCGGGCCGTACAACTCCCCCGAGCGCGCCACGTACTACGGCGGCGACGACCGCGGTTACACCGACTACCCGGCGCTGCCCGCCGACGAACCCCGGACCGACGCCGCCACCACGCCCAGCACCGCCACCGCGATCAGCGCCACCGAGGTGACCGCGTAGGCGTGCGCGGAGTGGTGCGCGCCCACACCCGAGCCGAGCCGGTTGAGGTAGACGGTGCCCAGGGTCGCCACCCCGGCGAGCTGACCGAGCTGCGTCACCGTGGCGAGCAGTCCGCTCGCGTCGGCGGCGTCCTGCGGCGCGACCTGGGCCAGTGCGAGCGCGAACGTCGGGCTGAACGACAGGCCCAATCCGGCGCCGAGCAGCACCAGACCGGCGTAGAAGGCCCCACCGCCGCCGCCTCCGCCGCGCAGCGCCAGCCCGACCACCGCCAGCGCGAGAGCGGCCAGCCCCATCCCGGCCGGGGCCAGCCGGCCCCACCACCTGCTCGGCAGCCGGCGCCAGTAAAGGCTGGTGCCGCCGAAGACCACCGCGGTGATCGCGAAGGTCAGCCCGGTGCGCAGCGCGCTGTAGCCGAGCCCCGTCTGAAGGTGCAGCGCCACCGCGAAGAGGAAGCCGGCGTTCACCGCCATGGCCAGCATCAGCAGCGCCACCGAGCGGATCATGCCCGGCGCGCGCAGCACCCGCCCGGACACCAGCGGCGCGCCACCGCGCCGGGTCAGCCGGCGCTCGACCACCGCGAACACCGCGAACACCAGCACGCTCAGCCCGAGGCAGACGAAGCCCCACAGCGGCCAGCCCTCCTCCTGCCCGAGCACCAGCGGCACCGTCAGGAGCGTGACCGCCGCGCCCAGCGCCACCAGGCCCGGCAGGTCCAGGCCGCGGCGCCGCTCCGGAGCGGTGCGCGGGTCCTTCGGCAGCACCCGCGGGGCGAGCGCCAGCAGCACCACGCCGATCGGGACGTTCACCAGGAACACCGGCCGCCAACCGGTCCCGAACAGGTCGGCGCTGACCAGCACACCGCCCAGCGACTGGCCGAGCGCCGCGCCGGAGGCGATCACCGCCGAGTACGCGCTCATCGCGCGGGTGCGGGCGTCCCCGCGGAAGTTCAGCTGGAGCAGGCTCAGCACCTGCGGGATCATCAGCGCCGACCCGGCGCCCTGCACGAACCGGAAGCCGATCAGCTCCCCCGTGGTCCCGGCGAGCCCGCAGGCCAGTGAGGCGGCGGTGAACACCGACAGGCCGGTGAGGAACATCCGCCGGTGCCCGAGCAGGTCGCCCAGCCGGGCGCCGGTGATCAACAGCACCGCGTACGCGATGGTGTAGCCGGCGACCACCATCTGCAAGGCCGCGCCGGAGGCGTGCAGGTCGGCGCGGATGGTGGGGGCGGCGACGTTGACGATGAAGACGTCGAGCAGCGCCATGAACAGGCCGCCGAGGATGGTCCCCAGCAGCAGCCCGGACCGCGGCCCCGGGCGGCCCGGCCCGGTGGCGACGGCACGGGCGGCGGGGCCGGTACCGGTGACGGGGTCGGTGCGGGCGGCGGACGGGGTGGCGGGGGCCGTGGACGCGGCCCCGGACAGCGTGTCGTTGCTCATGCCGTCGAGCCTCGCGCCGCGCCGGTACCAGTAACGAGAGCCCAGTGGTCCTGGTACTGACAGCACCTGGCAGCGGCGCGGCGCGCCGTCCAGGATGGAAGCATGGCGCAGCCGTCCCCACCGCAGTCGTATCCACCGCAGCCGTATCCAGCCCAGCCGGTCCGCACCGCGGCCGCCGACGCCAAGCCCCGGCGCCGGAACGAACTCGCGGCGTTCCTGCGCAGCCGCCGGGCCCGGATCAGGCCCGAGGACGTCGGCATGCCGCCGGGCATCCGGCGCCGCACCCCAGGGCTGCGCCGCGAGGAGGTCGCGCAGCTCGCCGGCGTCGGGGTCACCTGGTACACGTGGCTGGAGCAGGGGCGCCCGATCAACGCCAGCGTGCAGGTGCTCGACGCGGTGGCCCGGGTGCTCCAGCTCGACGTGACCGAGCGGGACCACCTCTACGGGCTGGCCGGCGTCCCCTTCGTCCGCGCGCCGGTCTCCGACGCCGAGGTGGTCGGCGAGGAACTGCTCGGCGTGCTCGGCGCCCTCGACCCGCTGCCGGCCGCGGTCCTCAACGACCGCTACGACGTGCAGGCCACCAACGCCACCTACCGCGTGCTGTGGCCGATGACCTCGCTCGTCGCGCGCCGGGAGCGCAACCTGCTGTACAAGCTCTTCACGATCCCCGAGTGCTGCTCGTCCTTCAAGAACAGCGCCGAGGAACTGCCGTGGATGGTGGCGCAGTTGCGGCACAGCTACGGCCGGCACATCGGCGAGCCCGCGTGGGAGGAGTTCGTGGCGCTGCTGATCCGGAAGAGCCCGGCCTTCGCGCAGCTGTGGGCGAGCGGCGACGTGGCCTCGCCCGGCCGGCGGGTGAAGGTCTTCCGGCACGCGGAGGCCGGCACCGTCCACATGACCTCCACCTCGCTGAGCATCGACGGCATGGCCGAGCACCGGGTGGTGGTCTACACCCCGGTCGCGGCGGAAGACCAGCAGCGGATCGAGCGGTTGCGGGCGATGGAGGACCCGCTGGTCGGCTGCGCCCGGCACGGCCGGCTGAGGGCGCGGGCTCCTACGGCGGGAGGCCGCGGGCTCGTACGACGAAGAGGGCGAGTCCGGTCCGCGGTGTGCGCGGAAGGAACTCGCCCTCTTCAAGCGTGGAGCTACGGGGAATTGAACCCCGGACCTCTTGCATGCCATGCAAGCGCTCTACCAACTGAGCTACAGCCCCGCACCGCCGGTTGCCCCGGCGACGAGAAGAAGCATAGCCGGTGGACGGGCCGGAAACGAAATCGGCGCTGCGGCCCGCCCGCGGGCCCACGACCTCGGACTACGTGTCGTCGCCGAGGACCGGCTCCGGCAGGGTGCCGGCATTGTGCTCGGTCAGCCGCCAGCCGCGGGCGCCCTCGCCCAGCACCGACCAGCAGCAGTTGGACAGGCCGCCCAGCGACTCCCAGGTGTCCGGCGCCAGGCCGAGCAGGCGGCCGATGGTGGTGCGGATCGCGCCGCCGTGGCTGACCACGACGAGCACGCCGCCGTCGGCGAGCTTGTCGGCGGCGGCCAGCACCACCGGCGCGGCGCGGTCGGCGACCTCGGTCTCCAGCTCGCCGCCGCCGCGGCGGACCGGCTCACCGCGCTTCCACGCGGTGTACTGCTCGCCGTAGCGGGCCAGGATCTCGCTGTGGGTGAGCCCCTGCCAGGCGCCGGCGTAGGTCTCCCGCAGACCCTCGTACGGGGTGACCGGCAGCCCGGTGAGGGCGGCCAGCTCGGCCGCGGTGGCCCGGGCCCGGCTCAGGTCGGAGGAGATGATCGCGTCCGGGGCGAGAGCGGCGAGCAGCCGGGCGGCCCGGCGGGCCTGGGCGACGCCGGTCTCGGTGAGCGGCACGTCGGTGCTGCCCTGGAACCGCTGCTCGACGTTCCACGACGTCTGGCCGTGGCGCCACAGCACGATCCGGCGGCGCCGGTCGGCGCCGGGCGCCTGGACGTCGCCGCTGCCGTCCCGGTGGTCGGTGCCGGTCACCGCGCGCTCACGCGTCCTCGTGGGCGGCCGCCTCGGTGGCGGCGGCGTGGGCCGCGGCCTTGCCGCGGGTGGCCACCGCGTCCGCGGGCAGCTCGATCTCGGGGCAGTCCTTCCACAGCCGCTCCAGCGCGTAGAAGACCCGCTCCTCGGAGTGCTGCACATGCACCACGATGTCCACGTAGTCCAGCAGCACCCAGCGGCCGTCCCGCTCGCCCTCGCGCCGCACCGGCTTGGTGTCCAGCTCCTTGAGGAGGTGCTCCTCGATGGCGTCGACGATCGCCTTGACCTGCCGGTCGTTGGGCGCCGAGGCGACCAGGAAGGCATCGGTGATGGAGAGCACATCGCTGACGTCGTAGGCGATGATGTCGTGCGCGAGCTTGTCGGCGGCGGCCTGGGCGGCGGCGCGGGTCAGCTCGATGGAACGGTCAGTGGCGGTCACGGATGCGGCTTTCCGGTCGGGGTCCTGTCGACTCCAGGGTCTCACGACCCTCCGACAGACCCCGACCGTGTTTCCGGGCGGCGCCGCTGACCTGCGGCGCCGCCCGGCGAGGCGGCCTCAGCCGTCGTCGCTGGTCGGCTTGTAGTCCGCGCCGAGGACCACCGTGATGTCGGCGTTCGAGGCGACCGTGCCCTTCTTGACCGCGCTGGTCGGCAGGCCCAGGGTGGCCGCCACGTCCTTGGCCGCGGCCTCCCGCGACGCGTCGGCGTACAGCACCTGGGACGTCGCCTGCACCGTGCCGGACTTGCCGCCGGACACATAGGTGTAGGTGCCGCCGTTGACGATCGCCGCCTGTGCCATGGCCGCGGACTTCGACTTGCCGCTGGCGTCCTTGACCGACACCCGCGCCGGGCCGGAGGAGCCGGTGGACTGCTTCACGCTGCCGCCGAGCACGTTCTTGACCACGCTCTGGGTGGCCGCCTCGCTGAGCGTGCCGTCCTTCTGCACCGGCAGCATCGAGGTGCTGTACTGGCCGGTCTTGGCGAGGTCGGCGAGCTGCGCGAGGGACGCGCCGAGCTGCTTGTCGGTGAGCGAGGGGTCCAGGATCTGGGCGAGCGCCTGCACGGTCCTGGTCGCGTCGGCCGCGTCGCTGGGCATCTTCATCAGCACCGCCTGCATGACCTGGCCGAACCGGCTGAGCTGGGCCGTCTGCGACTCGCCGGGCGCCTTGTAGGTGGCGTAGGCGACCGCGGCGTCCCCGCTCAGCTCCTGCTGCTCGCCCTTGGCCACCAGCACCTTGTCCTTGTCCTTGCCGGTGCCCTTCACCTCGGCGTCGGTGTCGACGTAGATGTCGCCGAGCGAGTCGACCAGCAGCTCCAGATACGGCGAGTCCAGCCGCCAGCTGCCCTTGATGTCGGTGCCGAGCAGGGTGTTGAGGGAGTCCCGGGTGGGCCCGACGCCGTCGGACACGGACTTGTCGAGGGTGGTCACCGAGCCGTCGTCGCCGGTGAGTTGCACGGAGTTCGGGATCAGCACGGTGGTGCCGTGCTTCTTCGTGGTGTTGTCCACCAGCAGCGCGGTGGAGCTGGCGCCGCCGTCGACCGGCAGCATGTGCACCACGATCACGTCGCGCCGGTCGGAGCCGCTGCTCACGGCAGCCGCGGTGCTGCTCTTCTTCAACCCGGGGATCTTCCCGGCCTTCCACAGGTACCCGCCGCCGCCGAGCAGGGCGAGCACGAGTATCGCCACCAGGCCGAACCGGCGTTTGCGCCCGCGCCGCTTGGCCTCCTCGCGGCGCTCGGTGCGCGACTCGGAGAACTTCAGCCAGTCGATGACCTCTTCGGACTCCTCGGAGTCCTCGTCGACGAAGGCGAACTGCTCGGTGCGGTAGTCCGGGTCGCCCGGCTGCCGCGCCTCCTGGGCGGCCGGCTGCTCCTCGAAGACGGGCTGCTGCCCCGTGTCGTGGACCGGCTGCTGCTGCCCGGTGTCGTAGGCGGGCATCCGGCCCGTCTCGTACGCGGGCAGCTGACCGGTCTCGTAGGCGGGCATCTGCCCGGTGCCGTAGCCGGGTTGCCCGCCGGTGCCGTAGTCCTGCGCCGGGTAGGCGGGCAGCTGCCCGGTGCCGTAGTCCTGGCCGCCCTGGGCCGGGCCCTGGCCGTAGCCGGGCTGGTAGTTCTGCGGCGGGTGGACCTGGTGCGTGCCGGTGTCGTACTGCTCCTGGTACGGCGGCGGGGCCTGCTGCGGGACGTAGCCCTGCTGCTGGCCGCCGTACGTCGCGGACGGGTCCTGGTACGGCGGCTGGGCGAGCGGGCGCCCGTACGCGTCGTAGCCGTAGGGCTGCTGCTGGTAGTAGGGGTCCTGCGCGTAAGGGTCTGTCTCGTTGTCTGGACCGCCCTCGGCATAGTGCCTGCGGGGGTTTGCGTCGTTCACGAGGAACCCCTTCACGTTTGCTGTGCGCTACCCGGTCTCGTGCCGGTAGAGCGCGCGCTTGTCGATGTAGCGCACCACACCGTCCGGAACCAAGTACCAGACCGGCTCCCCCTTGGCCACCCGCTGGCGGCAGTCGGTCGACGAGATCGCCAGCGCCGGGACCTCCACCAGCGACACGCCGCCCTCGGGGAGCCCCGGGTCCGACAGCGTATGCCCTGGACGTGTGACGCCGATGAAATGCGCCAGTCCGAACAGCTCCTCGGCATGCCGCCAGGACAGGATCTGCGAGAGCGCGTCGGCCCCCGTGATGAAGAACAGCTCCGCCTCGGGGTGCTCGGAGCGCAGGTCCCGCAGGGTGTCGATGGTGTAGGTCCGGCCGCCGCGGTCGATGTCGCTGCGGCTGACCGAGAACTCCGGGTTGGAGGCGGTGGCGATCACCGTCATCAGGTAGCGGTCCTCGGCAGCGGACACCTTGCGGTGCTCCTTCTGCCAGGGCTGGCCGGTGGGCACGAAAACGACCTCGTCGAGGTGGAAGAGGCTGACCACCTCGCTCGCGGCCACCAGGTGCCCGTGGTGGATGGGGTCGAAGGTCCCGCCCATCACACCGATGCGCTTCTTGTCCGACATGCGGCCGACTAGTCCCGGTTGAAGCGGGTGACGACCCACAGCAGGAGCAGCAGCGCGATCAGCGCACCGAAACCGGTCAGGTACGGGCTGAGGCTCGGGTGGTTGCCGCCCTCGGCGAGAGTGGTCAGGGCGGTGGCTGGTGCGGTCGACATTCGGCTGACCCTCTGCGTTCTCGGAGACGGGTGGGAAGGCTCTCGGCACATGGTACGGGCGGCGCCCGGGGAACTTCGCGGTGGCTCCACGCGTCCAGCACTGTGTAACCGGTTGGCGAGCAGGGGGTTGGCCCAGGTGTCCGAATCGTCCCAGTCGAAGAAACCGAAGAAGGACGGGTCCGGTGGCAAGGGCCCGGGCGGCAAGGCGGCGGGGGCGGGCGGCAGCGGCGAGAAGCTGCCCAGTCGCACCCGGCGCCGCTTCCCCGACATCTCCTCGCGGGCGTACGAGCACCCGGCCGACAAGTCGGCGCTGGTGGCGCTGCGCAAACTCACCGGTTTCGACACCGTCTTCAAGGGCCTGAGCGGGCTGCTGCCCGAGCGCAGCCTGCGCCTGCTCTTCCTGTCCGACTCCGTCCGGGTCAGCGACGAGCAGTTCGCGCACCTCAACGCGATGCTGCGGGACGCCTGTTACATCCTGGACCTGGAGAAGGTGCCGTCCTTCTACGTCACGCAGGACCCGCAGCCGAACGCGATGTGCATCGGCATGGACGAGCCGATCATCGTGGTGACCACCGGCCTGGTCGAGCTGCTGGACGAGGAGGAGATGCGCGCGGTCATCGGCCACGAGGTCGGGCACGCGCTGTCCGGGCACTCCGTCTACCGGACGATACTGCTCTTCCTGACCAACCTCGCCCTGCGGGTGGCGTGGATACCGCTGGGCAACCTCGCGGTGCTGGCCATCGTCACCGCGCTGCGCGAGTGGTTCCGCAAGTCCGAACTGTCCGCGGACCGGGCCGGGTTGCTGGTCGGCCAGGACCTCCAGGCGTCGATGCGCGGCCTGATGAAGCTGGCCGGCGGCAACCACCTGCACGAGATGAACGTGGACGCCTTCCTCAAGCAGGCCGACGAGTACGAAGCCGCGGGCGACCTGCGCGACTCGGTGCTGAAGATCCTCAACGTGCTCCCGCGCAGCCACCCCTTCGCCACCGTGCGGGCCGGCGAGCTGCGCAAGTGGGCGGCCAGCCGGGACTACCAGCGGCTGATGGACGGCCACTACCCGCGGCGCACCGAGGACAAGGACACCTCGGTCTACGACACGTTCAAGGAGTCGGCGAACCACTACTCCGAACGGGCGAAGCAGAGCAAGGACCCGCTGGTCGGTCTGATCCGCGACCTGGGCAACGGCGCCGGGGACATCGGCGGCAAGCTGCGGGACAAGTTCACCGGGAAGGGCGGGGCGGACCCGGCGGGCCCGGAGCCCGAGGGGGCGTAGACCCGCAGGTCCGCGGGCACCGCGGCGGTCGTGCCGGCGGTGCCGGCGGCCGTGGCTCCCGCGGCCGTGGCCGCCGCGGCGGCGGGGCCGGCCGGCGCGGTCGTGCCGGGGGTCGGGCCCGTCGGCGTGCCCGTGCCCGAGGTCGCGCCCGGGGCCGTACCCGTCGGGCTCGGGGTCGCGCTGTCGTCCATCGCCGTGCAGACCGAGCCGGCCGGGTGGTCGGGGTGGTAGGGGTCGACGCCCTCGAGCCGGCCGCCGCTCTGCCCGGCCAGTATCGGCCGGAAATAGCTGCCCACGGCGTCCGTGCAGGCCAGCGGCCCGGCCTCCACGTCGGCGTCGACCACCTCGATGTGATGCTCCCGCAGGTCGGCGTGGTCGGCGTGGAAGACCAGCCGGCGCCGGACGGTGAAGAGCGACACCCCGGTGTCCGGGGCGCCGCGCAGGGCGTAGAAGAAGGTGTAGTCGGAGACGATCTCCAGCTCGCTGCCCGCGGCGGCGGTGTGCACCTTGCCGTTGTTCACCCGGATCGCGGTGGCGTCGCTGCCGGCCAGGGAGATGTCCGCGCTCGGGTCGAAGCGCACCAGCCAGCCCGTGGCGGCGTGGCTGCCGTCGTCGCTGGGCTGGGTGAGGGTGTCGTCGAACTGGTCGCGCTGGCCGGCGCTGAGCAGCTCCCGCACCGGCTCGACATCGCCGGAGAGCACCGTGTCGTGGTCGAGCGAGGTGACGGTCAGGTACTTCTTCGCGGTGTCCAGCGCCTGCTGGACCTCGCTCTGGGCGTAGCCGCCGATCCGCCGGGCCGCTGCGGTCGGCACCCTGATGCCGTGGCCGTACGCCTGCGCGGCGCTGCCCGCGAAGGGCGCGGTGGGCGAGACGGCGGGCACGGTGCCCCCCGGCACCAGCGGTATCACGTTGACCCGGATCTGCTCGCTGACCGCGGGGGTGTGGGCGCGGTAGGGGTGGCGCACGCCCATGTAGACGGCGAGCCCGAACGCCACCACGATCAGGACCGCGACCGCCAGGGCCTGCCGGGCCAGGCCGCGGGGCACCGCGCGGCGGACGTGCACGGCGTGCGCGGCGTCGTCGAGCCGTTCGCGCGCGGAGTACTCCTGGATGCGGGCAGCCCGCACGAACGACTCGTCGAACACGACGGATCGGTACTCGCTGTCGTCGTCGCCCCCGGGGGGCACACCGTCCGGTGCGCCCTCGGGAGGGTCCTCGCGCCCACCCATATCACAAGGTTAAATCCGCATGGACCGGAAGCGGCGCCCTCGTGGCGGTCAACTTGACGCGGGGTCAGGGTTGCGGCGCGAAGTGGACGGCCGGGGTCGCCGAGGAGCCGATCGGCGGGGCGGGCGGGGGCGGGGTGGTGGTGCGTCCGCTGCCCGCGCCGCGGTAGACCGCGGCGAAGGTCAGGGCGACCACCCCGACGCCCAGCACCACCGCGAGGGCCCACGCGACCGGCCGGTGCCAGCGGCTGCCGATGGTGCGGTACGGGTGGCCCTGCGCGTACAGCTCGTCCGACTCCAGCACGGAGTCGTCGTCCGCCGGCTCGGGCAGCACGGCGCCCCGGCTTCCGTACCGCCCGGGGCGACCGGGTGGCAGCGCGGGGCCTTCGGCGACGGCAAGCGCCCGTTCCCTGGCCGTGGGCTCGTGGAACAGGGCGGACCGTACGAATTCTTCGTCGAGGACTACGGAGGCGAACTCGTCATCGTCCGGCATCTGTTCAGCGTAATCCGGAAGGGGCCCTTTTGGGCAGGGCTTTCCCGGCCCTTGGTGCGGCGGCTGTGCGCCAGTGGCGGGTCCGTGGTATCCGCCCGCCCCGAGCGCGCGGGGCGGGGGGGGTACGGGCGGCGCGGGCGGTGCCGGAGGTACGGGTGCGGCGGCGGCCGACGGGTGCGCCGTCAGCGGATGTGGCCGTCGCCGGTGACGATGTACTTGGTGGAGGTCAGCTCCGGCAGGCCCATCGGGCCGCGCGCGTGCAGCTTCTGGGTGGAGATGCCGATCTCGGCGCCGAAGCCGAACTGGCCGCCGTCGGTGAACCGGGTGGAGGCGTTCACCATCACCGCCGCGGCGTCCACCAGCTGGGTGAAGCGACGCGCGGCCGCCTGCGAGGTGGTCACGATCGCCTCGGTGTGGCCGGAGGACCACAGCCGGATGTGCGCGACGGCCGCGTCCAGGGAGTCGACCACGCCGGCGGCGATGTCGTACGACAGGTACTCCGTCTCCCAGTCCTCCGCGGTGGCCGGGACCACGGTGGCCTTGCTGTCGTGCGCCCGCGCGGCCGCGACCACGCCCGGGTCGCCGTGCACGGTGACGCCCGCCTCGGCGAGCGCGGCCAGCGCGCGGGGCAGGAAGCGGTCGGCGATGTCGCGGTGCACGAGCAGGGTTTCGGCGGCGTTGCAGACGCTGGGGCGCTGCGCCTTGGAGTTGACCAGGATCTGCACGGCGGTGTCGAGATCGGCCTCGGCGTCCACGTAGACATGGCAGTTGCCGGTGCCGGTCTCGATCACGGGCACGGTGGAGCCCTCGACGACGGCGCGGATCAGGGCGGCGCCGCCGCGCGGGATCAGTACGTCGACCTGGCCGCGGGCGCGCATCAGCTCCGTGACGGAGTCGCGGCTCTCGCCGGGCACCAGCTGGACCGCGTCCGCGGGCAGCCCGGCGCCGCCGACCGCGTCGCGCACCACCGTGACCAGCGCGGTGTTCGAGGCGTACGCGGAGGAGGAGCCGCGCAGCAGCACCGCGTTGCCGGACTTCAGGCAGAGCGCGGCGGCGTCCACGGTGACGTTCGGGCGGGCCTCGTAGATGATGCCGACGACGCCGAGCGGGACGCGGACCTGGCGCAGGTCCAGGCCGTTGGGGAGGGTCGAGCCGCGCAGCACCTCGCCGACCGGGTCCGGCAGGGACGCCACGTGCCGGACGTCCGCGGCGATCGCCGCGACGCGCTCGCGGGTCAGGGTGAGCCGGTCGATGATCGCCTCGCTGGTGCCGGCCTCGCGCGCCCGGACGACGTCCTCGGCGTTGGCGGCGACGATCTCCTGGGTGCGGACGATCAGTGCGTCCGCGATGGCCAGCAGCGCGTCGTCCTTCGCCGCGCGGGTCTGCGGGGCCAGGTCCGCGGCGGCGGCGCGGGCGCGGTAGGCGGCGAGCAGCACCGGGGACGTGGGGAGCGGCGAGGGCAATTCCATGCGGTTCAGGGTAGCGCGACCCGCCCGGGTGCCCCCGTCCTGTCGGCTGAGGGACCACCTCCCGGTGGGGGGTCCCTCCGGGCTGCCTCGTCCTGTGGGTGCCGGGAGCTTGCGGTCCGCCGTGGCTGGTCGCGCAGTTCCCCGCGCCCCTTCGGCTACTCGCCGATGTGGTTGCGGATCAGTTCCGGCCCCGGGGCCGGTGGGTTGTTGCGCGCGCAGTTCCCCGCGCCCCTGAATTTGCTCGGCCCTCCCCACGGAAGGAGCTCGTGGCCCGAAGGGGCGCGGGGAACGGCGCGAGACGCCCACCAGCGGCGGGTGGGCCTGGAACAGGCAGGGCGGGGCAGCCCGGGGGGACAGGGCGCCCGGGTGTCAGTAGGGGTGGACGCCTACGGGGACGGCGGGGGGTGGGCCGTAGCCCTCGGCGAGGCGCTGGTGGTAGGTGGTGCGGTCGATGACCTCGAGGCCGACCGTCTCCCAGGGCGGGAGCTTCGCCGTCGAGCGGTGCTCACCCCACAGCCGCAGAGCCAGCGCAGCGGCATCGTGGAGGTCGCGGGCCTCTTCCCAGTAGCGGATCTCCGCGTGGTCGGTCGCGTAGCGGCTGGTGAGCAGGAACGGATGGTCGTGCGCGAGCTGCTCCAGCCCGCGGCGGACCTCGCCGAGCGGGGTGCGGGGCCCGGCCACGCTCAGCGTGACGTGCCAGAGCCGGGCGGACGGCTCCTCCTCGGGCCCGGCGGCAGCCGCGTCGGGCCCGCTGCTCACGCTGACGAGCGCGCGCCCCGACGCCCCCTTGGACGATTGCCCTGGGCGCCCTCGTTTCACCGCGGCCTCCCTGTGGGTGACGTTCCGAGCTCGTCCGCGCGCTCCCGCGGACGGCTCCTCCGCTTCACAGTTGACCAGGCTCGGCGGCCGGGCGGGGCCGTTTCCCGGAGATTGGCCGAGGTGGGGCCGGTGACGGTGACCTGGACCACTCCGGAGCGGGCGGGATCGGGCCAGAGCGGGCGCAGGTCGGCGCGAAACGGACGGCGGGAGGGGGTTACCGGCGCAGCAGGACGAGGTCGTCGCGGTGGACGACCTCGCGTTCGTACGCCGGGCCGAGCTCCCTGGCCAGGTCGCGGGTGGAGCGGCCCAGCAGCCGGGGCAGTTCGCGGGCGTCGAAGTTCACCAGCCCGCGGGCGACCGCGTGCCCGGCCTCGTCGAGCAGGTCCACCGGGTCGCCCGCGGTGAAGTCGCCCTCGACACCGGTGAGTCCGGCCGGCAGCAGCGAGCTGTGCCGTTCGGTGACCGCGCGCACCGCGCCCGCGTCCAGCCGCAGCGAGCCGCGCGGGGTGGAGGCGTGCGCGAGCCACAGCAGCCGGTCGGCGGAGCGCTTGCCGGTGCGGTGGAAGTAGGTGCCGGTCGGCCGGCCGGCGAGCGCGTCGGCGGCGTGCACGGTGGAGGTGAGCACCACCGGCACCCCGGCACCGGTGGCGATGCCGGCCGCCTCGACCTTGGTGACCATGCCGCCGGTGCCGACGCCGGCCCGGCCCGCGCTGCCGATGGAGATGCCGTCGAGGTCGGCGGGGCCGGTGACCTCGCCGACCAGGCTGGTGCCGGGGGTGCGCGGGTCGCCGTCGTAGAGGCCGTCGACGTCGGAGAGCAGCACCAGCAGGTCGGCGCGGACCAGGTGGGCGACGAGGGCGGCGAGCCGGTCGTTGTCGCCGAAGCGGATCTCGTCGGTGGCCACCGTGTCGTTCTCGTTGACGATCGGCAGGGCGCCCATGGCGAGCAGCTGGTCGAGGGTGCGGTAGGCGTTGCGGTAGTGGGTGCGGCGGCTGACGTCGTCGGAGGTGAGCAGCACCTGGCCGACCCGGACGCCGTAGCGGGCGAAGGAGGCGGTGTAGCGGGCGACCAGCAGGCCCTGGCCGACGCTGGCGGCGGCCTGCTGGCGGGCCAGGTCGCG
This sequence comes from Actinacidiphila sp. bgisy145, assembly GCF_057708125.1. NCBI lineage: Bacteria > Bacillati > Actinomycetota > Actinomycetes > Kitasatosporales > Streptomycetaceae > Actinacidiphila > Actinacidiphila sp. bgisy145. The sequence continues at coordinate 36,307 of NZ_JBYIRL010000031.1, forward strand.
GGGGCGCCGGTCCAGGCCGAGCGGGGCGAGCCCGGCGGCGATGGCGCCGGAGGAGACGAGCACCACCTCGCGGTCCTCGCGGGTCTTGGCCAGGACGTCGACGAGGGCGTCCACCCGGTCCGCGTCCAGCCCGCCGGCGGCCGTGGTCAGCGACGAGGAGCCGACCTTCACCACGACCCTGCGGGCCTCCACCACGTCCTGCCGTGCCGCCGCTGCCACCTGCGTCGTCCCTCTGTCCGCTGTTCCGCCCGCCGTGCGCCCGCCGCCGCTCACCCCGGGTGGTGCGCCTGCCAGCCCGCCCATGCCGAACCCACCATCTCCCGGACGTCGTACCGCGCGTGCCAGCCCAGCTCGCGGGTGATCGCCTCGGCCGAGGCGACGACGCGGGCCGGGTCGCCCGGGCGGCGCGGGCCGACCTCGGGCGTGAGATCAGTGTGGCCGGTCACCTCGCCGATCACCGCAACCATCTCGGCCACCGAGACGCCGGTGCCGGTGCCGATGTTGAGCACCAGCGCCGCGTCGGGGTCGGCGGCCAGCCGGCGGGCGGCGGCCAGGTGCGCGGAGGCGATGTCGCGGACGTGGACGTAGTCGCGTACGCAGGTGCCGTCGGGCGTCGGGTAGTCGTCGCCGAAGACCAGCGGCGGCTGCTTCGCGGCGAGCCGCTGGAAGACCATCGGGACCAGGTTGGACACGCCGGTGTCGGCGAGTTCCGGGGCGGCCGCGCCGGCGACGTTGAAGTAGCGCAGCGACGCGGTGGCGATGCCGTGCGCCCGCCCGGCGGCGGCGACCAGCCACTCCCCGGCGAGTTTGGTCTCGCCGTAGGGGCTCATCGGGGCGCAGGGCGTCTGCTCGGTGACCAGGTCGGCGTCGGTCGGGCCGTAGACGGCCGCGGAGGAGGAGAAGACGAAGCGGCGCACCCCGGCGCCGGCGGCCGCGTCGAGGACGGTGCGCAGGCCCTCGACGTTCTCCCGGTAGTAGTACAGCGGGCGGGCGACGGACTCGCCGACCTGCTTCTTGGCGGCGATGTGCACGATGCCGTCGACGGCGTACTCGCGCAGCACCCGCGCCAGCACCTCGGGGTCGAGCACCGAGCCGCGCTCCAGCGGGACGTCCGCGGGCAGCCTGGCCGGGTCGCCGCCGCTGAGGTCGTCCAGGACCACGACACCCTCGCCGGCGGCGGTCAGTTCCCGGACGACGTGGGACCCGATGTATCCGGCTCCGCCGGTGATCAACCACATCGTCCCACCCTAACAGCGGGCGGCGGCCGACCCGGTGGGACGGCTCGGGGCCGCCCGGCGGCCACCTCGGATACAGCCGATCTTCACCGGATTCACAGAAAAGCCTTGCGCTTCCCCCACATTGGCGCGTAGGACAGGAACTCGGAGCGCCCGGGGGGGGACTTCGGCGGTCGGGGCGATCCGCGAGTGACGCGATGATGCCCACGACACGTGGCCCGGCGCTGTGGCGCTCCGCATCGCACTCCTCGATCTCCTCGACGAAGGAACACACACGTGTCCAACTCCTTTCGCCGCACAGGCCGCCGCACGGCCGCCTGCGCGGTGCTCGGCTGCGCCGGCCTGCTGGTCACCGGCGCGCTGAGCGGCACCGCGGCCGCGGCCGGCTCCCAGGTGCCCGGCCCGGTCAAGAAGCCGTCGGTCACCGCCGAGCGGCCGCACCTCAGCGTGCCCGGCCGCTCGAAGAAGGTCGGCGGCAAGACCGCCACCCCGCGGACCACCACCCCGCAGACCGCCACCGGGCTGGTCCACAGCTCGGACTTCGACGGCGACGGCGCGGACGACCTCGTCTACAAGTTCGACGACGGCGAGGTCACCCTCGACCTGGGCAACCAGGGCTACTACACGGCCATCGACAGCGCGCAGCTGAAGGACCTGGTGCTGCCCGGCGACATCACCGGCGACGGCAGGCCCGACCTGCTGACGGTCACCGCCACCGGCTCGCTCCAGGTGCACAGCGGCTCCTCCCCGCTCGGCGACAACGCGCTCGCCGGCTACACCACCGTCAGCACCGGCTGGCAGAAGTACAACAAGATCTTCAGCCCCGGCGACCTCAACGGCGACGGCAGGCCCGACCTGCTGGCGCGCAGCACCACCGGGCTGTACTTCTTCGCGGGCACCGGCAAGGCGAGCGCGCCGTACGGCTCCGCCGTGCAGATCGGCGGCGCGGGCTGGAGCCAGTTCAACCAGCTGGTCGGCGTCGGCGACTTCAACGGCGACGGCATCGGCGACGTGGTGGCCCGCAACTCCGCCGGCCTGTGGCTGTACACCGGCAGCGGCACCGCGACCCCGTCGTTCTCCGCGAAGTACCAGATCGGCGGCACCGGCTGGAACCAGTACAACCAGATCGTCGGCGGCGGTGACTACGACGGCAACGGCACCGAGGACCTCATCGCCCGGTCCTACGACGGCACCCTCTACTTCTACGAGGGCAACGGCAACGGCACGATCAACCCGACCCGCGGCAAGGCCGGCACCGACTGGGGCAACGTCCAGCTGTTCGCGGGCGGCGGCGCCGCCCCGGCGTTCGGCAAGGACGGCATCTTCGCCAACACCCCCGGCGGGACGCTCTACTACTACGCCGCGACCGGCACCGGGAAGCTCACCGCCAAGTACGACGTGGGCTCCGGCTTCGACCGCAGCGCGATCCGGCTCTACCACGTCTCCGCGCTGACCGGTGACGGCGAGTCCGACCTGATCGGCAAGGGCCTGTACGACGGCCACCTGTACAACCTGGCGGACTACGCCGTGAACGACGACATGCTCGCGGGCGGCTCGAAGTCGTACAACCTGGTGGTCGGCCCCGGCGACCTCAACGGTGACGGGAAGGGCGACCTGATCGCCCGTACCTCCTCGGCGCTGTACTTCTACGCCGGCGACGGCAACGGCCTGTCGATGAAGGGCCGCGTGCAGGTCGGCGGCTCGGGCTGGAGCCAGTACAACCAGATCGTCGGCGCGGGCGACCTCACCGGCGACGGCAAGGCGGACATCGTCGCCCGCTCCTCGGCGGGGCTGTTCCTGTACGCCGGGACCGGCAAGGCGAGCGCCCCGTTCGGCGCGAAGAAGCAGATCGGCGGCGCCGGCTGGAGCCAGTACAACAAGCTCATCGCGCCCGGCGACCTCAACGGCGACGGCATCGCCGACCTGCTCGCCCGCAGCTCGAAGGGGCTGTACTTCTACGCGGGCACCGGCACCGGCACCTTCAAGGCGCGGGTCTCGATCGGCGGCGCCGGCTGGAGCCAGTACGCCGACCTGACCTGACGACCGTATGACGCCGGCCTGAAGCCGGCCGAAGCCGGCCTGAGGCCGGCCTGAGATCCACCGGCGCATCACAAGGGCGCCGACACCGTACGAACCGGTGTCGGCGCCCTTGTCCCGTACGGCCCCCGCGGCCGGGGCAACCCCTGCCGGCAGCTTCCAAGGACGTGACGATCGTCACAATCCGCGGCCGGCGTACATCCTTTCGCCCGCTCATCAGTCTGACCGCAGAGTGCGGTGTACTGCCGGTGTACACCTGATGTACGGCCGCGCTCGGCGCGGCGCCCTTTTCATGGCGCCGTAGGATTCAGCGGACATACCAGCGGCCCGAACCAGCGCTGCGAAAGGCGAGGCGGAAACAAGGATGTCGGTCAAGGTCAGCGTCATCGTCCCGGTCTACAACCCCGGGAAGTACATCGAGCCGTGCATTGCGTCACTGCTGGGGCAGACGCTGCCGGCGGACGAACTGGAGCTGCTGTTCGTCAACGACGGCTCGACCGACGACACCCCCGCGAGACTGGACAAGCTCGCAGCGGAGCACTCCCAGGTGCGGGTCATCCACATCCCGAACTCGGGATGGCCGGGCAAGCCCCGCAACATCGGTGTCGAGCAGGCGCGCGGCGAGTACGTGCACTTCGTCGACCAGGACGACTACATGACGCCCGACGCGCTGCGCCGGCTGTACGACCTGGGCCACCGCAACGGCTCGGACATCGTCTTCGGCAAGGTCGCCAGCAACTTCCGCGGCGTCCCGCACGGCGTCTTCCGGGTCACCCGGGAGAAGTGCACCATCCACGACGCGCCCCTCGTGGACAGCCTCACCCCGCACAAGATGTTCCGCACCCAGTTCCTGCGGGACAACAAGATCGCCTACCCCGAGGGCAAGCGGCGGCTGGAGGACCAGCTGTACATGATGGAGGCGTACTTCCCCGCGAAGGTCGTCTCCATCCTCGGCGACTACACCTGCTACCACTACTCCAGGCGCGACGACGGCAAGAACGCCGGCTCGGCGAAGATCATCCCGACCGGCTACTACGGCAACCTGCGCGAGGTGCTGGACGTCGTCGTCGCCAACACCGAGCCCGGCGCGTTCCGCGACGAGCTGCTGCGGCGGTTCTACCGGGTCGAGATGCTCGGCCGGCTCAGCGAGCCGTCCGTCCTGAAGTACAGCCCCGAGTACCGCGACGAGATGATCGACGCGGTCAACGACGTGGCCCGCGACTTCGTCAACGACGGGGTGCACGACGGGCTCGGCGCGATCCTGCGGGTGCGCTCCACCCTGCTGCGCAACGAGCGGCGCGAGCAGCTGGTCGAGGTCGCCCGCCGGGCGGCGTCGGTCAAGGGCGTGGCCCGGCTGGAGGACCTCCGCTGGGTCGACGGGCGGATCGCCATCACCGTCACCGCCCGCCTGGTGTGGGGCGACGAGAAGAAGCCGCTGGCGCTGCTGCGCCGCGGCGACCGCTACTACCTGCACCCCGACTTCCACCGCGACCTGCTCGACGACGGTGAGCTGGTCGACGTCACCGGCGAGATCGACGGCTACCGCGCCGAGATCAGCCTCCGCGACCGGGAGACCGCGGTGGAGTGGCCCTGCCCGGCGGAGTTCGAGACCGCCGTGGAGGAGCTGCCGACCGTCGCAGGGGGCCCGGAGGGCACCCTGTGCGAGGTGGTCATGCGCGGCACCGGCTACCTCGACCCCAAGGCGGTCAAGGGCCGCGACGCGCTGGCCCGCGGCATGTGGGACGTGTGGGTGCCGGTGCGCGGCCTCGGCCTGGTCCGCAAGGCCCGGCTCGGCGCGGACCGGGCGCCGGGCGTGGACGAGGCGTGCCTGCCCGCGCTGCTCGGCGAGCCGGCGCAGCTCACCGTGCCGTACTTCACCGACCCGCACGGCAACCTGACGCTGGACGTGGCGCGGCGCGGCAAGAAGCTCGGCGACGCGCTCGCCAAGCGCGAGGTGCTGCGGATGCCGGGCGACCGGCTGGAGCTGGAGCTGGCCGCGGTCTCGCACCCGGGCACCGCCGCCTCCCGCGCCTGGCTGGTGCTGCGCGGCACCGGCCCGGACGCCGCCTTCGCCGGGCTGCCCGCCGTGCTGGAGCCGGTCGGCGGGCGGGTGCACCTGCGCCCGGCCGACCTGAAGGAGAGCGCCGCGCCGTTCACCGGGCTGCGCCCGGGCACCTGGGAGCTGTCGGCGCGGCTGGACGGCGCGACGTCCGGGCCCGAGCTGAAGATCGGAAAGGTCCGGATCGACGACCGGGGCCGGCTGCACCCGGTGGAGGGCCTGGACACGGTCGACCCGGCCACCGCGCGCGAGGCCCAGGCGCAGCGGCGCCGCACCGCCAAGCGCAGCATGCTCAAGCGGATCGGCGGCCCCGTGATGCGGCGCCTGGCGCCCGGCTCCCGCCGGAAGCTGCGCCGGATGGCCGCGCGCTTCGGCGCCTAGCAGTACCGGCGCTGTCACTCGTACGGGGTCCCGCGCTGTCGGCGGGGCCCCGTCCTCCGCACGGGTGATTTCCGGCGCCCCGTTCCGCGGCCGTTCCGCGGCCGGTTCCCCGGCCCGTCGACGGCTCCCCCTCCCCTGTCCGCACCTCCCTGCGACCCACCCGCTGAAACCCCCAAGGACGTGATCCGCATGCGGCAACTCGACATCGCCGGTGCCTTCGTGCACGAACCGAAGATCTTCCCGGACAGCCGCGGGAGCTTCCACGAGTGGTTCCGCGCCGGGGACTTCGAGGAGTCCCTCGGGCACCGGCTGGACCTGGCGCAGGCCAACTGCTCGGTGTCCAGCCGCGGCACGCTGCGCGGGGTGCACTTCGCGGACGTGCCGCCGAGCCAGGCGAAGTACGTCAAGTGCGTGCGCGGCGCGGTGCTCGACGTGATCGTGGACATCCGGGTCGGATCGCCGACTTTCGGCCGGTGGGAGGCCGTACGGCTGGACGACGACCTGCACCACGCGGTCTACCTCTCCGAGGGCCTGGGACACGCCTTCATGGCCCTCACCGACGACGCGACGGTGGTCTACCTGTGCTCGGCGGGCTACGCCCCCGGGCGCGAGCACGGCATCAACCCGCTCGACCCGGAGCTGGGCATCGCCTGGCCGGCGGACGTCGAGCCGCTGCTGTCGGAGAAGGACGCGCAGGCGCCCACCCTCGCCGAGGCGCGCGCGCAGGGCCTGCTGCCGTCGTACGACGACTGCCTCGCCTTCGCCGCCGAGCTGCGGTCGGGCGGCCCGGGAAGCTCCGCCGGCGCCTGAAACCCTCCAAGGGTCTGATGATTCGACAAAGTTCTCCTGAACGATGTCGATACGGCGGAGCACACGCTAGCGTCGCCCCATCACTCCCACCGAACCATGCGAAACGCATCGAGGGGTTGTACCAGTGCACCGTCATGAGTTCCTGCGCAGGCTGCACAAGGTCTACAAGCCGCGCAACTATCTGGAGATCGGCGTCAACGACGGGAAGAGCCTCGCGCTGTCGCGGGTACCGTCCGTCGCGATCGACCCGGCGTTCAAGCTCACCCAGTCGATCAGCTGCGACGTCCACCTGGTGCGGGCCACCAGTGACGCCTTCTTCAGCCGCAAGGACCCCCTGCTGCACCTGCGCCCGGGACGCAACCCGTTCCGGGCGCTGGGCCGCCGCGACCCGCTGGCGCTGGTCGGCGACCCCGTGCTGGAGCTGTCGTTCATCGACGGCATGCACATCTTCGAGTACGCGCTGCGCGACTTCATGAACGTCGAGAAGCACTCCCGCTGGTCGAGCGTGATCGTCTTCGACGACATGCTGCCGCGCAACGTGGACGAGGCCGCCCGGGACCGGCACACCAAGGACTGGGCCGGCGACGTCTTCAAGGTCGCCCAGGTGCTGCGCCGCTACCGCCCCGACCTGACGGTGGTCGACGTGGACACCGTGAAGACCGGGGTGACCGCCGTCTTCGGCGCCGACCCGACGAACACGGTGCTGCGCGACAACTACGACAAGATCATCGCGGAGTACGCCACCGAGGACCCGCAGGACATCCCGGAGGAGCTGCTGCTCCGCAAGAACGCGGTCAACCCCGAGACGCTGCTGCGGGCCCCCTTCTGGCCGTCGCTGGTCCGGGCCCGCAACATCCGGCGGGGCCGCTCGTCGTTCGGCGCGCTCCGCCGCCAGATCGAGTCGGTGAGCTGACCGGCGCCTCCCGGCGCCTCCCGGCGCCCCGCCGCCCCGCCGCCTACGCCGCGGCCGGGCCGTCCCCGGTGGGCGGCCCGTCCGCGGCGGGCGGCGGGGCCGGCTCCCGCCCGGCCCGCTCCCACGGCAGCCGCCGGGAGCCGGCCAGCGTGACGACCGGCACCGTGAGGATGCCCACGAACAGCGCCGCGCACATGTAGCGCCACAGCGGCGACGGGTTGGCCGCGAGCACCGTGGCCTGGAGGCCGAGCGGCAGCACCGCCAGCGCCAGCAGCTCGTATCTGCGGCGGCGCAGCGCGGCCACCGCGACCAGCAGGTAGCCGAGGTAGGTCCAGTTCACCCCGCGCCACAGCAGCGGGGTCCGGTGCGGCGCCTGCGTCCACTGGTAGGCCCGGGTGGCGAGGTGGTCGAGCTTGTACGACAGCGGGGCGTCGTGCAGCGACGAGTGGTACGGCAGCTCCCGCACCGAGGACAGGCCGAACGCCGACCACGAGTGCAGCACGTGGCGGTTGGAGGCGGCGTACAGGCCGGTGTGGCCGGTGAACGCCCACGCGATGTCGGCGCGGCACAGCCGGGCGCCGACGATCAGCTGCGGGTGGTGTTCGAGGATGCGCCCCCACAGGGCGAGCAGCTGCCCGTTCTCCTTGCCCGCCTTGATCCGGTCCATCGGCTTGTGCATGATCAGGTCCGCCACATGGCAGTCGCCGCCCGGGCCGCGCCAGTGCGACAGCGGCGCGACACTGCGCATCAGCCGCAGGTCGGAGGCGGTGAAGACGTCGGGGCGCTTGGCGTAGGCCACGCCGATGTCGGCGTAGTTGAAGGCGTACACCTCGTCCGGGCGCGGCTTCTGGACGCCGAGCGCCGGGTAGACCAGGTTGTTCATCGCCAGCGTGATGACCAGCGGCACCGCGGTCGCCAGGGCGATCTTGCGGCGCATGCCCGGCAGCAGCAGCACCAGCAGCACCCCGGCGGCGATGATCACCGGGAAGCCGTTGTTGCGGAACAGGCCGATGCCCAGGCAGCCCAGGGCGAGCGTCAGCACCTGGCGGCGGAAGGAGCGGTCGCGGACGGCCTGTTCGCGGCGCAGCCGCCGGGCGGTGAGCTGGACCACGGCGCCGAAGGCGACCAGGGTCGCGATCGTGTAGGCGACGTCCTTCCACACGAACACCGTGAAGGAGCCGGTCATGGGGGCCGCGGCGACGACCGCCGCGGCGATCGCGCTCCACCGCCCGCGCACCCCGAGGTCCCGCAGCGCCACGCACACGTACGCCAGCGCGGCGGCCATGGCGACGGTCTGCACGAAGGTCAGGGCCGCGATGCCGCCGGTGAGCCGGAGCGACAGCCACAGCAGGCCGTCGTAGGCGACCGAGTGGTCCGAGCGCCAGTGGGAGGTGGTGACCTCGTAGATGTAGGTGAGGCTGTCCCCGCTGATCCGGCCGGGGTAGAAGGCGGCCCACCAGCCGAACAGCAGCACCTGGCAGGCGGCGTAGACCGCGAGCGGCAGCCGCAGGGGGACGGGGACCCGGGCGGGCGACCAGCGCCGCCTCCCGTACCCGCCGCGCGGCCCCACCGCGGAGGCGCCCGGGGGCAGGCCGCTCCCGCCGGGCTCCTCCCCCGGGGCGCGGGTCCCGGCGCTGTCGGTCCGCGGCTGCGCGGAGGTGTTCACCTGGGCGCCGGCCCGCCAGCCCCCGGCCGGACCGGAGCCGCTCACCGGGCCGCCGCCGACGACGACGCCGACGCCGCCGCCGGGCGGGGTGAACGGGCGAAGGCGTGCCCGGTCAGCTCCCGCGCCGCGGCCAGCCGCCGGCCGCGCAGCGCGCCCGGCACCATCAGCAGCGCGTGCAGCCGGGTGGACAGGTGGCGGCGGGCGGTGCGCGCGGCGCGGTCCCAGCCCAGCGCGTCGAAGTCGGCGGCCAGCTCCAGCAGCAGCCGGCGGGTCTCGGCGAACCGGGAGCCGCTGACCGCCTGCGCGGACGACTCGCTGGCCAGGTGCCGCCGGTAGTCGAAGCAGACCGCCGGATCGGTCACCAGCTGCTCGCCGCGCAGCAGCAGTTCCATCACCAGCGCCAGGTCCTGCACCACCGTCAGGTCGGCGCGGAAGCCGACCTCCTTGAGCAGGTCGGAGCGCCAGCACATGGCCGGGAAGTACAGCCAGTTGCCGCGCAGCAGGCTGACCGCGAGCCGCTCGCCGCCGAGTTGGGCGCGCCGGTCGGGCGCGGCGGAGTACAGCCGCCGCTTGGCGGTGTCGACCAGGGTGTTCACCGGCCGCCCGGCGCCGTCGATGACCCGCACCGCCGGCTGGTACATCGCGGCGCCCGGCATCGCGGCACGGGCCGCCTTCACGGTGGCGACGTAGCCGGGGCGCATCAGGTCGTCGCAGCCCATCAGCACGGTGTACGGGTAGTCGGCCAGCTCCACGCAGCGGCGGAAGTTGCCGGTGACGCCGAGGTTGCGCGCGTTGCGGAAGTAGCGCACCCGGGGGTCGTCGAGACCGGCGAACCACTCCGGTACGCCGGGCCGGGTGTCGTCGTCGACGACGGTCAGCCGCCAGTCCGGGTCGGTCTGGCCGAGGACGCTGCGGACGGCGTCGCGCATCAGCGCGGGGTCGCCGTAGTAGGGCAGCATGATGTCGAGCGTGTCGGTCACTGGGAGCGTTCGCCTTCCATGGCGGCCAGCGGCCGCCCGGGCTCGGGGCGGTGGGCCGTGCGCAGGGCGGCGTCACGGGCGAGTTCGGTCAGCCGGCGCTCCATGGCGCGGAACCGCAGGTAGGTGTTGAGCGCCAGCGCGGTCACGCCGACCACCAGCAGGTACAGCACCAGGTCGGTGCCGCGGCCGACGCCGAGCAGGTGGGCGGCCTTCGTGGTGTCGCCGGGCCGCAGCACCGCGTACGCGTTGACGAAGCAGAAGGCGAGGAAGGCGATCCGCTTCCACGCCCGGGTCCTGGTGGTGTTCCAACTGCGCATGAACACCGCGAGCAGCACGACCACCGCGGACAGCAGCACGAACTGGATGAGCACCGGCCTCAGCCCTTCTCGCGGTTCAGGGACAGGTCGAAGAGGATGTTGACGCCGTTGAGCAGCGACTGCCCCTTGGCCCGTGAGTAGTCGGTGTAGCGGATCGACACCGGGGACTCGACCACATGGAGGTCGGAGCGGGCGAGGAAGCCGGTGATCTCCGAGGCGTGCGCCATGCCGTTCATGGTGATGTGCACCTGGGCGGCGGCGGACCGGTTGAACAGCCGCAGCCCGTTGTGCGCGTCGGAGAGCTTCAGCCGGCGGGCGGTGGGGCTGACCGCGGCCGCGGTGCGCAGCACCAGGCGCTTGGTCCAGGGCACTTCGACCCGTTCGCCGCCGGGCCGCAGGAAGCGCGAGCCGAGCACCACGTCGGCGGCGCGGGCCCGGGCGACGGCCAGCATGGTGATGACGTCCTCGACGCGGTGCTGGCCGTCGGCGTCGAAGGTGACGAACCGTTCGGCGCCCGGCTGGGACAGCGCGTAGTGCAGCCCGGTCTGGATCGCCGCGCCCTGGCCGAGGTTGACGGGGTGTTGGACGAGGTGGGCGCCGCTGCCGACGATCTCGGCCGGGGAGCCGTCGGCGCTGCCGTCGTCGACGCAGACGACGTTGGGGAAGGTCCGCAGCGCCTCGGCCACCACGCCGGCCACGACCGGTGCTTCGTTGTAGACCGGGATGATCAGCCAGACGTCACCGAAGGTGCGCTTGTCGGCAAGGCGCGGCGCGCTGGAGATCGCCATGGGAGCGCACCTTTCGTCAACTATTCAACCGATTGCGGATGCTCCGCGGGTTCCGGGAAGTTGGCCCCCTGTATGGCATCCGTCCACCCAGCTTGACGGTCGAAGTGACGCGAAGGTTGCTTCCTGATGGCATAAGTCACCCGGATGGAGAGCAGGATCGCGGTGATGGCCGCCCCGACGGCATAGGCGATCTCGACCCGGTCACGGATCGGCAACGGACTGAACGTCACTCCGAGCAGCGCGGCGGTGCCGATCGCCCACGACAGCAGCTGCCGTCCGTGGCCCCCGGTGGTCTGCAACGCCTGGCCGAGCACCGAGGCGAGCATGTAGCAGAGCGTGCCGGCCGACAGCCAGGCGAAGTCCGTCCAGCCGAGCAGGTCGGGCGACCCGAACAGCCGCGGCACCAGCCACGGCCCCAGCGCCACCGCCACCACCCCGCCGGTGCCGCCCAGCAGCCCGGTGAACGCCGCGGTACGCAGCAGCAGTTGGCGGTACGCGGCCCGGTCGCCGGCCGCGACGGCCTCGGACAGCCCGCGCAGCAGCGACGCCTGGAGCGAACCGAAGACGAACAGCGGCACCCGGGCCAGCACCACCGCGGACAGCAGCGCGGTGATGAACGCGGTGTCGTCCGGCGCCAGCAGCTTGACGCTGATCACCGAGATGTTGACGAGCAACTGGGCCAGCAGCGTGGAGGGGATCAGCGCGAGCAGCCCGGACCACAGGGCCCGCCACGGCATCGGCGGCGACAGCCGCAGCGCCGTCGACCCGCCCGGCGCCGCCTCCGCCGCGCCCTCCCCCGTGGCGGTGGGCGCGGGCTCCTGGCCCGGGCGCCCGGCGCCCGGGCCCGCCTCGGCCGCCGCGACCCGCAGGCCCGCCGCGTCCTTCGCGCCGTACCGCGCCGCGCGCCGCACCCACGGCAGGGTCGCCACCACCGACAGCAGCGTCGGCACCGTCAGCACCGCGGCGAACAGCAGCGGCGAGTGCGTCCCGGCCGCCGCCAGCACCACCGAGAACACCACCCGCAGCACCCCGTCCAGCGCCAACTGCGCGCCGTACGCGGTGAACCGGCCGGTGCCGGCGAGCATGCCGCGGGTCACGTACGCCACCGACAGCGCCCCGAACGCCGCGCACAGCGCGCCGACCAGGGACAGGTTGCCGTCGAAGAGCCGGTTCGCGACCGGGTGGGCGAGGGCCGCCACCGGCACGCACACCGCGGCCAGCAGCCCCAGCGAGGTGGCCAGTCCGCGGCGCAGCACCGGGCCGGTGCCCTGCCCCGCCACCACCCGGGCCGCGACCAGCCGGGTCATCTCCTGCTCGATCGGGAAGAACAGCCCGAGCCCGACCGAGAAGACCAGGGTCCACAGCACCGACACCCCCGCCATCCGGTCGGACGGCAGGGTCCGACCGGCGGCGGCGAGCTGGATGTAACTGGCCAGGCCCAGCACCGCGGTGCCCGCGCCGACCAGCGCGGTGCCCGGTGGCAGCACCTCCAGTGCCCGCCGCCCCCACCGCCGGGCCCGCCCGCCGGCCCGGCCGGCCGGGGCCTCAGCCACGTTCGGCTGCCACCAGGGCGGGGAACGCCTCGGCCAGCGCCGCGCGCCAGTCCCGGATCGGCTCGATGCCGGCCGCCTGCCAGCGGTCGTGCCCGAGCACGCTGTACGCCGGGCGCGGCGCGGGCCGCGCGAACGCCTCGCTGGTGGTGGGGTGGACCCGCTCGGGGTCCGCGCCCAACAGCCGGAAGATCTCCCGGGTGAAGCCGAACCAGGTCGTCTCACCCGAGCTGGTGCCGTGGTAGACGCCGGCCGGCGCGTCCCCGGCGAGCGCCGCCGTGCCCAGCCGGACCAGGTGGTCGGCGAGGTCCGCGGTCCAGGTGGGCTGGCCGCGCTGGTCGTCCACCACGTCGAGGGTGTCCTTGACGCCCTCCAGCCGGATCATCGTGCGCACGAAGTTGCCGCGCGCCGCGCCGTACAGCCACGCGGTGCGGACCACGTAGCCGTCCTCGGGCAGGGTGTCGAGCACCGCCCGCTCACCGGCCAGCTTGGTGCGCCCGTAGGCGCCGCGCGGGCCGGTGGGGGCGTCCTCGGCGTACGGGCGGTCCGCGTCACCGGCGAAGACGTAGTCGGTGGAGACGTGCAGCAGCTTCGCCCCGGCCTTGGCGCACGCCTGCGCGAGGTGGCGGGGGCCGTCGGCGTTGATGGCCGCGGCCTCCGCCTCGCGGGTCTCCGCGTCGTCGACCCCGGTCCAGGCCGCGCAGTTGACGACGAGGACCGGCTGGTGCTCGGCGATCGCGGCGGCGACCGCCTCGGGGTCGGTGATGTCCAGGGCGGTGCTGCCCAGGGCCACCACCGCGGCCCCCGGCTCGGTCCGCAGCCGGACCAGCAGGTCCTGGCCCAGCATTCCGGCGGCTCCGGTCACCAGCCACGTCGCGTTCGGCGGTTTCACAGTTTGGCGCGCTCCTTCAGCGGCTCCCACCAGGCCCGGTTCTCCCGGTACCAGGCGACGGTCTCGGCCAGGCCGGTCGCGAAGTCCTTCCGCGGCTCGTAGCCCAGCTCGGTACGGATCTTGGTGCAGTCCACCGAGTAGCGGCGGTCGTGGCCCTTGCGGTCCTCGACGTACTCCACGCTGTCCCAGCCGGCGCCGCACGCTTCGAGCAGCAGGCCGGTCAGCTCCTTGTTGGACAGCTCGGTGCCGCCCCCGATGTTGTAGACCTCTCCCGGGCGGCCGAGGTTCCGTACCAGGTCGATGCCCTGCACGTGGTCGTCGATGTGCAGCCAGTCCCGGACGTTGCCGCCGTCGCCGTACAGCGGCACCGTGCCGCCGTCCAGCAGGTTGGTGATGAACAGCGGGATGACCTTCTCCGGGAAGTGGTGGTGCCCGTAGTTGTTGGAGCAGCGGGTCACCCGCACGTCCAGGCCGTGGGTGCGGTGGTAGGCGAGCGCGATCAGGTCGCTGGACGCCTTGGCCGCGGAGTACGGCGAGTTCGGCTGGAGCGGGTCGGTCTCGGGCCAGGAGCCCTCGGAGATCGAGCCGTACACCTCGTCGGTGGAGATGTGCACAAAGGTCCGCACGTCGTTGCGGAGCGCGCCGTCCAGCAGCGTCTGGGTGCCGGCCACGTTGGTGGTGATGAACTCGGTGGCGCCCAGGATCGAGCGGTCGACGTGCGACTCGGCGGCGAAGTGCACCACCTGGTCGTGCTCCGCCATCAGCTTGTCGACCAGCCCGGCGTCGCAGATGTCGCCCTGCACGAAGCGGAAGCCGGGGTGGTCGCGGACCTCGTCGAGGTTCGCGGGGTTGCCGGCGTAGGTCAGCTTGTCCAGGACGGTGATCGCCACGTCGCCGGGGCCGGTGGGGCCGAGCAGCGTACGGACGTAGTGGGAGCCGATGAAGCCGGCCCCGCCGGTCACCAGTATGCGGTCGGTCATGAGGAGATCTGCACCTTGCTGTGATCGCCGAGCACCAGGCGGTGCGCGGCAGGGTTGCGGGGGGCCGGGGTGACTTCGACGTTGCGCCCGATCAGCGACGCCTCGATGCGGCGGACGCCGGTCAGCGAGGAGTCGCGCAGCAGTATCGAGTACTCGATCTCGCTGTCCTCGATCCGGCAGTTCTCCGACACGGAGGTGTACGGGCCGACGTAGGCGTCGTTGACGACCGTGCCGGGGCCGATGACGACCGGGCCGACGATACGGCTGCCGGACACCTTCGCCCCGGCCTCGATCCGGACCCGGCCGATGATCTCGCTCTGGTCGTCGACCTCGCCGAGCACCTCCGGCTCGAGGGTGTCCAGCACCGACCGGTTGACCTCCAGCATGTCGGTGACGTTGCCGGTGTCCTTCCAGTAGCCGGAGATGGTGGTGGAGCGCACGTCGCGCTGGTCGTCGATCAGCCACTGGATGGCGTGGGTGATCTCCAGCTCGCCGCGCCAGGACGGCTTGATCGCGCGCACCGCCTCGTGGACGGCGGGGGTGAACAGGTAGACGCCGACCAGCGCCAGGTCGCTCTTGGGCTGCTTCGGCTTCTCCTCCAGGTTCTTCACCCGCCCCTGCGCGTCGAGTTCGGCGACACCGAAGGAGGTCGGGTTCGGCACCCTGGTGAGCAGGATCTGCGCGTCGGGCCGCTCCGCGCGGAACTCCTCGACCAGGCCGGAGATCCCGCCGACGATGAAGTTGTCGCCGAGGTACATCACGAAGTCGTCGTCGCCGAGGAACTCCCGTGCGATCAGCACCGCGTGCGCCAGCCCGAGCGGCGCCTCCTGCGGGATGTACGTGACATCGATACCGAGGGCGGAGCCGTCGCCGACCGCTTCCCTGATCTCCTCGGCGGTGTCGCCGACGATGATGCCCACCTCGGTGATGCCGGCCTCGGCGATGGCCTCGAGGCCGTAGAACAGCACCGGCTTGTTGGCGACCGGTACCAGCTGCTTGGCGGAGGTGTGAGTGATCGGTCGGAGGCGGGTGCCCGCCCCGCCGGAGAGCACAAGTGCTTTCACGTTAGGTGTCCCATGCAGACGGAGTCGGAGGCGGTCACTGCGGGTCGCGACCCGCGCCCCCGGCTGCGAGCATACCCGGACCGCCATGGCGCGTTCAGTTCCCGTACACCCGTGCCGGGCCGGGAGCCGGCACGGGTGTCAGGCAGCGTCCGACGCTGCCGGATGTCGGCCAGGTCCTAGGTCGTGGCCTGCGCGGCCGGGCCGCCGAACAGATCGGCGTCATCCGTCTGGCCCAGCGCGGCCTGCTGCGC
This sequence comes from Actinacidiphila sp. bgisy145, assembly GCF_057708125.1. Taxonomy (NCBI): domain Bacteria; kingdom Bacillati; phylum Actinomycetota; class Actinomycetes; order Kitasatosporales; family Streptomycetaceae; genus Actinacidiphila; species Actinacidiphila sp. bgisy145. The sequence goes on from NZ_JBYIRL010000031.1 coordinate 52,230, forward strand.
CAGGCGCACGTCGGCCCGGTGCGCCAGGTCGCGCACGGCCTGCGAGAACCGCTCGATCGAGGTCGGGTGGTCCGGGCCGAGCAGGTACTGCTTGATCTCCTTGCGCGCCCCGGCCAGCGGGTCCTGCTCCGGGCTGACCACGGCCGTGACCAGCTCGCCGACCCGGGCCGCGGAGTTGTCCAGGACGAGGGCGGCACGGGCGGCGGTGTTCTGCCGCTTGAACTCCTCCTCGCCCAGCCCGGCGGAGTCGGTGATGGCGTACGGCTTGCCGGTCGCCACGAAGTCCGACACCACGCTGGAGATGTCCGAGACCATCGCGTCGGACTCGTTGAAGCACTCGTACAGGTGAGGCATCGGGCCGGTGACGACCTGGTGCTCCCAGGCGCTCAGCGACTGCCAGTACGCGGCGTTCCAGCGGCCGCGCAGCTCCGCGAGGCGCGCGGCCAGCTGCGGGTCGGCGATGGAGTCGCGGGACATGGTCGCCATGTCGCCGTCCGCGGCCGTCGACTCGGCCACCAGCGCGTCCAACTCGCTCTGTATCGAGGCGAGTTCGGCGCCGGCCGCGGCCTGCGCCGCCTTGCCCTCGGCGATCCGGGCCGCCCACGCCGGGTCGGCGGCGCGCTCGGCGTTCGCCTTCGCCAGCACCGCGACCACCTTCTCGTGGGCGCGCTTCGCCTTCGGGTTGACGGTGCCGGTGAAGGGGTGCGGCTTGTACAGCACCCGCACCGGGGTCGCCGACGACACCAGGCCGCGCATGATGTTGGCGCCCGCCAGGATCAGCGAGGTGTTGCCGGGCTCGTCGGTCCAGCCCTCCCAGGTCGGCGCGTACAGCACGGTGGGGATACCGGCCGCGGCCGAGCCGTCCCAGGCGGTGATCCCGGCCAGCTGCGGCCGGCCCACCTCCACCACGTCCTCGTCGCGCACGCCGACGTCGGCCAGCGCATACCGGTCGCGGCCCGCCTTGCCGGCCGTCCACACCTCGTCGTACGCCTTGCTGAACGGGTTGATGCTGGCGACCTTGTCGCTGTCGCCGTGGCCGACGAAGACGTGCTTCATGCTCGGCACCCGCAGCAGGTGGATGTTCTTGCCGACGTTCGCCGGGTACAGCGCGACCCGCACCGTGGACAGGTCCATGTTCATCAGGTGCACCGCGCCCGGCACGCACAGCACCGGCACCGCGGTGTCGGCGAGCTGGAGCAGGATCGCCCGCTCGCGCAGGATCACCAGCGGCCGCTCCCCCGGCAGGTCCGCCATCGTGTCCAGCCACATGTTGACCTGGTACGCGGAGTCCGGGGAGCCGGAGAAGTACAGCACCGTGGTCGGCCGGTAGGAGCGCAGCCAGGTGTCCATGAAGGCCAGCGCCTCGTCCGTCTTCGCCGGCAGCCGGCGGCGGGTGAGGTACGGCGCCAGCGCCAGCGTGTACAGCACGCCCAGGCCCAGCGTCAGCACGGCACCGGCGTAGACGTACCCGATGTGCCCGGCCTTGGCGTAGATCAGGAAGCCGGCCGCCGCGAACAGGTCCAGGTGCAGCATCTTCTCCGCGGCACGCGAGGTCAGCGCGGTCGGCGGCGCCTTGGTGATGCGCATCCCGCCCAGGTCGATGTTGCGGGTGCCGAACGGCAGCTTGCGGCGGTTGCGGATCAGCGTGACCAGCGCCGAGTGCGGGGCCTGCATGCCGTAGAAGACCAGGAAGCAGACGATGGCCGCGGAGAACGCCCGGCTGTTGGCCAGGTTGAGCTGCGCCATCAGCAGCACCAGGGTCAGCTCACGCAGCAGGAAGCGCAGCGACAGCCCGGCCCGGGCCTTGCTCAGCCGGTTGATGAGGTACGAGCGGCGCCGGTGCAGGTACCAGTCGGTCGCGTAGCTGACCACGCCGGCGGCCACGAAGAACCACAGGCTCGGCAGCAGCGCGGCGACGACCAGGCACGGGTAGCTGAGGAGCATGAGCAGCGCGGCGGCGAGTTCGCCGCCGGACGCCACACGCGCCAGGCGAATGGCTTTTGAGATCACGGGGTGACTGCTCCAGTGCGATGTCGAACGGGACGTCGAATGGGAAAAAGGCGGGGGTCGGGGGCCTGGTCGGCCTCATCAACGGACGAAGTCCCTGGGCGCACCGCAGCACACGGGCCCAAGGACTGTCGATCCGATCCTGGCAAGACTACTGCTCGTCCTCCCCCTGGGCGAGGACATGGGCCAGCGCACGTTCGATCCCGGAGGCACCGGACAGGCCCTGCATCGGGTCCTGCTGGCGGACGTCGATCACATGGCCGGTGAGGGTGGACAGCAGCACGTCGAGCGAGGTGCGGGCGACCGCCTCCGAGGAGAGCAGGGTGCCGGCCGGCTCCTGCCCGAACGCCTTGGTGCGCATCGGGGTCGCGGTCCGCTCGGGGTTGACGCAGTTGACGCGGATGCCGTCGCCGACCCACTCGTCGGCGAGCGCCTGGGTGAGGTTCACCATGGCGGCCTTGGTGGAGGAGTACAGGCTGTACTCGGCGCGTCCCCGGGTGTAGCTGCTGGAGGTGTAGAGCAGCAGCTGGCCGCGGGTCTCGGCGAGGTACTTGTGCGCGGCCCGGGCGATCTGCACCGGGGCGAGGTAGTTGACCCGCAGCGCCTCCTCGATGGTGGCGTTGTCGGTCTCGGCGAGCTTGCCGATCCGCAGCACCCCGGCGGTGTTCACCACGTAGTCGATCCGGCCGGTCTCCGCGTACGCCCGCGACAGCGCGTCGTCGACGTGCTCGGGGTCCTCGACGTGGGTGCCGGTGGTGGAGCGGCCGAGCGCGAAGACCTTCGCGCCGTACCCCTCGGCCATCGCCGCGATGTCGGCGCCGATGCCGTAGGAGCCGCCGAAGACCACCAGGGTCTTGCCGGCGAGCAGCTCGCGGTAGGCGGCCTCGTCGGACTGGCCGGGGGCGGCGGTGGAGGCGAGCTGGAAGAGCTTGTCGGCGATGAAGACGTCCACCGGGGTGGTCACCTTCATGTTGTGCTCGTCGCCGGGGACGACGTAGATCGGCACGTCGGGCAGGTAGCGCAGCACGACCGAGCAGTCGTCGGTGGCCTGGAAGTTCGGGTCGCCGCCGGCCACCTCGTACGCCCGGCGGATGGTGGACAGCCGGAACGCCTGCGGGGTCTGGCCGCGGCGCAGCCGGGAGCGGTCGGGCACCTCGGTGATGAACTCGCCGTCGCCGCCGTGGGTGCGGGTGACGATGATGGTGTCCGCGGAGGGGATCGCCACGTCCACCGCTTCGTACCGCTCCAGCGCGGTCACGCAGTCGGCGATGACCCGCTCGGAGATCAGCGGGCGCACCGCGTCGTGGAACAGCACGTTGCTGTCCTCGCCCGGGGCGAGGCCCTCGCTCAGCGCGGCGATGGCGCGCTCGGTGGTCTCGTTGCGCGTCGCGCCGCCCTCGATCACCCGGCTGACCTTCTTCAGCCCGGCCTTGGCGACGATCTTCTCCACGTCGGGGACGTAGCCCGGCGCCATCAGCACGATGACGTCGTCGATCGCGTCCGACTGCTCGAAGATGGCGAGCGTGTGCTCGATCACCGCCTTGCCGGCGATCTTCAGCAGCTGCTTGGGAATCGACAGGCCGACCCGCTGCCCGGTACCCCCGGCGAGGATGACGGCGGTGGTACGGGTCTGGGCATGGTGCTGGGACACGTGAGACCTACCTAGCGGCAACAAGAGATACGGGGATCGTCTCACCCCCGGTAACCGTCTCGCAAGGCGGGGTTCACCCAACCATGGGGCAGCACGGGCCGGTGCGCGTCAACCGCCGAAGGGGTGGAACTCGTCGTACGCCTCCGCGGCCTCGTCGTGTTCGGCCTGCCGGTCCCGGCGGCGGGCGGCGGCGGGCCGCGGCGCGTCGAAGCGGTGGTCCTCACCGCGGCGCCCCAGCATCTCCGCGCCGGCCGCGAGCGACGGCTCCCAGTCGAAGACGACCGCGTCGTCCTCCGGGCCGATCGCCACGCCGTCGCCCGCCTTCGCACCGGCCTTGACCAGCTCGTCCTCCACGCCGAGCCGGTTGAGCCGGTCCGCGAGGTAGCCCACCGCCTCGTCGTTGCTGAAGTCCGTCTGCCGCACCCAGCGCTCGGGCTTCTCCCCGCGCACCCGGTACAGCTCGCCGTCGAAGGCGACGGTGAAGCCGGCGTCGTCGACCGCCTGCGGGCGGATCACCACGCGGGTGCTCTCCTCGACCGGGCGGGCCGCGCGGGTCTCGGCGACGATCCCGGCGAGCGCGAACGACAGCTCCTTCAGCCCGGCGTGCGAGACCGCGGACACCTCGAAGACGCGGTAGCCGCGCTCCTGGAGCTCCGGCCGGATCATCTCGGCCAGCTCCCGGCCGTCGGGCACGTCGACCTTGTTGAGCACGACCAGCCGCGGCCGGTCCTCCAGCCCGCCGCCGTACGCCCGCAGCTCCGCCTCGATGACGTCGAGGTCGGTCACCGGGTCGCGGTCGGACTCCAGGGTCGCGGTGTCCAGCACGTGCACCAGCACCGAGCAGCGCTCGACGTGCCGCAGGAACTCCAGGCCCAGCCCGCGGCCCTGGCTCGCGCCGGGGATCAGCCCGGGCACGTCGGCGATCGTGTAGACGGTGGAACCGGCGTTGACCACGCCGAGGTTCGGCACCAGCGTGGTGAACGGGTAGTCCGCGATCTTCGGCTTGGCCGCGGAGAGCACCGAGATCAGCGAGGACTTGCCCGCGCTCGGGTAGCCGACCAGCGCCACGTCGGCGACGGTCTTCAGCTCCAGCACGATGTCCCGGGCCTGCCCGGGCACGCCGAGCAGCGCGAAGCCGGGCGCCTTGCGGCGGGCGGAGGCGAGCGCCGCGTTGCCCAGGCCGCCGCGGCCGCCCTGCCCGGCGACATAGGTGGTGCCCTGGCCGACCAGGTCGGCGAGGACGTTTCCGTGCCGGTCCTGGACCACGGTGCCGTCCGGGACCGGCAGCACCAGGTCGGTGCCGTCCTTGCCGGAGCGGTTGCCGCCCTCGCCGGGCTTGCCGTTGGTGGCCTTGCGGTGCGGGCTGTGGTGGTAGTCGAGCAGGGTGGTCACGTCCTGGTCGACGACGAGGACGACATCCCCGCCCCGCCCGCCGTTGCCGCCGTCCGGGCCGCCGAGCGGCTTGAACTTCTCCCGGTGCACGGAGGCGCAGCCGTGGCCCCCGTTACCCGCGGCGACATGCAGTTCGACGCGGTCCACGAAGGTGGTCATGGGTGCTTCCTCCAGAACGTACGGGTTTCACACGGTTCTTACGGTCCTACAGGACCAGTAACACGCCGAGGGCGGCCCCGCTTCCCGGAGTCCGGGAAACGGGTCCGCCCTCGAATGGTTCTACGGCCTGCCTCAGGCGGCCGGAACGATGTTCACCACGCGGCGACCGCGCTTCACGCCGAACTCGACCGCACCGGCGGACAGGGCGAACAGCGTGTCGTCCTTGCCGATGCCGACGCCGGAGCCCGGGTGGAAGTGGGTGCCGCGCTGGCGGATGATGATCTCACCGGCGTTGACGACCTCGCCGCCGAAGCGCTTCACACCGAGCCGCTGAGCATTGGAGTCGCGCCCGTTCCGGGTGGACGATGCGCCCTTCTTGTGTGCCATCTCTCCTCAGTCCCTTACTTCGCAGCCGCGGCGGGGATGCCAGTGATCTTCAGCGCCGTGTACTGCTGGCGGTGACCCTGGCGACGGCGGTAACCGGTCTTGTTCTTGTAGCGCAGGATGTCGATCTTCTGGCCCTTGTGGTGGTCCACGATCTCGGCCTCGACCTTGATCCCGGCGAGCACCCACGGGTCGCTGGTGACGGCCTCGCCGTCGACCACGAGCAGCGTCGAGAGCTCGACGGCGTCGCCGACCTTGCCGGTGGGAATCCTGTCAACCTCGACGATGTCGCCGACGGCCACCTTGTGCTGGCGGCCACCGCTACGCACGATCGCGTACACGCGGAACTCACTCTCGCTCGATTTCGAAACCCCTGATGCCAGCACCCCATGTCCTGCCGCGGGGGGCCTCTCCCGGGGAGACCGGGAGGAAAGTGCTCAGTGGATGGCGCAGAAACGCCGAGGGTCAAGGCTACGGAGTGCCTTCCCCCGGGTCAAATCCGCCCGGGCTGCCCCGTCCTGTCGGGTTCCCCCGCCCCTGGCGGTCGCGTCCTCGCGCAACTCACCAGGGGCGGGGGAACCCGACAGGCGGCAGTCCCGGCTACTCGCTGGGAGCGGCCGCCGCCTTCTTCGTCGCGGCCTTCTTCGTGGTGGTCTTCTTGGCCGCCGCGGTCTTCTTCGTGGCGGCCTTCTTCGCCGTCTTCTTGGCCGCCGCCTTCTTCGCGGGGGCCTTGCGGGTCCGCTTCTTGGGCTCGGTCTCGGCCTCGGCCGCAGCTTCTTCGGCTCCGGCCTCGGTCTCGGCCGCGGGCGCCGCGGCTTCCGGTGCCGGCACGACCACGACGGCCGCTTCCTCGGCGGCGGGCGCGCCGGCGGGGGCGGTCGCCTTCCGCGTGGCACGGCGCCGGGTACGGGCCGGGGGCTCCGTGGAGACGACCGGCTCCGGCTCCGCGACCGGCTCGGCCACGGGCTCCGGCTCGGCGCTGACCACGACCACCGCGGCCTCCTCGGCCGCGGCGGGCGCGCCCGCCGGGGCGGTCGCCTTCCGCGTCGCACGGCGCCGGGTACGGGCCGGCGGCTCGGTCGAGACGACCGGCTCCGGCTCCGCGACCGGCTCGACCTCGGGCTCGCTCACCGGGACGACCACGACGGCCGGCTCCGGCTCGCGGTCCGCGGCGGCCGGGGCACCGGCCGGGGCGGTCGCCTTGCGGGTGGCCCGGCGGCGGCCGCGGCCGCGGGAGCTGTTCGCGGCGGCCTCCGCCTCGGCGGCGCTGCCGAACCACTCCTCCTCCGGGTCCCCGACCGAGGGCACGAGGTCGGACTCGCCGACCTCGATCGGCTCCAGCTCGGGCAGCTCCGGCTCCTCGCCCTGCGCGGGCTCGACCGCGGCGGCCACCTCGTGCTCGTGGTCGTGCTCGCCCGCACCGCCGCCGCGGCGCCGCTTGCGCTTGCCGCCGCCACCGGTGGTGGTCGCCTGGTCCATGTGCACGATGACGCCGCGCCCGTTGCAGTGCACGCAGGTCTCGGAGAAGGACTCCAGCAGGCCCTGCCCGACCCGCTTGCGGGTCATCTGCACCAGGCCGAGCGAGGTGACCTCGGCCACCTGGTGCTTGGTCCGGTCCCGGCCCAGGCACTCCAGCAGCCGGCGCATCACCAGGTCGCGGTTGGACTCCAGCACCATGTCGATGAAGTCGACCACCACGATGCCGCCGAGGTCGCGCAGCCGCAGCTGGCGGACGATCTCCTCGGCCGCCTCCAGGTTGTTGCGGGTGACGGTCTCCTCGAGGTTGCCGCCCTGCCCGGTGAACTTGCCGGTGTTGACGTCGACCACGACCATCGCCTCGGTCTTGTCGATCACCAGCGAACCGCCGGACGGCAGCCACACCTTGCGGTCCAGCGCCTTGAGCAGCTGCTCGTCGATCCGGAAGTTGGCGAAGACGTCGACCTCCGACGTCCAGCGCGACAGCCGGTCGACCAGGTCGGGCGCCACGTGCGAGACGTACTCGCGCACGGTCGACCAGGCCTCGTCACCGCTGACGATGACCTTGGAGAAGTCCTCGTTGAAGATGTCGCGGACCACGCGCACCGTCATGTCCGGCTCGCCGTAGAGCAGCGTCGGCGCGTTGCCGCTCTTGGACTTGCGCTTGATGTCCTCCCACTGCGACTGGAGCCGCTCCACGTCGCGGCGCAGCTCGTCCTCGCTGGCGCCCTCGGCGGCGGTGCGCACGATGACGCCCGCGTCCTCGGGGACGACCTTCTTCAGGATGGACTTCAGCCGGGCCCGCTCGGTGTCGGGCAGCTTGCGGCTGATGCCGGTCATCGAGCCCTCGGGCACGTAGACCAGGTAGCGGCCGGGCAGCGACACCTGGCTGGTCAGCCGGGCGCCCTTGTGGCCGATCGGGTCCTTGGTGACCTGCACCAGCACCGGCTGGCCGGACTTGAGCGCGGTCTCGATCCGGCGCGGGCCGCCGGACATGCCCAGCGCCTCGAAGTTGACCTCGCCCGCGTACAGCACGGCGTTCCGGCCCTTGCCGATGTCGACGAACGCGGCCTCCATCGACGGCAGCACGTTCTGCACCTTGCCGAGGTAGACGTTGCCGACGTAGGAGGTGGACTGCTCCTTGTTCACGTAGTGCTCGACGAGGACGTTGTCCTCCAGCACGCCGATCTGGGTGCGGTCGCCGTTCTGCCGGACCACCATGACGCGCTCGACCGCCTCGCGGCGGGCCAGGAACTCGGCCTCGGTGATGATCGGCACCCGGCGGCGGCCCTGCTCGCGGCCCTCGCGGCGGCGCTGCTTCTTCGCCTCCAGACGGGTGGAGCCCTTGATGGACTGCACCTCGTCGGAGCCGGTGCCGCCCTCGTAGCGCGAGCGCGGCTCGCGGACCTTGACGACGGTGCGCTCCGGGTCGTCGGACCCGGCGCCGGCCGCGTGGTCGTCACCGCCGTCCGAACCGCGGCGGCGACGGCGGCGCCGGCGCCGGCTGCTGGAGGAGGAGCCGCCCTGGGCGTCGTCGTCGTGGTCCTGGTCGTCCTCGTGCTGCGCGGCGGCGTCGTCCTCCTCGTGGCCCTCGGCGGGCTCCTCGGACTCGTCCTCGCCGTTGTCCTCGTGGTCCTGCTCGCCGGACTCACCGCGGCGACGGCGGCGACCGCCGCGGCGGCGGCGGCGGGACGGGCGGTCCTCGCCGTCCTGCTCGCTGTCGGCGCCCTCGTGCTCCTCGGCCTCTTCCGGCTCGGCGACGGCAGCGGCCTGCTCGGGGGCGGCCTCCTGCTCGCCGGCCGCGGCGGGCGCCTGCTCGGGGGCGGTGCCGCGACGGCGGCGGCGACGGCGCGGGGAACGGTCCTCGTCCGCCTCGGCCTCGGTGTCGGCCTCGGCGGTCTCCTCCTCGGCGGCGGCCGGGGCGGGCGCCGGTGCGGCGGCGGCGTCGGGGGCCTGGAAGACCGGCGGCTGGAAGACCGCGACGGCCGGGCGGCCGCCCCGGCGGCGGCCGCGCGCGGGGGCCTCCTCGGTGGTCTCGTCGGCCTCGGTGCGCACCGTGAGGTCCACCGTGTCGGCGGCGAGCCCGAAGGCGGCGGCGACCGCGTCGACGGCCTCGGAGGTCGCGTCGGCGACGCTCTCGCCGTAGCCGCGGATCTCGTAGGCGTCGTCGACCTCGACGCACCAGCCGTCGCCGTCGCGCAGCGCCCGGGCGGTGTACGCGCGGCGGTCGCCGGCGTCCTCGCGCGGGGCGAGGGCGCCGGGCTTGAGCCGCCGCAGGCCGTCACCGGCGGAGAAGGTCGGGACGGCGGCGCCCTTGCGGCCGCCGCGGCGGCGGGCACGGTTGCCGCCCTGCTGCTCGTCGGAGGCGGGAGCGGGGGCGGCCTGGGCCGGTGCCTGGGCTGCCTTGGCCGGTGCGGGGGCCGGTTCCGGGGCGGGCTCGGCGGCAGCGGCGGGGGCCGCGCTCGCACGGGTGGCCCGGCGGCGGGTCCGCGCGGGGGCCGCGCTCTCCTCGGCCGCGGGCGCGGCGGGGGCGGCGGCCGGGGCGGGCTCGGCCACGGGGGTCTCGGCCGGGGCTTCCTCGGCGGCGGGCGCGGGCGAACCCGCGGGCGCCGTGGCCTTACGCGTCGCACGACGACGCGGACGAGCAGGCGCAGCCTCCTCCGCAGCCGGAGCAGCCTCTTCCACGGCAGCGGCAGCAGCCGGAGCCGACTCGACAGCCGGGGCCTCAGCCGGAGCTTCCTCCGCGACCGGCGCGGGCGAACCCGCGGGCGCCGTCGCCTTACGCGTCGCACGACGACGCGGACGAGCAGGCGCAGCCTCCTCCGCAGCCGGAGCAGCCTCCTCCGCGGCGGGAGCAGCAGCCGGCGTCTCGGCCGGGGTCTCCTCGACCGGTGCGGCGGCCGCGGTCTTACGGGTGGCGCGGCGACGCGGGCGGGCCGGGGCCGCCTCCTCGCCCTCGGCGGCCGGGGCCGGAGCCTCGGCCGGGGTCTCCTCGGCCGGCGCGGCAGCCGCGGTCTTACGGGTGGCGCGGCGGCGGGGTGCGGCCGGGGCCGCCTCCTCGGTGCCCGCGGCGCCGGACGTCTCCGCGGTCTCCGCGGCGGTGTCGGACCCGGGCGGGCCCGCGGGGCGGGAGGCGGCGCGACGGCGGCGGCGGGGAGCCGCGCTCTCGTCGGCGGTGCTGGTGGTGTCCGGGGTCGAACCCGGAGTGGTCTCTTCGTTGTCGGGCATTCGGGCAGTGCTCCCGTCGTGCCCCCGGGCGCCGCGCCGGGTGTTCCGGGGACGGCGGCCGCTTGGGTCGCGGTGGCCGTCCGCCGGGGCGCGGGCGCCGCACGGGGGCTTGCTGTCTCGCTCGCCGGCCCGCCCCTGCGGGGGGCCGGCGAAAGTCTCGTGTGGTCAGCGTCGCCGGGCCCGGGTGGCTCCCTGGCGCGTCGGCAACGCGTCGACGCCGTACCTAGGCGGAACCGGCAGGCACCGCCACGGCGTCGCGATCGGGCGCGAGCGGGTCGGTGACCGTGCCGGACTCCTCGTCGAGCGGCCCCTGCGCCAGCCTGGTCACCGCTGCGGGGACCGGCGGCGCGAGGTCGGCCGCCGCATGGAGACCGGACAGTACGTCGTCGGGTCGCACGGCAGGTGTCAAGTGACGTACAACCAGCCGCAGTATCGCACAAGCGCCGCTCGGGGGCGCGGTGGCACCCTGATCCGCCGCGTCCGGACCTGCCGCGCCGTCCGTGGCGGCCGCCTCGGGGACGACCTCGAAGCGCGTGACGGCGGCCCGGCAGTCGAAGGTGCGCACGCCGTTCTTGGTGGCGCGCCGGACCTCCACGGCCTCGGCGGCGAGGAACGCGGCGACGGCCCGGCGGGCCTCGTCGGGCTCGACGCCGTCCAGCCGCAGCTGCCACACCGACGCCTCCAGGCGCTCGGCCAGACCCGAGGTGCGGGCCTCGACCGCCTCGATCACGTCGAGGCCGGGGGGCAGCGACTCGTCCAGCAGCGCACGCAGCCGCTCGGGGTCGCGCGCCGCGGCGAGCGCGATCTCCAGATACTCCGCCTCGCTCCCGACGCCCGTGGGGGCGGCGTTCGCGTACGACACCTTCGGGTGCGGGGTGAACCCGGCCGAGTACGCCATCGGCACCTCGGCGCGGCGCAGGGCCCGCTCGAAGGCGCGCTGGAAGTCGCGGTGGCTGGTGAACCGGAGGCGGCCGCGCTTGGTGTACCGCAGGCGGATGCGCTGCACCGCCGGTGCCGGCGGCGGGCCCTCTGGCTGTCGCTTGCCCAGTGTCGCTCAGTCCTTCGTGTCATGTGTGCCATGCCCGCGTGCGGCGCCACGCCGCGTCCGGGCATCCCTGCACCTCCAAGGTTACGCCGCGCGCCCGCACGCACGCTCCGCCCGCGCTCCCGCCCTGTGGACAACCGTCGGCGCCGGGGTCCCTCCGAGGGTTCGCTGCCCGTGGGCCCGGCGTTCTTCTGCGGGTGCATCCGCATGGGCTCAGGGGCGGGGGTGGTGACCCCGCACCCTCCCGGGCAGCCGCCTGACGGGATGTCACCAGCCTTGCGGCAAAAGCTACTTCGTCATGTCGGGCGGCGGTCCGAACGCGCCGCCGGACGGGGGCGGGTTCGGGTGCGGGCCAGGGTGCTGCGCCGGGGGCGCCGCTTCGGGCGCGGACCGCCACGGCACCGGGGGCAGCGGCTCCGCGCGTTCGGCGGGGCCTCGGTAGGAGCGGGCCGGGGGCAGCCGCGCCTGGTGCCGGGCCTCCCGCGACGGCCGGGGCGGCGGCGCCTGCCGCGGGGTGCCGAACAGCGCCGCGCCGACGGCCCGGCGGGCGTCGGCCAGCGCGACCCGGACCGGGTGCAGGATCTGCCGCCGTACGAAGCGCAGCACCGGCGCCGCCGTCCAGCGCCAGACGAAGGCGATCGGCCGGAAGACCAGCACCCGGAAGAACCAGCCGATCCCGCGGCCGACCTGCCGGGCCACGTAGGCGGCGGCGCGCCAGGCGGCCGCGACCGCCGCGGCGACCTCGCGCAGGAGCGGCGCCAGCACCCGGCGCCACAGGAAGTCCAGCGGCACCACGACCAGGTACTTCAGCAGCCAGGCCAGGCCGCGCACGACCCACTGCAAGGCGTACACCCACAGCGCGGTCAGCGGCCGCACCAGCAGCCAGCGCACCAGGAACTCCGCGGTCAGGCCGAGCGCGCGCAGCACCGGCCGCAGTACGTAGGTCCACAGCCACACCGCCGGGACCACGATCAGCACCCGGGCGACCGGGACCAGGACGTGCCGCCACAGCGCGGCCAGCAGCAGGCCGAGCGCGCGCAGCGGCGGGTGGAGGACGTACCGCCACAGCGTGCGGCAGGTCCAGGCGAGCGCGTCCCACAGCAGCTTCAGCGGCAGGACGACGACGAACGCGAAGACGCTCACCGGTAGGCGGACGGCGGCGGCGACGCAGCCGCCCCCTTGCCCCTGCGGTGCCCCCGGCGACCACGGGTTCTGATAGGTCATGGCCAAAACCTAGCGGGGTGATGCGGGGTACCGTGGAGATACCGGGGCGAAAGGTGCGCGGGCGTACCCGTCGGCGCCGCCGCGGAACGGCCGAGTGCGGCCGGCCGTCGTCACACCGTACGGGCGCCGCACGGCGAGGTGAGGCAGGATGACCATCGCCATAGCCCTCGCGGTGATGGCGGTCGTGGCCGTCGCCGGTGTCTGGCTGCTGCGCAGACAGGCCGCCGAGCAGCGGGACTTCGGTCCCGCGCCGCATGTCGAGGACGGTCCGCCGGCCCGCGCCGAGGAGGGCGCGCAGGCCCGGCCGGCCGCCGACTTCCCCTGGCGGGAGCCCCCCGAGGACCGCCCCGGTGACGACGGACTCCCGCCGGACCTGGACCTCCCGCCGTCCCTCTCGCCCGGCGCGGTGCCGGTCGGGCCGCTCGCGGCCCCGCACGGCGACGGGCCCCGCCCGAGGAGGTGACCGCCGTGGCCGCCCTGATCGGCGCTCTGGTCGCGATCGTCGTCGTGGTCCTGGTCCTGCTCGCGCTGAGCGTGCGCAACGTGCAGCAGTACGAGCGGGGCGTGGTCTTCCGGTTCGGCCGGCTGCTGCCGGACATCCGCGATCCGGGACTGCGGCTGATCCGGCCGGTCGGTGACCGGATGCGCAAGGTGTCGGTGCAGACCGAGGTGTTCGGGGTGTCGCCGCAGGGCGCGATCACCGCGGACAATGTGACGCTGACCGTGGACGCGGTGGTCTACTTCCGCGTGGTCGACCCGGTCAAGGCGCTGGTCAACGTGAACGACTACCCGACCGCGGTCGCGCAGATCGCCCAGACCTCGCTGCGTTCGGTGATCGGCCGCGCCGACCTCGACACGCTGCTGTCCGACCGCACCCAGGTCAACATGGAGCTGAAGAAGGTGATGGACGCGCCGACCGAGGAGCCGTGGGGGCTGCGGATCGAGCGGGTGGAGATCAAGGACATCGCGCTGCCGCAGTCGATGATGCGGTCGATGTCGAAGCAGGCCGAGGCCGAGCGTGAGCGCCGGGCCCGGGTCATCGCCGCCGACGGTGAACTCCAGGCGTCGCAGCGGCTCACCGACGCCGCCGCGACCATGGCGGACACCCCGGGCGCCCTCCAACTGCGGCTGCTCCAGACCGTGGTGGACGTCTCCGCCGAGAAGAACAGCACCCTGGTGATGCCCTTCCCGGTGGAGATCCTGCGCTTCTTCGAACGGCTCGGCAACGGGCAGCTCGGCGGCGGCCGGGAGTCCGGCGGCGAGCGGACCGACGGCGCCCGCCCGGACGGCGAGCGGACCGACCAGCGGACCGACGGCGCCCGGACCGGCAGCTCCCGGACCGACGGCGAACTGCCCGACGGCGAACTGCCCGGAGGTCAGGACGCCGCGAGCAAGGCGCTCAGCGCCGACGCCTCGGTGCGCCAGTCCGCGGTGCCGCCGCCCGACCAGTCCTCGGCGACCCGGTTCAACCCGTCCCGCGCGGTGGACCACAGCGAGTCGGCCTGAGCGGTGGCGAAGGAGCGGTAGGCGTTGCCGGTCACGGAGTCCAGGTCCTGCAGGTAGCGCATGAACACGCCCTTGAACTGCTTGGCGTTGTCGTCGCAGGAGGGCGTGGACGCGTCGCAGGACTCGGTGAGCACCCCGCCCTTCACCAGTGCGGGCGAGGCCACGGCCGCGTCGGCGAGCCTGCGCGCGGCGGCCAGGTCCGCGGCGTCGCCGGTGGCCCGGTACATCTCCACCGCGGCCCCGATCGCCAGGCCCTGGTTGTACGACCACACCGTCTGGCCGTTGTTGGCGCAGCCGATGGTGAGGCCGTCGTTGACCAGGCCGGAGGAGTTGATCAGACCGCTGCTCTGGAACCACTGCCAGGAGGTGGTGGCCCGGCCCAGCCACGTGGTGTCCCCCGGGATGCGGTTGTGCAGCTCGGCGGCGATCCGCACGTAGAGCCCGTTGGTCACCGCGTTCTTGTACGTGCGCTCCCGGTCCCACCACACGCCGCCGCCGCAGGTGCTGGTGTCGTACAGCCCGTTGACGTAGGTGGCGATGGTGACCGCCTCGTCGAGGTAGGTCCGGTCGCCGGTGAGGTCGTACGCGTCGATCCAGGCCAGTGCCCACCACTCGGAGTCGTCGGTGGCGCGGCTGATGAAGTCGCCGTCGATCGGGTCGGAGCTGCGGGCGCCGGCGGGGAAGGACGCCTTGTCGATGTCGTAGGTGCGGCGCACCACCCACTCGTAGCGGGTGTCGCCGGTCTGCCGCATGTAGTCGATCACGGTGGCCAGCGCGACCGCGGAGTTCCACCAACTCGACGGCCAGTAGGCGGTGTTCGGGTCGTAGGAGTACATCAGCGCGTCCGCGGCGGCCGACGTCCGGGACACCGCCGGGCGGGCCCAGGCGGTGCAGCTGCCGTTCTGGCCCTCGACGGCGCGACCGCAGGCGCGGACCGCCCCGCCGTACAGCTTCCCCAGCGGGTCGCTGGTGTTGTAGCGGGCGGTTGCGGTGCCGGTGGCGCCGGAGGGTGTGCTGGTGCGGCCCTTGGAGGAGCCGTCGGGCCAGCTCGCGCCCTGGTCCCAGGAGCGGTCCAGCCAGATCTCGTCGCCGGCGGTGCCGCCGGAGATGGTGCCCCAGGCCATGCCGGTGCTGTCCATGTGCAGCGCGATGGTCCGGCCGTTCAGCGTGGTGGCCGGGACCGGCTGGGTGTCGCCGGACGCGCTGCCCGAGCCGTCGCAGACCGTGGCGCAGACGTTCAGGTGCGCCCAGGAGGTGCAGCTGACGCCCTGGGCGTCGCCGCAGGCCCGCAGGACCGCGCGGCGGTGGTTCGTCGGGTCGTAGAGGTTGTACATCAGGGTGCGGGTGCCGGTCCACGTCGAGGGGATCGACGCCTTGCCGAGCAGGCCGTCCCAGGTGCTGCCGCCGTCCCACGAGCGGTCCAGCCACACCGAGTCGCCGGTCTGGCCGGCGTCGATGCTGGCCCAGGCCATGCCGTCGGTGTCGTCCACGTGCAGCCGCACCACCCGGCCGTTGAGGCTCAGGTCCGGCACCGGGAAGGTCTCCTGGGCGGCCTTCGACGGGTCGGTGGTGTCGCAGTACAGCGCGCACACCTGCGTGGTGTCCGCGGCCGCCGCCGCTCTCGCCCCGGTCGCCCCCGCTCCCTGCAACAGTGCCGCCACCGCCAGCAGCAGCGCCACCACCAGCGGCCCCACTCCCCCGCGCCGCCCCGCCAGCCGACCCATGACGCCTCCTCGTGCCGTCCGCCCTTACCGGTCCCACGACTTCTGCAACGATGAAAAACAACCGTCCACCCGGCATGACAGCACGACCGCTTTGACATGTCCACAGCCCTGACAACGATGCCACCGATTGGCCGGATCGTGTCCCTCCGCTTCCGGCCGCAGACAGCAGGGCCGCGTCAGCCGCTCACTGGACCGAACCGGGCCTGGCGCCGGCTTTTCATTCCGATCCCTCAACCCCTGATACCGGCAAGGCCCCAGGCCGAGCTGATCTCTCCGGTACCGCGCCGCCGCCTCCTCAGCCCATACGCGACGAGGGTGCTGTGTTGGCCCCTGAGACGACGACGGTCGCCCCGTCCGGGAAGCGTTCGGGGTGGGCGCGCAGCGCGGCGAGAGCGGCGGCTCCGCCGGGTTCGGCCACGATCCGTAGCTGCTGCCAGAGGAGGGCGCGGGCGGCGGAGATATCCTCGTCCGCGACGGTGAGGGTCTCCATGCCGAGCGAGAGGCCGACGGCGGTGGCTATACGGCCTGCCCGGCGGGCACCCAGGCTGTCCAGGGCGATCCCGCCGACTTCCACATCCACGGGTTCCCCTGCTTCCAGCGCCGCTGTGAGCGAGGGCGCCGCGGACGGTTCGGCTGCGGTCACGCGGTTGCGTCCGTTCAGCGCCAGGGCGACCCCTGCGTACAGGCCGCCTCCGCCGCACCCGACCAGCACGGGCTGCCCTTCCGGTATCTGCTCGGCGAGCTCCAGGCCGAGCGTGCCCTGCCCTGCCACCGTCCGCGGGTCGTCGTACGCGTCGATGTGGAAGGCGCCTTCCTGTCGGGCATGGTCCTGGCTGGCTGCCAGTGCGTCGGCGTAGAAGCCTTCGACGCGGTGCAGGCGTGCGCCGAGGGATTCGATGACGTCGGTCTTCGCCTTGGGCGAGAAGTCCGGCACGAACACGGTGGCGGGCAGGTCCGCTTCGCGCGCCGCCCAGGCCACCGCCGCCCCGTGGTTGCCTCCCGACGCGCAGCAGACGCCGGCGGTCGGGGCGCCGCCTTCCGCGGCGCGCAGGAGGGCGAGCGCGTTGGACGCGCCGCGGACTTTGAAGGAGCCGGTGTGCTGGAGGAATTCCAGCTTCACCATGACGGGGACGGGCACGCCCAACTCCCCGGCCGCCACCTGTATCACGGGGGTGCAGCGCACTACGTCGCTGATCCGTCGGGCTGCGGACGCGATGTCGTTCGAGGAGGGGATGCTGACGGGCTGGGCGTTCACGGTCGGTGTGGCCACCGGATCGAAGGGAACCGGGGCGGCCTGCACTACGCCTGCCCGAACGATTCCCGCCCGGCCGGGGCCTGTGTCCGGGCTGCGGTGAACGCTGTCCTCAGAGGTCATACCAGTGAGAATGGAGTGCTTCCACCCTGAAGCCAAGGACGAGGTTCTTCAACAATTCTGAAGCATCACTACATTGAGAGGATGAATGAACGGCAGTTGCAGATCTTGCGGGAGCTCGGCGAGCTGGGAAGCGTCACCGCGACCGCCGAGGCGCTGTTGATGACTCCCTCGGCGGTCTCCCAACAGCTACGGCTGCTGCAACGCTCGATCCCGGTCCCGCTCACCGAACGTGACGGACGGCGGTTGGTGCTCACCGATGCCGGGCAAGCCCTGGCCGGTGCGGCGATCGAGGTGGAGACCGCGCTGGCCAGGGCACGGCACACCATTGAGGAGTTCGTCGACCAGCCGGACGCGGACGTGTCGGTAGCGGCTTTCCACAGCGCGGCCGCCGCATTCTTCCCCCTGCTGCTGCTTGCTCAGGCCGGCCCTGGACGCCCGCGGCTCTCGCTCGCAGACGAGGACGTCGCGCAAGACCGTTTCCCGCGGCTGACCCGGGACTACGACCTCGTGCTCGCCCACCGTCTCGACCACGGACCACCGTGGCCGACTACGGTCACCGCCGACACGCTGCTGCGCGAACCGCTCGACATCGCCCTGCCGGCCGACCACCCGTTGGCCGCCAAACGACGCCTCACCCCGAGCGACGTTGCGGATCAACCCTGGATCACCGTCAACGACGGCTTCCCGCTGATGGCCACCATCGACGCCATCGCGACCGCCGCGAACCGACGGCTCGACATCGTCCATCGCATCAACGAGTTCGCGGTGGTCGCCGAAGCCGTAGCCGCCGGAGGCGGCCTGGCCCTGATGCCCCGCTGGACCACACGTCCGCATCCCGCACTGGTCCTCAGACCGCTCAGCGGCGTGCACACCCGACGCCATATCGATGTGCTCCACCGCCCTGAACGTGCCGCACGGCGAGCCGTAAGGACGGTGCTCACCGAACTGCACCGTGCAGCCTCAACGATCCGGAGCCGAGACGTCCGCGCGGGTTCCGACGCGGAACCAACACGCGCTGACGAAGCCTGAAGCGGCAAGTTGCCATCGAGGGTCCGGTCTCGAATCCCGGCCGTCGGAGGCAAACTTCGGCACGACGTGGGCGCGCCCCTACGGGCGCTCTGTCTTGTCGCCGCTGCTGGCAGCTGTAAGGCGAATGTAAGGCGAACGGCACCGACATCACTCGATCAAGTTCAGAAGGCCGATAACGTGCGATCACCACCGCCCATGTGCTTCCTGCTGGTGGACACGGGCGCCGAGTCCGACAATGGTGTCCTCGTCGAGCGGGCCGCGTCTCAGGCAGCCTGAGGCCGAGAGCGGATTCGTGGCACACGCCACGGGCCGGGATGAGGAGGAAGGCCGGCAGTGGCGATCTGCTTCGAGCTCGTGGTGAACTTCGGCGACAACGCCGAGGCGGCGCAAGCTGCCGCCCTGCGCCGCATCCCCTCTGTGCTGGAGGCCGGTGCTCATCTCATCCCACTCCACCGGCCGATGCTGCGCACCGAGGAGTCCCACATCGAGCTGGCGATCCTGCCCGTGGCAGTCGGTCACGGTGTCCTCGCCGACGGAAGCCTGCCGAGATTCCGCCTCACCGCCGCCGAGTTGTCGGAGGTGGGGCACCAGCTCTACACACTGCTCGCACAGTTCGACGGCTACGTTTCCGCCATGGTCGGCTGGGACCCGGAAAGCTATCTGGACCCCGGGGAGCTCACGTCCGACTGGACCCCGGATGAGCTCAGTGACGGCAGCATCCACGGTCTGGTTCTCTCCGAAGAGCTGCACGCCGAGCTCGGCCTCGGCGACCGCTACGTCACCTTCCAGCCTGGATATCGCTGGATCCCCTACCGCGGGGAGAAGGCCGGCAGCCTCAGCGCGGACTGACCACCACGTCGACTCGTCATCCACACCTTCTGACGACTGCTGCCAGGAACGGGCGTCCCGCGCGACAGGGTGCTCTCCGAGAAGACCGGCATCCGCGTCCGGGGTCCGCCCCCGGTTCGAGACCGCGCTCGCCCTCGCCCGCCACATCAGGGCCACACTCCGCACTGCCGGGCCGTCCTCACCGTGTACGGGATGAACCCCCTCGGACGTGATGCCGCCGAACCCACCGCGCTCGCCGACCACCCCACCGCTCAGCCGCGGACGAGGATGCGGCGCAGGCCATAGGCGCCGGCGCCAAGCGCGAGCACCACCGCACCCCACAGCACCGAGGCGCCGGGCAGAGCGAACGCCAGGACCACGCAGCCCGCGGTGCCGAGCACGGGCACGATCCGGGGCGGGCGGCCCTCGGCGGGAGTGAGGGTCCAGGCGGAGGCGTTGGCGACGGCGTAGTACGCCAGGACGCCGAAGGAGGAGAAGCCGATCGCGCCGCGCACGTCCGCGAACGCCGACAGGACCGCCACGATCGCGCCGACCGTGAGCTCGGCGCGGTGCGGCACCTGGAAGCGCGGGTGGACGGCGGCCAGGACGTGGGGCAAGTGCCGGTCGCGGGCCATCGCCAGGGTGGTGCGCGAGACGCCGAGGATCAGCGCCAGCAGCGAGCCGACCGCGGCGATCGCCGCGCCCACCCGCACCACCGGGGCAAGGCCCGGCACCCCGGCGGCGTGGACCGCGTCAGCCAGCGGTGCGGTGGTGCGGGCGAGCTGGTCGGGGCCGAGGACCGCGAGCACGGCGAGTGCGACGACGGCGTAGACGACGAGGGTGATGCCGAGCGCGGTCGAGATCGCGCGGGGGATGGTGCGGGCCGGGGCGCGGACCTCCTCGCCGAGGGTGGCGATACGCGCGTACCCGGCGAAGGCGAAGAACAGGAATCCGGTGGCCTGGAGCACGCCGTGCCATCCGGCACCGGTGCCGATCGCCCAGTGGCCGGTGCAGGCCGAGGAACTGGTGAGGCAGGCGGTGACCACGGCGGCGAGCACCGCCAGGACCACGGCGACGATCGCCCTCGTGAGCCAGGCGGCCTTCTGCACGCCGACGTAGTTCACCGCGGTCAGCGCGATTACGGCGGCGACCGCGACAGCGTGGACCTGGGCGGGCCAGATGTAGGAGCCGACGGTGAGGGCCATCGCCGCGCAGGAGGCGGTCTTACCGACCACGAAGCCCCAGCCGGCCAGATAACCCCAGAAGTCGCCGAGTCGCTCGCGGCCGTAGACGTAGGTGCCGCCGGACCGCGGGTACCGGGCGGCGAGCCGGGCGGAGGAGGTGGCGTTGCAGTAGGCGACCACGGCCGCGAGGGCCAGGCCGAGCAGCAGGCCGGAGCCGCTGGCGGCCGCCGCGGGGGTGAGGGCGGCGAAGATGCCCGCCCCGACCATCGAGCCGAGCCCGATCACCACGGCGTCGAACACGCCCAGGTGCCGCTTCAGTTCTCCCGGGTCGGCTGGTGGAGCCGACGTGTTCATGTCCTGGCCTCTCACTGACGAGCCTCGATATCGGCGCACGATATCGGAGCCCGGCATCGGGCAGGTGAACGATGTCGCCGCGCGTGACGGGGCAAGACCGCGGCGAAGGACCACACCACCCGCTTCACCCTGGCGCCGTCCAACCTGCGGCCGGGCGGTATGAAGGGCACGAACGCCACCGAGGGCGCCGCGTCGGTCGCGGCGCCCTCGGTGGGGCGGGCTGTCTGCCCAGCGGGGGTCGAGCCGGTGTGCGCCGGGCGCCCGGTCAGCTGCCGCCCGGGCCGTTGACGACGGTGAGCGGGAGGAGCTTCTTGCCGGTGGGGCCGATCTGGATGTCCAGGTCGAGCTGGGGGCACACCCCGCAGTCGAAGCAGGGCGTCCAGCGGCAGTCGTCGACCTCGGTCTCGTCGAGGGCGTCCTGCCAGTCCTCCCAGAGCCAGTCCTTGTCCAGACCGGAGTCGAGGTGGTCCCAGGGCAGGACCTCCTCGGCGGTGCGCTCGCGGGTGGTGTACCAGGCGAGGTCCAGGTCGTGGGCGGGCAGGGCGGCGTCGCAGGCGCGCAGCCAGCGCTCGTAGGAGAAGTGCTCGCGCCAGCCGTCGAAGCGGCCGCCGTCGGCGTAGACCGCGCGGATCACGTCGCCGACCCGGCGGTCCCCCCGGGAGAGCAGGCCCTCGATGATGCCGGGCTTGCCGTCGTGGTAGCGGAAGCCGATGTTGCGGCCGTACTTGCGGTCGCCGCGGATCGCGTCGCGCAGCTTCTCCAGCCGGGCGTCGGTCTCCTCGACGCCGAGCTGCGGCGCCCACTGGAAGGGGGTGTGCGGCTTGGGCACGAAGCCGCCGATCGACACGGTGCAGCGGATGTCGTTCTGGCCGGTCACCTCGCGGCCCTTGGCGATCACCTTGCGCGCCATGTCCGCGATCTGGAGGACGTCCTCGTCGGTCTCGGTGGGCAGCCCGCACATGAAGTACAGCTTCACCTGCCGCCAGCCGTTGCCGTACGCGGTGGCGACGGTGCGGATCAGGTCCTCCTCCGACACCATCTTGTTGATCACCTTGCGGATGCGCTCGGAGCCGCCCTCGGGGGCGAAGGTCAGGCCCGAGCGGCGGCCGTTGCGGGTCAGCTCGTTCGCCAGGTCGATGTTGAACGCGTCGACCCGGGTGGACGGCAGCGACAGCCCGATCTTGTCCTCTTCGTACCGGTCGGCGAGGCCCTTGGCGACGTCGGCGATCTCGGTGTGGTCGGCGGAGGAGAGCGACAGCAGGCCGACCTCCTCGAAGCCGGTCGCCTTCAGGCCCCGGTCGACCATCTCGCCGATGCCGGTGATGGAGCGCTCGCGCACCGGGCGGGTGATCATCCCGGCCTGGCAGAAGCGGCAGCCGCGGGTGCAGCCGCGGAAGATCTCCACCGACATCCGCTCGTGCACGGTCTCCGCGAGCGGCACCAGCGGCTGCTTCGGGTACGGCCACTCGTCCAGGTCCATCACGGTGTGCTTCGACACCCGCCACGGCACGCCGGAGCGGTTGGGCACGACCCGGGAGATCCGGCCGTCGGGCAGGTACTCCACGTCGTAGAAGCGCGGGACGTACACCCCGCCGGTCCGGGCCAGGCGCAGCAGCAGCTCGTCGCGACCGCCGGGGCGGCCCTCGGCCTTCCACTCGCGGACCAGGTCGGTGATGGTCAGGACGGCCTGCTCGCCGTCCCCGATCACGGCCGCGTCGATGAAGTCGGCGATCGGCTCGGGGTTGAACGCGGCGTGCCCGCCGGCCAGCACGACCGGGTCGTCCTCGGTGCGGTCGGCCGCGTCCAGCGGGATGCCGGCCAGGTCGAGCGCGGTGAGCATGTTGGTGTAGCCCAGCTCGGTGGAGAAGCTGAGGCCGAACACGTCGAAGGCGCGCACCGGGCGGTGGCTGTCGACCGTGAACTGCGGCACCTGGTGCTCGCGCATCAGCGCTTCCAGGTCGGGCCAGACGCTGTACGTGCGCTCGGCGAGCACGCCCTCGCGCTCGTTGAGCACCTCGTAGAGGATCATGACGCCCTGGTTGGGCAGGCCGACCTCGTACGCGTCGGGGTACATCAGCGCCCACCGCACATCGGTGGCGTCCCAGTCCTTGACGGTGGAGTTCAGCTCACCGCCGACGTACTGGATCGGCTTCTGTACATGCGGGAGCAGCGCTTCCAGGCGCGGGAAGACCGACTCGACAGGCATCTCGGCGACTTTCGTGTGTCCTGAACTTGCATGGCGCCCCGGCGGCGGGCCGCCCGGAGGGAAGATGACCCTCAACAGTACCCGAGCCGCGGCGGCGGCCCGCCCGGGCCGGACCAGGGGCCCCGGACCGGTCCCCTGGCCGGGGCCGCGGCGGCTACGCCGACATGGGCCGCTGCATCTTCACGGACTGGAGCATCCCTATGGCCACGAAGTTGGCGAACATCGATGATCCGCCGTAGGAGACGAAGGGCAAGGGGATACCGGTCACCGGCATGATGCCCAGCGTCATGCCGATGTTCTCGAAGGACTGGAAGGCGAACCAGGCGACCACCCCGGCCGCCACGATGGTGCCGTACAGGTCGGTGGCGTTGCGGGCGATGGTGCAGGCCCGCCAGAGGATCACCCCGATCAGCACCACGATGAGCGCGCCGCCGACGAAGCCGAGTTCCTCGCCGGCCACCGAGAAGACGAAGTCGGTCTGCTGCTCGGGCACGAACTGGCCGGTGGTCTGGCTGCCGTGGAACAGGCCCTTGCCGAGCAGCCCGCCCGAGCCGATCGCGATCCGGGCCTGGCTGGTGTTGTAGCCGACGCCGGACGGGTCGAGCGCGGGGTTGGCGAACGCGGCGAACCGGTCGATCTGGTACTTGTCGAGGATGCCGAGCTGCCACACCAGAATGGAGCCGACGATCCCGGTGGCGATCAGCCCGAACACCCAGCGGGTGGAGGCGCCGGAGGCGAGCAGCACCCCGAGCACGATCGCGCCGAGCACCATCACCGACCCGAGGTCGGGCATCATCAGGATGATCAGGATCGGCAGCGCCGCAAGCGCCAGGGACTGCGTCACCCGGCGGTGGTCGGGGTGCTCCTGGTCGCCGGCGTCGACCCGGGCGGAGAGCACCATCGCCATGCCGATGATGATGGAGATCTTCACGAACTCCGAGGGCTGGAGCGAGAAGCCGCCGCCGATGATGATCCAGGAGTGCGCGCCGTTGACGGTCGAGCCGAGCGGGCTGAGCACCGCGAGGATGCCGAGGATCGACAGCGCGTAGAAGAACGGCACGATGGTGCGCATCCGGTGGTGCCCTATGGCCATCGCGCCGATGCACAGCGCCAGGCCGATACCGGCGTTCATCACATGGCGGATCAGGAAGTAGTACTCGTCGCCGTGGGTGAGGCTGGTGCGGTGCCGGGTCGCGGAGAAGACCAGCAGCGAGCCGATGAAGCACAGCGCCAGCGTCACCAGGAAGAGCAGCCAGTCCATCCGGCGCACCGCGGAGTCCCGGGCGAACAGCTTGCCCATGGTGGAGCGCTCCGGCGTGAACCGCCGGACGGAGTAGGTGTTCGCGCTCATCACGTGTACTTCCTGCCGTACAGCAGTTTCTCGGTCCGGGTCGGGGTGAGCGCGGCGAGCGCGGGTACCGGGTCGGCGCCCGGCGAACCGGCCGGGGCGTTGGCGAAGGCCACGGCGACCCTGGTGGAGTACGCGGCCTGCTGGGCGGCGACCACGCTGCCGTCGGCGGAGATCTTGGGCAGCGTGGTGACGGGCTGGGGCATGATGCCCTTCTTCGCGTCGATCTTGGTGCTGTCCTTCTGGATGCCGTACATCGCCTCGTAGATCCGGCGGATCGCGGTACCCGAACCGCCGGAGCCGGTACCGCCCTGGGAGATCGTCATGACGATCGTGTAGTCCTTGGTGTACGTGTCGAACCACGACGTGCTCTGCTTGCCGGAGACCTCCGCGGTACCGGTCTTGGCGTGCAGCGGGATCTGGCTCTGCGGCCAGTTGCCGAACTTCCAGTCGGCGGTGCCCTCGGTGACCACGCCGGCCAGCGCCTGGTTGATGTACTTCAGCGTGGACTTGGAGTCGGGCAGCTTGCCGGCCACCTTCGGCTGGATCGGGGTGACGGTCTTGCCGTCCGCGCTTATCACGGCCTTGCCGATGGTCGGCTGGTACAGGGTGCCGCCGTTGGCCAGCGCCGCGTAGATCCGGGCCATCTGGATCGGGGTGACGAGCGTGTCGCCCTGGCCGATCGCGTAGTTGACCGAGTCACCGGCGCGCAGCACATAGCCGTCCGGGCAGTTCTCGATGGCGATGGCGACCGCGAGCGTCGGGTTCTTGTCGTTCTTGTGCTTCTTGGCGGTGGCGCACCAGTCGGCCTTGTTCTCCTCCCAGAAGTCCTTCTTCCACTGCCGGTCCGGCACCCGGCCGGTGACCTCGCCGGGCAGGTCGACGTCGGTCTTGGCGCCGAGGCCGAACTGGTGGGCGGTGGTGTAGAAGTAGTCCTTCGGGTTCTTCGGGTCGGTGCCGCCGTCCTTCTTCCACTGGTCGTAGGACAGGCCGTAGAAGACGGTGTCGCAGGAGACCTCGAGCGCGCGGGCCAGCGAGATGTCGCCGTAGCTCTCGTTCTCGTCGTTGTGGAAGACCTGGCTGCCGATGGAGAACGACGACGTGCAGGGGTAGGGGCCGTCCTCGCTGTAGCCGGCCTTGACCGCGGCGGAGGTGGAGATCACCTTGAAGGTGGAGCCCGGTGCCGACTCGCCCTGGATGGCGCGGTTGAGCAGCGGGTAGTTGGACTTGGTGTTCGTCAGGGCCGCGTAGTCCTTGGCGGAGATGCCGCCGACCCACTCGTTGGGGTCGTAGGTGGGCTCGCTGGCCATCGCGATGATCTGGCCGGTCTTGTTGTCCATGACGATCGCGGCGCCGGAGTCGGCCTTGAAGTTCTTGTGGGTGACCGGGTCGTACGTCTTGCGCGCGGTCACCATCGCGTCGTTGAGTTCCTTCTCGGTGACCGCCTGCACCTTGGCGTCGATGCTGGTGACGACGGTGTCGCCGGGGGTCGCCGGGGTCTCGGACGCCTTGCCGATCACCCGGCCGAGGTTGTCGACCTGGTACTTGGTGACGCCGGCCTTGCCGCGCAGCTGGTCGTCGTAGGTGCTCTCCAGGCCGGAGCGGCCCACCTGGTCCGAGCGCAGCAGCGGGTTGTCGGTCTTCTCGGAGGCGGCCACCTCCTTGTCGGTGACCGGGGAGAGGTAGCCGAGCACCTGGGCGGCGTTGGCCTTGTCCGGCGAGGGGTAGGTGCGCACGGCGGTGGGCTCCGCGGTGATGCCGGGGAAGTCCTCGCGGCGCTCCATGATCTGGAGCGCCTGCTGGGTGGTGGCCTTGTCGGTGATCGGGATCGGCTGGTAGGGCGAACCGTTCCAGCAGGGGCGCGGGGTCTGCGCGTCGCACAGCCGCACCTTGTCCTCGACGTCCTTCGGCGTCATGCCGAGCACCTTGGCCAGCCGGGTCAGCACCGCGGTGCCGCCGTCGGCCTGCTGGAGCAGGTCGGTGCGGCTGGCCGAGACGACCAGCAGGGTCTGGTTGTCGGCGATCGGCACCCCGCGGTCGTCGAGGATCGAGCCGCGGACGGCCGGGGTGACGACCTGCTGGTAGTGGTTGCTGGCGGCTTCCTGGTCGTACTCCTGGCCGTTGCGGATCTGGAGGTACCACAGCCGGCCGCCGAGGGTCAGCAGCAGCGAGACGACCAGCACCTGGAGGATGACCAGGCGGATCGTGACCCGGCTGGTCCGACCGGTCTCCGGGATGTTGCTCATCTACCTGCTCTCCCCGCTCAGCTGCCGCGGGCGGGCGCCGCCCGCGGTCCGTGCCCGGCCCCGGGCCGGGGCCGCCGTCGTCCGATACCGCCCAGGGCCTGTCCTCGGCGCCTCGTACGCGCCGCTCGCCGTCATCGCCGTGCTCCCCTTGCCATGTTGCCGCCGCTGAACCGGGCGCGGCCGAACAGGCCGCGCTGCGGGGTGATGCCGGCGCCCACGCCCGCTCTGCCGCGGCCGCGCGGCCGGAACACGCCGCCGCTTCGGCCGCTCCTGCTCCCGCGGTTGCTCCGGCCGCCGCCGAACCCGCCGCCGTAGCCGCTGCCCGCGCTGTCCTCGGCGAGCGGGTCCCGCTCGAAGCGGCGGGCCAGCGCCATCACCAGCGGCACCACGAACGGTGCCAGCAGCAGGTCGTAGAGGGTCGCGGTGAACACCAGCTTGACCAGGCCGACATGGGCGCCGGCGGTGTCGCCGACGAGGCTGCCGACGCCCGCGTACAGCAGCGTGGTGCCGATGGCGGCGGCGATGACCACCATCATCGGGCCGGCGGCGGTGCGCAGCTGGCCGTTGTCGGGCTTGGCGAGGCCGGCCGCGTAGCCGATCACGCACAGCACGAGGGCGTAGCGGCCGACCGCGTGGTCGGCGGGTGGCGCGACGTCGGCGAGCAGGCCGGCGAAGAAGCCGATCAGGCAGCCGCCGACGTGGCCGTAGGTGAGGGCCAGGCCGAGCACGGTGAGCAGCAGCAGGTCGGGGACCGCACCGGGCAGGTGCAGCCGGGCCAGCACGCTGACCTGGGCGACCAGGGCGATCACCACCAGGACGGTGGAGAGCACGATCCGGTTCGGGCGCATGGCGTCAGTCCCCGTTGGTGGAGGTCGAGGTGGGCTTGGTGCCCGGCGGGAGCGCGTTGTCGGTGCCGCCGGAGGTCGGGGTGCCGCCCGAGGTCGGGGTGCTGCCCGGCGAGGCGGAGTCCCCCGGCGACGCGGTGTTCTTCGGTGTGGTCTTCGCGGTGGGCGAGGCGGTCGGCTTGGGCGGCAGCACGCTGTCGCGCGGGTCGGTGCGCGGGCCGACCACGACCACGCCGACCACGTCCAGCTTGGTGAAGCCGACGTAGGGCTGCACCTCGACGGTCTTGGTGAGGTTGCCGCCCGACGGTTCGACGCTGACCACCTTGCCGACCGGTACGCCGGGCACGAACGGCTTGTCCTGCTCCGAGCCGAAGGAGACCACCCGGTCGCCCTTGTGCACGTCGGCCTTGCCGTTGAGCAGCTGGTCGCGCAGCGGCCGGTTGCCCTGGCCGGTGGCGAAGCCGATCTCCTGGCTGCCCTCGAGCCGGGTGCCGACGGTGAAGTCCGGGTCGTTGGCGAGCAGCACCGTCGAGGTGGAGCGGCCCACGGTGGTGACCCGGCCGACGAGCCCGTCGCCGTTGATCACCGTCATGTCCCGCTTGAGGCCGTCGTTGCTGCCGGAGTCGATGGTGATCGTCCAGGAGAAGCCCTGGGCGGCTCCTATCGCGATGACCTGGGCGCCCTTGACGGTGTACTGCCCGGCGCCGGCGACCCGCAGCAGCTTGTCCAGTTCCTGGGCGCGGGCGCGGGTGGTGTCCTTGCTGCCGAGCTGCTGCTTGAGCTGGGTGTTCTCGCGTTCCAGCCGCTTGATGGTGCTGCTGTCGCGGCCGGAGTCGCGTACCGCGTCCACGGCGTTGCCCACCGGGTCGACGACACCGGACACCGCGTTCTCCACCGGCCCGAAGGCGGACTGGGCCACCCGTCGCGGCCGGTCCAGCGGCGAGTTCTCGCCGCCCCGGATGTCGACGGTGATCAGCGCGAGCGCCACGACCACCAGCAGTACCAGCAGCAGCCGGCTCTCCTTTGTGTCCCTCACGGGCGCCAGTCCGTGCCTTCCTCATCGGACCCGCCGCCGCTGGGGCCGCGGCCGGTCGGAGCTACTGTGCCGTTGTGCGCCCGCATCCGGTGCCGCGGTGCCGACGGCGGCCGGGCCGGGTGGGGCGGTTGGTCATCCGCGTCAGGTCCGGTGCGCATCCGGCCCGTGACGGGCCGCGCACCGGCTGACGCGTCGTCATCTGCGGGGAGCGGCGTCAAGGACCTGCTGAAGCGCCTCGAACTCCTCCACGCACTTGCCCGCGCCGAGTGCCACGCAGTCCAGCGGCGCCTCGGCGATGTGGATGGGCATGCCCGTCTCGTGGCGGAGCCGCTCGTCCAGGCCGCGCAGCAGCGCACCGCCGCCGGCCAGCACGATGCCGCGGTCCATGATGTCGCCGGACAGCTCCGGCGGGCACTTGTCGAGCGTGGTCTTCACCGCGTCGACGATCGCGTTCACCGGCTCCTCGATGGCCTTGCGCACCTCGCCCGCGGAGATCACCACGGTCTTGGGCAGGCCGCTGACCAGGTCCCGGCCGCGGATCTCGGTGTGTTCGTCGTCCTTGCTGGCGGCGAACGCGGAGCCGATGGTCAGCTTGATCTGCTCGGCGGTGCGCTCGCCGAGCAGCAGGCTGTACTCCTTCTTGATGTGCTGGATGATCGCGTTGTCCAGCTCGTCGCCGGCCACCCGGATGGACTGGGCGGTGACGATGCCGCCGAGGCTGATCACGGCGACCTCGGTGGTGCCGCCGCCGATGTCCACCACCATGTTGCCGGTGGCCTCGTGCACCGGCAGCCCGGCGCCGATCGCGGCCGCCATCGGCTCCTCGATGATGTGCACGGTACGGGCGCCGGCCTGGGTGGCGGCCTCGATCACCGCGCGGCGCTCCACTCCGGTGATGCCGGACGGCACGCACACCACGACCCGCGGGCGGACCATGTAGCGGCGGCGGTGGATCTTGAGGATGAAGTAGCGCAGCATGCGCTCGGTGATCTCGAAGTCGGCGATGACGCCGTCCTTCAGCGGGCGCACCGCCACGATGTTGCCGGGGGTGCGGCCGATCATCTTCTTCGCCTCGGCGCCGACGGCGAGGATGCCGCCGGTGTTGGTGTTGACCGCGACGACCGACGGCTCGTTCAGGACGATCCCGCGGCCCCTGACGTACACCAGCGTGTTGGCGGTCCCGAGGTCGACAGCCATGTCACGGCCGATGAACGACATGTTGTTCGCCATGTGGATACGTCTGGCCTTCCCGAGCGTGGGCGGAGGTTCCATCGTAGTCGCGCCGGGCTGGGCGCGGCGTCGGGGTTCCGACGCCATTGTCATCAGAACACACAGCGGACCTCAGTAATGGTGACGCCGTGTCGGAGTGTTTGGTTCCGGGCCGGGCGCTTTTACCTGCCGGAACGGTCCGGGAAGAAGAGTTTGATCTCGCGCTCGGCGGACTCCTCGGAATCCGAGGCGTGCACCAGGTTCTCCCGGGTGACGGTGCCGAAATCCCCCCGGATGGAGCCGGGTGCGGCCGTGATCGGGTCGGTGGGGCCGGCCAGCGCGCGGACGCCCTCGACGACCCGCTCGCCCTCGACGATCAGGGCCACCGACGGGCCGGACGACATGAACTCCACGAGGGGCTCGTAGAACGGACGTCCGACGTGCTCGGCGTAGTGCTGCTCCAGGATGCCGCGGTCCAGGGTGCGCAGTTCGAGTGCGCCGATCGACCAGCCGGCCTTGCGCTCGATCCGGCCCAGGATCTCGCCGACCAGGCCGCGGCGAACGGCGTCCGGCTTGAGGAGGACAAGGGTGCGCTGGGACACGGGGAGGCTCCTGACGGGTATGACAAGCGAATGTGACGACGAGCCTACAAGGCATGTGCCGATCGGTTGTCAGGCGGCTTGGGTCGCGTGCCGGGCCTTGATCTCGTCGACCTTGCGCCCGAAGTGGATCGACGCCCACCACAGGGCCGCGAAGATCACGCCGAGCACGAACATCGTACCGACCACGAAGCCGCTGGCGATCAGGCCGATCTGGAGCGCCCAGCCGACCACGACCGCCCACGGCTTGGTGACCACCCCGCACAGCAGCACGCACACCGCCATCGTGATGCCGCACACCGCCCAGACGGTGCCCATCGACAGGTCGGGATGCTTCATCGCGACCAGCCCGGCGAAGCCGACGACGAAGAACTCGCCGATCAGCGTGCTCGAACACAGGGTCCGCATACCCGGGCCCCCTTCCCTTTTCCCTCGTTGCCCATGGGATTTCGGCCGTTCCTACCTGCGGGCCAGCAGCAGCCGGGCCTGGCCGACCGTGATGACCGAGCCGGTGACCAGTACGCCGGCCCCGGCGTACTCGCCCTCCTCCTCGGCGAGGGTGACCGCTGCCTCCAGCGCGTCGTCCAGGCGCGGTTCGACCTGCACCCGGTCCTCGCCGAACACCTCGACCGCCACCGCCGCCAGCGCGTCGACGTCCATCGCGCGGGTGGTGGAGTTGCGGGTGACCACGATCTCCGCGAAGACCGGCTCGAACGCCTCCAGCAGGCCGCGGACGTCCTTGTCGCCGCTCGGCCCGACCACGCCGACCAGGTGGCTGAAGCCGAACGCCTCGCTGATCGCGGCCGCGGTGACCCGCGCGCCGGCCGGGTTGTGCGCCGCGTCGAGCACCACGGTGGGGCTGCGCCGGACCACCTCCAGCCGGCCGGGCGAGGTGACCGCGGCGAACGCGCCGCGCACGGTGTCCAGGTCCAGGGTGCGCTGGTGCACGCTGCCGATGCCGAAGAACGCCTCCACCGCGGCCAGCGCCAGCGCCGCGTTGTGCGCCTGGTGCTCGCCGTGCAGCGGCAGGAAGATCTGCCCGTACTCGCCGCCGAGGCCGCGCAGCGTCAGCAACTGGCCGCCGACGGCCACTTCGCGGTGGAGCACGCCGAACTCCTCGCCCTCGCGGGCGACGGTCGCGTCCTGCTCGGCCGAGCGGCGCAGCAGTTCGCGGGCGGCGTCCGGCGGCTGCTGGGCCAGCACCGCGGTGGCGTCCTTCTTGATGATGCCGCCCTTCTCGACGGCGATCTCACCGGGGGTGCCGCCCAGCCGCTCGGTGTGGTCGAGCGAGATCGGGGTGACCACGGCCACGGCGCCGTCCACCACGTTGGTGGCGTCCCAGCTGCCGCCCATGCCGACCTCGACCACGGCGACGTCGACCGGCGCGTCCGCGAACGCGGCGTACGCCATGCCGGTGATCACCTCGAAGAAGGACATCCGGTGCGGCTGGGCGGCGTCGACCATCCCGACGTACGGCTGGATGTCGCGGTAGACGTCGACGAAGCGCTCCGCGGAGATCGGCACGCCGTCCAGGCTGATCCGCTCGGTCATGGACTGCACATGCGGGCTGGTGTAGCGGCCTGTGCGCAGTTCGAAGGCGAGCAGCAGCCGCTCGATCATCCGAGCGGTGGAGGTCTTGCCGTTGGTGCCGGTGATGTGGATCGCCGGGTAGGTGCGCTGCGGCTGGCCGAGGACGTCCATCAGGGCCGCGATCCTGTCCAGGGACGGGTCGAGCTTGGTCTCGGGCCAGCGGCCCAGCAGCTCGTCCTCGACCTCGCGCAGCCGGCGGTCCAGCTCGGGGTCGGCGGGCCGGGCCGGCACGTCGTCCTCCGGGGCGGGCGGGGTGACCTGGGTGCGCAGCGTACGGCTGCCGGCCTCGATGACGGCCAGGTCCGCTTCCCGCGGTCCGCCGCCCTCGCCGTCGTCGTCGCGGTCGTCGTCCGCGCCGAAGCCGTCGTCCGGGAACTCGTCGTCCTGCCCGTACTCACTCACCGGCTCAGTCTACGGAACAGGCCCGGACCGCATGGCCCGGGCCTGTCCGTGCCCCTGGGGGGCGGGTGCCTACGCCGCCGGGAGGGCGGCGAGCTGCGCGGTGATGCGGGCGATGTCCTCGTCGGCGGCGGCGAGCCGGGTGCGGATGCCCTGGACCACCTTCTCCGGTGCCTTGCCGAGGAACGCCTCGTTGCCGAGCTTCCGCTCCGCCTGCTGCTTCTCCTTCTCCGCGGCGGCGAGGTCCTTGGTGAGCCGCTTGCGCTCCGCGGCCACGTCGATCGCCCCGGACAGGTCGAGGGCGACCCGGGCGGCGCCGACCGGCAGGGTGGCGGTGGCGTGGAAGCCGTCGCCGGCCGGCTGGAGCCGCAGGAGCTGCCGGATGGCGTCCTCGTGCGGCGCCAGCAGGGTGCCGGTCAGGGACAGCTCGGCCGGGACCTTCTGGCCGGGCTGGAGCCCCTGGTCGCTGCGGAACCGGCGGACCTCGGTGACCAGGCGCTGCACCTCGGCGATCTCCGCCTCGGCGGCCGCGTCCCGGAAGCCGCTGTCGGCCGGCCAGGCCGCGGTGACCACGGTCTCCCGGCCGGTCAGGGTGGTCCACAGGGTCTCGGTGACGAACGGCACGATCGGGTGCAGCAGCCGCAGTGTGACGTCCAGGACCTCGCCGAGCACCCGGCCGGAGACCCGGGCCGGGTCGCCGCCCTTGAGGAAGGTGGTCTTGGACAGCTCGACGTACCAGTCGAAGACCTCGTCCCACGCGAAGTGGTAGAGGGCGTCGGAGAGCTTCGCGAACTGGTAGTCGTCGTAGAGCGCGTCGATCTCGGCGACGACCGTGTTGAGCCGGGAGAGCACCCAGCGGTCGGCCGCGGACATCTCCTCGGGCGCCGGCAGCGGCCCGGTCACCGTGGCGCCGTTCATCAGCGCGAACCGGGTGGCGTTCCAGATCTTGTTGGCGAAGTTCCGCGACGCCTGGACCCAGTCCTCGCCGATCGGCACGTCGGCGCCGGGGTTGGCGCCGCGGGCGAGGGTGAAGCGGACGGCGTCCGATCCGTAGGCGTCCATCCAGGTCAGCGGGTCGACCACGTTGCCGAAGGACTTGGACATCTTCTTGCCGTGCTCGTCACGCACCAGGCCGGTCAGCGCGATGGTGTGGAACGGCGGGGTGCCGTCCATCGCGTACAGGCCGAACATCATCATCCGGGCGACCCAGAAGAAGATGATGTCGTGGCCGGTGAGCAGCACGTCGGTCGGGTAGAACTTCGCCAGGTCCGGGGTCTGTTCGGGCCAGCCCAGGGTGGAGAAGGGCCACAGCGCGGAGGAGAACCAGGTGTCCAGGACGTCGCCGTCCTGGGTCCAGCCCTCGCCGGCGGGGGGCTGCTCGTCGGGGCCGACGCAGACCTGCTCGCCGTTCGGCCCGTACCAGACCGGGATGCGGTGGCCCCACCACAGCTGGCGCGAGATGCACCAGTCGTGCATGTTGTCGACCCAGTCGAAGTACCGCTTCTCCATGTCGGCGGGGTGGATCTTCACCCGGCCGTCGCGCACGGCGTCGCCCGCCGCGCGGGCCAGCGGCTCGACCCGGACCCACCACTGGAGCGACAGGCGCGGCTCGACCGTGGTCTTGCAGCGGGAGCAGTGGCCGACGGAGTGGACGTACGGCCGCTTCTCCGCGACGACCCGGCCCTGCTCGCGCAGCGCCTCGACGATCGCCGAGCGGGCCTCGAAGCGGTCCAGGCCCTGGAACGGGCCGGGCACGGTGATGACGGCCCGCTCGTCCATGATCGTCAGGGACTCCAGCGAGTGCCGCCGGCCGATCGCGAAGTCGTTCGGGTCGTGGGCCGGGGTGACCTTGACCGCGCCGGTGCCGAACTCCGGGTCCACATGGGCGTCGGCGACGACGGGGATGGTCCGGTCGGTGAGGGGCAGCTTGATCCGGCGGCCGATGAGGTGGGCGTACCGCGCGTCGTCGGGGTGGACGGCGACGGCGGTGTCGCCGAGCATCGTCTCGACCCGGGTGGTGGCGACCACGACGCTGTCCTCGCCGTCGCCGTACCGCAGCGAGACCAGCTCGCCGTCGTCGTCCTGGTAGTCGACCTCGATGTCGGAGATGGCGGTCATGCACCGCGGGCACCAGTTGATGATGCGCTCGGCGCGGTAGATCAACTCGTCGTCGTAGAGCTTCTTGAAGATGGTCTGGACGGCCTGGGAGAGGCCCTCGTCCATGGTGAAGCGCTCACGGGACCAGTCGACGCCGTCGCCGAGGCGGCGCATCTGGCCGAGGATGCGGCCGCCGTACTCCTCCTTCCAGCGCCAGGTGCGGGCGACGAACTCCTCGCGGCCCACGTCGTGCCGGGACTTGCCCTCCTCGGCGAGCTGCTGCTCGACCCTGTTCTGGGTGGCGATGCCCGCGTGGTCCATGCCGGGCAGCCACAGCGCCTCGAAGCCCTGCATGCGCTTGCGGCGGGTGAGGGCGTCCATCAGCGTGTGCTGGAAGGCATGGCCGAGGTGGAGGCTGCCCGTGACGTTCGGCGGGGGGATGACGATGGTGTACGGCGGCTTGTCGCTCTTCGTGTCGGCTTCGAAGTAACCCCGCTCTACCCAGCGCTCGTACAGCTCCCCCTCTACCTCGGCCGGCGTGTACTGGGTCGGCAGTTCAGGGGTGCTGCTGATCGGCCCGCTGTCGGGGCGCTGAGTGTTGTCGGTCACGGTCCCGATTCTAGTGGCCCGGTGCGCCGGGTCCCGACGGGTTATCCACAGGGCGGGTTGCCCGCCGTACCGGACCTCCGCGGGGCTGTGACAAAGCGGTTGCGCGTCTGATGCCGGGGGGTGGCGCGGCTGGGGCAGGATGGCGCCTGGTCAGCCCCCGGATTTCGGAAGCGAGCATGTCATCCGGGAGGATGAGCGGACTCGTTAACGGAGGGGACGATCCCATGAGCTACAACCAGCCGCCGCCGAACCCGTACGGCAACCAACCCCAGGGTGGCGGCTACGGCCAACCGCAGCCCGGCCCGCCGCCGGGCGGCTACGGCCAGCCCCAGCCGGGCTACGGCTACCCGCAGCAGGCCCCGCCGCCCGCGCCGCCGTACGGCGGGCAGCCAGCCTACGGTCAGCAGCCGCAGCCCGGTTACGGCCAGCAGCCGCCCTACGGCCAGGTACCGCAGCAGGGTTACGGGTACCCGCAGCCGCCGCAGCAGGGCGGCAACGGCAAGCGCACCGGCATCATCGTCGGTGTCGTGGTCGCGCTGGCCGTGATCGGCGGGGGGATCTTCTTCGCCACCAAGGGCGGGAGCAGCAGCGGGGGTTCGTCGTCGCTGCACAACGACGGGAAGAAGTACACGCTCACCACGCCGGACACGGTGGCGGGCGACTACACCAAGGGCGACGACTCCGGCAGCGACGGCGGCTTCGACGACGAGGACCTGACCAAGATCAAGGCGCTCGGGGTCAGCGACCCGACGCAGGTCAACGCCAGCTACACCGAGGGCAGTTCGGCGCTGACCGCCAAGATGCTGGAGTTCGCGGGCGTCTACGGCACGGTCAAGGACCCGGGCAAGGTCGTCGACGGCATGTTCGCCATGCTCAAGCAGGGCACGGAGGAGGACAAGAAGCAGGGCACCACCGTCGAGACCTCCGGCAGCCCGCAGTCCGTCAAGCCGGCCGGCATGAAGAGCGACGCGGTCATGAAGTGCCAGACGATCAAGGAGACGGGCGAGGAGTCCGGCCAGACCTTCACGCTCAACACGACGGTCTGCGTGTGGGCGGACTACAGCACGGTGGCCTACGTCATCCCGCTCGACGAGTCCCAGCTCGTCTCCGGCGGCGGCAGCGCCCCCTCCATCGCCGACGCGGGCGCCCTGACCTCCAAGGTCCGCAACGACGTGGAGGTGGAGGCGAGTTAGCCTCCCCGACGCTCTGAAGGGGGCGCCCGGTCCGGGTCGGATCGGGCGCCCCCTCCTGCTATCCGGGAGGATGAGCGGACTCACCAACTAAGGGGGACCCCACTCATGAGCCAGGACCAGCAAGCGGCGCAGCCCGGACGGCGGGGCGGCGTCGTCATCGGCGGCGTGGTGGCGGCGGTCGTGGTGGTCGCGGCCGGCGTCGGCGTCTTCGTCGCGCACCACGGCAGCAGCGGCTCGTCCGGGCTGCACGACGACGGCAAGAAGTACGTCCTCACCACCCCGGAGACCGTCGCCGGCGACTACACGAAGACCTCGGTGGGCAGCCCCGTGGCCAGGCTCGACCAGGCGGGGACCGCGAAGCTGGCGGCGCTGGGCGTCACCGAGCCCACGAGCACCAGTCAGATGTACGTGAAGGGCAACGTCGCCGACGGCGTCTACCTGAACTTCAGCGGTGTCTCCGGCACGGTCGCGGACCCCGCCAAGGCACTGGACGGCGCGTTCGCCCTGCTGGAGGACGGCGGCAGGCCGGACAGGAGCGGCACCACGCTCAAGGCCGCCACCGCCGGCGGACCGCAGTCGGTGCACCCGGCCGGCATGGCGCCCGACGCGCTCATGAAGTGCCAGAAGTTCGTCGAGACCGTCTCGCAGGACAACCAGAAGGTCCCGTCGAAGACCACGGTCTGCGTCTGGGCCGACTACAGCACCCTGGCCTACCTGTTCCCGCTCGACCCCACGGCCACCCTGAACGGCACCGAGACCGCGTCCGTCGCCGACGCCGCCGCGCTGACCGCGAAGGTGCGCAAGGACGTCGAGGTGGCAGCCTCCTAGCGCACGCAAAGGGGGCGCCCGGTCCGTGACGGACCAGGCGCCCCCTTTGCGTTGCTGCCGGGAGGGTTACGCGCTCTTCTGCTCGCCCTGACCGGAGATGCGCGGGTCGCGCGGCACCAGGGTCGGGTTGACGTTGGAGTGCACGACCTCGGCGGTGATGACGACCCGGGCGACGTCCTGGCGGGACGGCACTTCGTACATCACCGACATCAGGACCTCCTCCATGATGGCGCGCAGGCCACGGGCGCCGGTCTGCCGCAGGATCGCCTGGTCGGCGATGGCCTCCAGCGCGCCGCGCTCGAACTCCAGCTCCACACCGTCGAGTTCGAAGAGCTTCTGATACTGCTTGACCAGCGCGTTGCGCGGCTCGACCAGGATCTGGAGCAGCGCCTCGCGGTCGAGGTTGTGCACGTTGGTGATCACCGGCAGCCGGCCGATGAACTCGGGGATCATGCCGAACTTCACCAGGTCCTCGGGCATGATCTCGGAGAACTGGTCGGCCATGTTCAGCTCGCGCTTGGAGCGGATGGTCGCGCCGAACCCGATGCCCTTGGCGCCCGCCCGCGCCTCGATGATCTTCTCCAGACCGGCGAAGGCGCCGCCCACGATGAACAGCACGTTCGTGGTGTCGATCTGGATGAACTCCTGGTGCGGGTGCTTGCGGCCGCCCTGCGGCGGCACGGAGGCGGTGGTGCCCTCCAGGATCTTCAGCAGCGCCTGCTGGACGCCCTCGCCGGAGACGTCGCGGGTGATCGACGGGTTCTCGCTCTTGCGGGCGACCTTGTCGATCTCGTCGATGTAGATGATGCCGGTCTCGGCCTTCTTGACGTCGTAGTCAGCGGCCTGGATCAGCTTCAGCAGGATGTTCTCGACGTCCTCGCCGACATAGCCGGCCTCGGTGAGCGCGGTGGCGTCGGCGATGGCGAACGGCACGTTCAGCATGCGGGCCAGGGTCTGCGCCAGCAGCGTCTTGCCGGAGCCGGTCGGGCCCAGCAGCAGGATGTTGGACTTCGCCAGCTCGATGGCGTCGTCATGGCCCGGTCGGCCGCTCTCGCCGGCCTGGACCCGCTTGTAGTGGTTGTACACCGCGACGGAGAGCGCCTTCTTGGCCGGGGCCTGCCCGACCACGTAGCTCTCCAGGAACTCGTAGATCTCCCGCGGCTTGGGCAGGTCCTCCCAGCGGACCTCGGAGGACTCGGCGAGCTCCTCCTCGATGATCTCGTTGCAGAGGTCGATGCACTCGTCGCAGATGTACACACCGGGACCTGCGATGAGCTTCTTCACCTGCTTCTGGCTCTTTCCGCAGAACGAGCACTTCAGCAGGTCTCCGCCGTCACCGATGCGTGCCACGAGGTCTTTCCCCTTCGCCTGGGCTCCGCCGACCTTCAACGGAACCTGGTGCTTCTCTCATCGACGGTACCTTGCCGCGCCCCCCGTGTGGGCCCCCCTTGGGCGTACTCGCGTTCCGAGTACGGTCCGGGGCGCGCACGGAGGGCGCAGCTTACCCGTCCTTCAGACGCCCACGGACGTCTTGCGGGTGGACACGATCTGGTCGACCAGTCCATAGGCCAGCGACTCCTCAGCGGTGAGGATCTTGTCGCGCTCGATGTCGTCGCGGATCTGCTCGATCGGCGTGGTGGAGTGCTTGGCGAGCATCTCCTCCAGCTGCTGGCGCATCCGGATGATCTCGTTGGCCGCGATCTCCAGGTCGGAGACCTGGCCCCGGCCGGTCTCGCTGTAGGGCTGGTGGATGAGCACCCGCGCGTTCGGCAGCGCCATCCGCTTGCCGGGGCTGCCGGCCGCGAGCAGCACGGCCGCCGCGGAGGCCGCCTGGCCCATGCAGACCGTCTGGATGTCGGGCTTGACGAACTGCATCGTGTCGTAGATCGCCGTCAGCGCGGTGAACGAGCCGCCGGGGCTGTTGATGTAGACCGAGATGTCCCGGTCGGGGTCCATCGACTCCAGGCACAGCAGCTGCGCCATGACGTCGTTGGCGGAGGCGTCGTCGATCTGCACGCCGAGGAAGATCACGCGCTCCTCGAAGAGCTTCGCGTACGGGTCGTACTCGCGCACGCCCTGCGAGGTGCGCTCGACGAAGCGCGGGATCACGTAGCGGGCCTCGGCGCCGAACAGGCCGGGCCGTTCGGCAGCGGTGCGCTCGTAGAGGCCGCTGCCGGGGAAGTTCAAGGGGTTCACGTCCACCGTCTCCAGGTGATGAGGTGCGTCGATGTCGGGGGCGGGGGCCTTCAGGAGGCGGGCGCGGCGCCGGTGCCGCCACCCCCGGGGACGTGGGCGGCCGACAGCATCACGCCGTCCACCAGGCCGTACTCCCGGGCTTCCTCGGCGGAGAACCAGCGGTCGCGGTCGGAGTCCTTGGTGATCTGCTCGAAGCTCTGGCCGGAGTGCTCGGCGATCAGCTCGGCCATCCGGCGCTTGGTGTGCAGCAGCTGCTCGGCCTGGATCTTGATGTCGGTGGCGGAGCCGCCGAGGCCCGCGGAGGGCTGGTGCATCAGGATGCGGGTGTTCGGCAGCGCGAAGCGCTTGCCCGGGGTGCCCGCGGTGAGCAGGAACTGGCCCATCGAGGCGGCCATGCCCATGGCGATGGTGACCACGTCGTTCTTGATGAACTGCATCGTGTCGTAGATCGCCATGCCGGCGGTCACGGAGCCGCCGGGGCTGTTGATGTAGAGGTAGATGTCCTTGTCGGGCTCGGCCGCAAGGAGCAGGAGCTGTGCGGTGATGCGGTTGGCGATGTCGTCGTCGACGGCCTGGCCGAGGAAGATGATGCGCTCGCCGAGCAGTCGGTTGTAGACCTGGTCGCCGAGACCGCCGGGGCTCGGCTCGCCGGCGGCAGTAGGCATCGTAGTCGTCACGTATCCACCTGCTCGTTGTCGGACGGTCGGAGCGACCGTCACGGTCTTCGTCCGGGTCGGGGGCGGCCGCTGACCCTCGCCGCACCCCTGCCCTCCTACTTGTGGACCCTAACGCGCAGGTGGGGCCCAGCAATCCCCTACGCGGGACTGTTCGCTGTGAGCGCATGCGGCCCGCCGCGGGTTTGGAACGTGCCGGGGCGCCGGACCGCAGGTCCGAAAAGGGGCGCGGGGAACCGTGCGACCAGCGCACCGCCGCGGCGGCCGGGCTCGCAGGCCCAGCCCCCGCAGCGGTGTTCCCGACCACCGGCCGGTGGCGGGTCGGTCGCGCGGTTCCCCGCGCCCCTGACGGGCGAACGCCGTCCGCAGCGGTCCCCCGGCGTCAGGCCTTGTCGGCCTCGGCCTCGGCGGGCTCCTCGGCGGTCTCAGCCTCGTCGGTGGCCTCGGCGCCGTCGGTGGCCTCGGCGTCGGCGGCCTCGGCGGCCTCCTCGTCCTCGTCCTCGTCGGACAGGTCGACGACCTCACCGTTGGTGTCGGTGACCTTCACGGCCTCGACGACGACGGCCAGCGCCTTGCCGCGGGCCACCTCGCCGACCAGCAGCTGGACCTGGTTGCCCTCGACGACGGCCTGGGCGAACTGCTCCGGCGACATGCCCGAGGACTGCGCGCGGCGCATGAGGTGCTCGGTCAGCTCCTCCTGGTTGACCGACAGCTTCTCGGTCTTGACCAGCTCGTCCAGGATGAACTGGGTCTTGATGCCCTTGACCGCCTGCTCGGAGACCTCGGCGTCGTACTCCTCGCGGGTCTTGCCCTCGCGCTCCAGGTACGTGTCCCAGGTCAGGCCCAGCGCCGGGAACTGGTGGTGCTCCAGGTTGTGGGTGCGGGTCTCGATCTCGCTGGCGAGCAGCTTCTCCGGGATCGGCACCTCGGTCAGCTCGATGAGCGCGTCCAGCACCTTCTCCTGGGCCTGGGTGGCCTGGTCGTAGGTCTTGATCCGCTCCAGGCGCTTGCGGGAGTCGGCCCGCAGCTCCTCCAGGGTGTCGAACTCCGAGGCGAGCTGCGCGAACTCGTCGTCCAGCTCGGGCAGTTCGCGGGCCTGGACGTCGGTGACGTCGACCTTGACCTCGGCCTCCTGGCCGGCGCCGGTGCCGCCGCTCAGCGAGGAGGTGAAGGTGGCGCTGCCGCCCTTCTCCAGGCCGGTGACGGCCTCGTCGATGCCGTCGAGGAGCTGGCCGGAGCCGATCGTGTAGCTGACGCCGCTGGCGACGCCGTCCTCGAGGACCTTGCCGTCGATCGACGCCTGGAGGTCGACCACGACGACGTCGCCGTCGGCGGCGGCGCGCTCCACCGGGGTGGTGGTCGCGAAGCGGTCGCGCAGCTGCTCCAGCGAGGTGTCGACGTCCTCCTCGGGCACCTCGACGGCGTCCACGGTGACCTCGATGCCGGAGTAGTCCGGGATCTCGATGGTCGGGCGGATCTCCACCTCGGCGGTGAACTTCAGCTCGTCGCCGTCGTTGAACTCGGTGATGTCGACGTCGGGCTGGCCGAGCACGTTGTCGGCGAGTTCACCCTCGGTGACCGCCTCCGTGTAGAACTTCGGCAGCGCCTCATTGATGGCCTCTTCGAGGACCGCGCCACGGCCGAACCGCTGGTCGATGACGCGCGCAGGGATCTTGCCCTTGCGGAAGCCCGGCACCGTGACCTGCTGGTTGATCTTCTTGTACGCCGCGTCGAGGCTGGGCTTGAGCTCCTCGAAGGGCACCTCGACAGTGAGTCGAACCCGGGTCGGGTTCAGAGTCTCGACGGCGCTCTTCACGGTTGGGTCTCCTTGGGGGCTTTACGTTGGTGGGGGCCACTCTCTTGCGCGCGGTCGGGGCCGCGCGCGGGGTCGCCGACCGCCCATCCTACCGGTACCGCCAAACGCGCCGGACGGGGTCGACGCGAACCGTCGTACGTTCCGGACGCCGCGCCCCGCCCGGCGGGCAAGTGGCGGGCAACTGCTGGTCGGGGTGGCCGGATTCGAACCGACGGCCTTCCGCTCCCAAAGCGGACGCGCTACCAAGCTGCGCCACACCCCGCTGGTGCGACACGTAGAGTACATGGCCCCGTACACCCCGGCAGCCCGATTCCGCGCGCGGCGGCGATGCCGGTTCGACCGGGCGCCGTGCGGTGTGCCAGAATCCGAGGTGCCGGGGTCTGCGGTCCTGGCAGTGCGGGCGTAGCTCAATGGTAGAGCCCTAGTCTTCCAAACTAGCTACGCGGGTTCGATTCCCGTCGCCCGCTCGGAACGGATACGGCCCAGGTGGCGGAGGGATTCCGCGACCCGGGCCGTTGTCGTTCCCGATGCCGGTCTAGCTGTCCGTGCCCGCCACGTGCCCCTTCCTGCGGGAACCCCGCTTCATCGCTTTGACGATCATGCCGTCGACCGCATCGGCGATCTCACGTTCACGCTCCTGGTTCCCGTGCTGGTAGATCAGCGCGGCCCGGCTCGAACCGTGACCGAGTCGCATCATCAGCTCGCGCGTGCTGGCGTCGGTGCGGGACGCCAGGGTGTTACCGGTGTGGCGGAGATCATGAAAGTGGAGCCCCTTGACCCCGACCTCGGCGCATGCCTTGCGCCACAGCCCCATCAGCTCACCGCCTGACGAGTCACGCGTTCTCCCACAGGCGTCGGTCCCTAGCCACTTGGTATACGCGCTCCGCCTGCTCGGCCGTGAGCACGCCGGTGAGCGGAGCCA
Organism: Actinacidiphila sp. bgisy145; assembly: GCF_057708125.1. Classification (NCBI taxonomy): domain Bacteria; kingdom Bacillati; phylum Actinomycetota; class Actinomycetes; order Kitasatosporales; family Streptomycetaceae; genus Actinacidiphila; species Actinacidiphila sp. bgisy145. The sequence goes on from NZ_JBYIRL010000031.1 coordinate 94,609, forward strand.
GGGACGACAGGCTGCGGTCCTCGAAGGCACGTACGTCGAGCAGGGTCGGCACCACGCGGAGTTCGGCCGGCGCGACGAACGCCAGGATGCCTTGCGCCTTGACGGGGGACCCGCATGCCTTGGTCAGCACACGCGCCGCACGTTCGGCTTCCCGTCGTGCGGTACGGAGGTACGGGTACGCCTTGCCGTGATCCACCCGTACGGAGTGGTCGCCGACCCACACGTGCCGGTCTCGATGGTTCTTGGCGTTGACGGTGAAGACCCCGCCAGGCCCTATCAGCAGGTGATCTATGTCCGCCTTGATCCGCGGAAGCGGCACGGAGTGCAGCACGTACCACCCGCGGCGCGTCAGCCGGTTCAACTCCGCGCCGATGACCTTTTCACCCGCGATGCCGAGGTTCCAGGAGTCGGTTTTGACCGGCCGCCGCATCAGCCACGCGAAGAGGCGGGCGACGAAGCCCGGCGGCTTCGCGGCGAGCCCGCGTAGGGAGTCGCCGGGTCTGTGCAGAGCGAGGTCGAACTCCGAGGGGATGGGGGTAGCCGTCTGCGTGGTCGGCGGCGGGACCGGGGAAATGGGAGCGGCCGGGGCGGATTCAGCCGCCGGCGTCCGGTAGGCGGTGAGAGCTGCACGTGCGGCTTCGCCGAGCACCTCGACGACTACGTGGACTTCACCGGTCCGGAGATCCTGCCAGGCAACGGCTTCGCCCTTGAGGGTGTTGACGTACAAGCGCTCCTGGCCGTATCGCTTCCACACCGAGACCCGTAACTCATCCACACATGCCCCCTGCGCCGATCCGTGTCGTGCGGCCCATCGCAACAGCGGAGCCGATCGCCGCGCAAGACCGCCCCACCGGCCGATGACCCGAGGCTGTTACGGATTTCCCTACCTCATCAAGGCTCCCGGCGTCGCTACTGCTCCGCCGGGCACGCGTCCGGGTTCCGGCCGCGCCGCGCGCGCCCGCGGTGGGTTGGCGAGCGACATGAGGTGCGACCGTCCAGCCAGGGTCAAGGCGGTGCCTCCGGCGGGGGCGCTCCGGCTCCGGCTCCGGGATGGCCCTACCCCGTTGGCGCCCGCGCCCGCGGATTCGTCGTGGGAGGGGTGCGGGCCGACGGCAGACGGGATGGGAGTAGGGGTGCATCGGTTGAGGTGGTGGAAGGCATGGCGGTTGAGGAGTCGACTGCCCAAGAGGTGACACGTGCCTGGCATGCTCCGTCCGTGCATAGAACTCATGACGAAGCGGACTGGCTGGCTGACCGCTGGATCTTCGGTCTCGAAGAGATCCCGGCGTCAGACAAGGATGAGACAGGGCTGCCGCACCGTGTTGCTCCCGATTACGGGATGACCGTCATAAGGGCACCCGACGGCACGCACGAGACCAGTGGGACGACTTGACGGCGCCGACTGCAGAGGTTCGGCGCATGCTGATTGACATGATGGACTTCGTCACCAAAGAGTCCAACCATCCGCTTCCCAGTTGGCGAATCCGCCGTCTCGGCGCCCGAGAACAGCGACCAGGACGACACACAGCCAACGGGACATAGCTCCGGGGCAGATGCTGTACAGCAGCGAAGTGCAGCAACCGTTCCGACCTCAGCCGACCGTCACTGCTGTTGGGTGCCTCCGTCACCACCCTCGTAGACCTCAGCGACCGTCCTGCCCATAAGTTCGCATCGAGACGACGAACCCTGACGCGCCGGCCAAAGCGCGGATACGCTGGGGCCATGGAGCCCAGCCAGGAACCCGCCGGCCCACTGTCGGAGGAGGAGTTCCAGCAATTCCTCAACATGCTCCGGCGCTACCTGCACCACGACTTGGACCAGTGGGAACTCCTCGTGACCCAGAGCGAGTACGGCCCGCTCTACGCGGTCTTCGCGAACAAGCTCCCGGAGGACTGGCCCGAGGACGTGTTCAGGCAGTTCTAGTGCCGCATCTGGCAACGTTCACCCCGTTGTGACGAGCCGTCCGGATGGTGATCCGGGCGGCTCGTTGTGCGTCATGCTGCTCGGGTGGCTGAGCGTGTCCGGGGCCGCGAGATCGATGACGACGAAGACGAAGGGCAGCGGTTGCTGCGGATCATCCGTCGGGGGCACCGGGTCAGTGGTGACCTGGAGGCGGGCCCAGATGGTGCTGTTATCGGCCCAGGGCATGGGACCCGAGGTCGTGTTCTGCATGGACGAGTTCGGGCGGCTCAACCTTCAACCCCGCCCCGGCCGCCAGTGGGCTGAACGCGGCGGGAAGCACAAGGACCCCGACCGCGAGCCCCGACAGCGCCGCCGCGCGACCTCCACCCGCCCACACGGGGTCCGGCACCTGTTCGCCGCCTACGACCTGGGCAAGGAGCAGCTCTGCGGCCACATCAAGAAGACCAAGAACCGTTCAAGTTCCTGGAGTTCTGCCGCTACCTGCGCTCCTTCCACCCCGCCGGCACGCGCATCTCGATCATCTGCGACAACTACTCCCCGCATCTGACCACCAAACGCTGCCATCGGGTCGGGACCTGGGCCGCGGCGAACAACGTGGAGATCGCTTACACCCCGACCAACAGTTCCTGGCTCCACCGGATCGAGGCCCAGTTCGCCGCCCTTCGCTATTTCGCCTTTGACGGCACCGACCACCCCAGCCGGATGACCCAGGGCAGCATGATCCGCCGCTACATCATCTGGCGGAACAAGAACGCCTCCGACAAGCGCCTCAAAGCCCTCGTGAGCAGGACGAACGCCGCCTGACACCTACGGCAGGCGGCATCACCACAGGTGCAGGAAACTTCGCACGTCGTCATAACCGTCGATGGCGCGGCCGTCCACGTCCGTCGGCTCCGCCTCAGCCCGCGCCGCCAGCGACTCCGCCAGCGCCAGGGCTTCATCACTGAGACGGCCAAAGCGTCGAGCGGTGTGTCCCAAGCACAGGCCGGCCAGCCCCAGCAGCGGACTCCCCGGCACAGCCCGCGTCCCGACCTGCACGCACCAGAAATCGACGAAGTCCGCGTCGTCGTCGTTCAACGCAGTCCCGACCAGAACTCCCGCCGCCTCGCCCTCTGCGGAGCGGTCACGAAGAGCCCGTTCCAACGTCTCAACCACCACCGTGTGAGGCAGCGCAGGAGGGTTCCCGAAGCTGAGATGAGAATGCACCCCGCGAGACTACGCGGGATGCATTCAAGAGGCGCCTGCCGCCGCCCCCACCTCGCGCGACGGGGCGAACGTTGCCTGATGCGGCACCAGTCCGCCAGAGTTCCCGTGCCCGGCGTGCCCGCTGCGTGCCCGGCTGAGGGGTGAAGGAGGGGGTGCCACAGGCAACAGCGGGCCGGAGGCCCTGAAGGCGCTGTACGGGCCCGTGCGAGGTCACGGCGGGAGTACCCGCACTGGTCTTCCAACTAGCTACGAGGTTCGATTCCCGTCGCCCGCTCCAGTTGCGGCGGCGCGGGGGGCGACCCCCCGGGGTGGGTGTTCTGGCGGTTCCGGGACCACCTGTCGGTGGGGGCTTGTCGCGCAGTTCCCCGCGCCCCTTTCACGTGGGTGCCCCTTTCGGTGGTTCGTTCACCTTGCGGTGGGGTGTGGCTTGGCGCGCAGTTCCTCGCGCCCCTTCGGCCACGCGGCTCTACGGTTCGCGGTTCGTGGGCGGCGGCACGCCGGTGGGCTTCAGAAGCCGTGGGGGAGCCAGGGGGTGGGGGTGGTGTGGAAGGCGAGGCTGGTCGGGGGGAGGGCGGTGGGGTGGAGGGGGTGGAGAAGGCCGGCGGTGGCGAGGGAGTGGAGGGTGGGGCCGCCGAGGTAGGCGGCGGCGAGGTGTTTGGTGTCGAGGGCGAGGTCGGCGGGGGCGGTGGTGCGCTCGCAGGTGGCGCCGGTGGAGTCGCCGGTGAGGTGCCAGCGGCCGGCGTTCCAGGGGCAGAAGGCGTCGGTGACGTCGAGGACGACGTCGACCGGGGCGGAGTAGGTGCGGGCGGCGAGGGCGGCGCCGACGTCGACGAGGCGCAGGTGGAGGGAGTCGTACCGGGTGAGGGCGCAGCGGCGCTCGTCGGAGACGAGGTGGAGGAGGGCGTCGTCGAGGGGGAGGTTGTCGAAGGACACGGCGTCGGTGAGGTCGATCCGGCAGAGGTAGCGCCACAGGGCCGCGTGGACGGCCGGGTCGAGGGCGGCGATGTCGCGGAGGACGACGGCGGGCCGGGCGACGGCGTAGCGGGCGTAGCCGCGCACCTGGCCGTCGACCTCGGCGAGGACGCAGACGAGGGGGCCGGCGCCGCGGCGGACGGCGGGGGCGTCGACGACGGTGCGCTGCTCCCAGTGGGGTCGGCGGGCGAGCATGCCGGCGCGGCCGGGGACGAGTTCGGCGTAGACCGCCTCGCAGGCGGCGACCACCTCGGGGTCGGCGGGTGCGACCAGCCGCAGCCGGACCGCGTCGGCGCCCTCGGGGGCGGTGACGGTGACCCGGGTGGTGTCGATGCTGCCGCGCAACTCGTGGGTGGCCACGCCGTATCCGAAGCGGCCGTAGATGCCGGGTTCGGAGGCGGTGAGGATCGCGACCGGCTCGCCGCCGTCGCGCAGGCCGTCGAGTTGGCGGCGCATCATCGAGGTGAGGATGCCGCGGCGGGTGTGGGTCGGCTGGACGGTGACCATTGTCACGCCCGCGGTGTCGAGCAGCGCGCCGCCGGGCAGCGTCATCCGAAAGGAGTGCAGGCCCGCGGTGCCGACCAGGTCGTCGCCGTCCCACGCGGTGGTGAGCCGGTCCATCTCGAACACCGCTCGCCACGCGTCGCGTTCCTCGGGGGCGTCGGTGGCGTGGAAGGCCCGCACCACGCGGTCGAAGACGAGGTCCCACTGGTCCGGCTCTGCGCCGCGCAGCTCGATGGTCATGCCGGACTGCCTATCACCGGAGGCGGTGCGCGGCGAACGCATTTCCGCCCGGGCCGGTCCGCCGCTCGTCAGGCGGCGGTGGGCGCGCGGGGGACGTCGCCGCGTGCTACCTCACACGCCATCCGCCCTGCACAGCACGGCGATCGGTGGGTAATGTCGCCGGGGACATGAATAAAGCGACGGCAAAGGGTGAGCGCGGGCTCCGGTGGCGCAGAAGGCTGCACCGGGCCCGCCTGGCCGTACGCCGTTCCGCGGTGGACTACTTCAGGGGCGACGCCTCGGAGTGGGCGGGGCTGGCGGCCGTCGCGGTGGCGATCCCGGCGCTGGCGTACGCGTCGGTCAGCATGCCGGTGTGGTGCCCGCCGGAGGCGCTGGTGCTGCCGATCCTGGCCGGCGGGCTGCTGCTGCGGCCGGCGAGCCTGCTGCTGCTCTACGCGGGTTCCGCGCTGGCGATGGTGGTGGAGTCGGCGGTGCTCGGCCCGTACCGGGAGGGCCCGGGGCGGGTGACGCCCGGCACGGTGCTGCTGGTGACCGCGGTGGCGCTGGTCGGGCTGGTCATAGCGCAGTTCCGGGCGCGGGTCGGGGTGCCCTGGCGGCGCGGCCACAGCATGCTCTTCGACCTGCGTGAGCGGATCAGGGTGCAGAGCCGGCTGCCGCGGCTGCCCGGCGGGTGGCACGCGGAGATGGCGCTGCGGCCGGCCGGGGGCCAGTCGTTCTCCGGTGACTTCGTGGTCGCCACCCGCAGTTCGGACGGCCGGGTGCTGGAGGCGGTGCTCACCGACGTGTCCGGCAAGGGCATGGACGCCGCGTCGCGTTCGCTGCTGCTGTCTGGCGCGTTCGGCGGGCTGCTGGGCTCGTTGCCGCCGCACGCCTTCCTCGGGGCCGCCAACGGCTACCTGCTGCGGCAGAACTGGGAGGAGGGCTTCGCCACGTCGGTGCACCTGGTGCTCGATCTGGAGAGCGGTGACTACGAGTTGCTGTCGGCGGGCCATCTGCCGGGGGTGCAACTGCATGCGGGGACCGGCCGTTGGGAGGAGAAGGAGGCCGAGGGGCCGCTGCTGGGGGTGTACGACGGGGCCGAGTTCCACGGTGTGAAGGGCACGTTGGGCTCCGGCGACGTGCTGATGCTGTTCACCGACGGCCTGGTGGAGACGCCGGACCGGGAGATCTCCGAGGGCATGGACCGGCTGATCGGCGAGGCCGACCGCCTCGTGCCGGGCGGATTCCGCGGCTCCGCTTGGCGGTTGATCGAGGCGGTGGCCAAAGACGTCAACGACGACAGGGCGTTGCTCGTGGTGTGCCGCGACTAGCCCGTGGGAATGGGACTATGGGTCCAGAACACGTCTCCTGTGTCCGTGGCCGATGGCACCATGGAACGGGCGAGGCGGGGGCGGCGGTGCGGTCCCCGGGACCGGCATTACCGAAAGAGGAAGTGATCCGTCATGGTTATCTCCCTGTCTGCCGCGCTGCTGCTGGCGATCGTGCTGGTCGTGATGATCCGGGCCAAGTCCATCAAGCCCGGACCGGCCATCGTGGCAGCGCTGTTCGGCTTCTTCCTGGCCTCCACGAACATGGCGCCGGACATCAACCGCTTCCTCAACTCAGTGGCCGACACCATCAACCAGATAAAGCTCTGAGGTCCGCAGCGCCTGCGGGGTCGCCCGCAGGACCTGGTCCAGGGTCGCTCCGGGGTCCTCGCCGCCGGGAGTGGCCAGCAGCGCGGCGAGCAGCGCGATCCGGGCCTGCGCGGGGCGCAGCGAGCCGGCCAGCCGGGCACCGGCCGCCAGCAGGTCCACCGCGCCGCCGCCGGTGTACAGCGGGGCCACCGCGCCGGCCGGGACCCGGGTGCTGACCAGTACGAGCACCCCGTCGGCGACGGCGGCGCGGACCGCCTCGGCGACCTCGGGGTTGGCGTTGCCCGCGCCGGTGCCGGCCAGGACCAGCCCGCGGGCGCCGGCGGCCAGCGCCGCGTCGAGCAGGACCGCGTCCGCGTCGGCGTGGTGGGTGAGGATGTCCACCCGGGGGCCGGTCGCGTCGGGCGCGGGCATCGGCAGCGGGGCCGGGCGGGGGCGCCTGCGGCCCCAGCTCACCCGGCCGAACTCCAGTCGGCCCAGCGGCAGTCCGTCCGGGTCGCCGAACGCCTGGGCGTCCACGGTGTGCTTCTTGACGGTGCCCCGGGCGGCGTGGACCTGGCCGCCGAAGACGATCACGGCGCCGATGTCGCGGCCGGAGGCGGCGGTCAGCAGCGCGTCGTAGAGGTTGCCCGCCGCGTCGCCGTCCTCGGCGTCCAGCGGCTTCTGCGCGCCGGTCAGCACGACCGGGCGGTGGTCGTGGTGGAACAGGTCGAGGAAGAAGGCCGACTCCTCCAGGGTGTCGGTGCCGTGGGTGACCACGACGCCGGCCACGTCCGGGTCGGCCAGTGCCTCGTGCACGGCGTGCAGCAGGCGCAGTTGGTGGGCGGTGGTCAGCCGTGAGCTGTTGACGGTGAACAGGTCCACGACGCTCACCTCCACCCCTTCGGGCACGGCGCCCGCGGCGAGCACTTCCTGTCCGGCGGCCTCGGCCGCGTAGCCGTCGCCCTGCCAGCGGCTCGCGATGGTTCCCCCGGTGCTGATGACCACGACATGACGCATGGCGCGCAGCCTCCCTGACTGGTGTCGCGCCTCCCCGGGCGCACAACGATTCCCCAGCACAATGATATGCGCGTAGACCTGCCATATGATTGCCAATACCGATCGGTATTGCGCTCGATCGTGGTAGGAATCCCTCTTATGGACGCCATCGACAGAAGCATCTTGCGCGAGTTGCAGGCCGACGGCCGGCTGACCAACCAGGAACTGGCCCAGCGGGTCGGCCTCACCCCCTCCCCCTGCCTGCGCCGGGTACGGCAGTTGGAGGACGACGGGGTGATCCAGACCTACCGCGCGGTGGTCGATCCGGCCGCGGTCGGGCGGGGGTTCGAGGTGTTCGCGTCGGTGGAGGTGCACCGCGGCCGCGAGGCGGTCGCCGCCTTCGAGGCGGAGGTCCAGTCGACGCCCGACGTGGTGGAGGCGTACCGGCTCTACGGGGCGCCCGGGTGCCTGCTGCGGATCGCGGTCGCGGACTCCGACGCGTACGAGAAGTTCTGGACGGACAAGCTGATCGCGCTGCCCGGGGTCTCCGACGTGAACTCCCAGATGATCATGAAGCGGATCAAGTCGCCGCAGGGCATCCCGGTGGACTGATCACACGCCCGGGGCGGCCGGCGGCTGGCAGGTCGGGCACCAGAAGAGGTTGCGGTTGGCGAGCGGCCGGGTGCGCACCTCGGTGCCGCAGACCAGGCACGGCTCACCGGTGCGCCGGTAGACGTACACCTCGCCGCCGTGGTCGTCGCGGCGCGGCGGGCGGCCCATCGCCTCAGGCTCGTGCTCCGGGCGCACCGTGTCGATCCGGTTGTCGCGCACGCCCTGGCGCATCAGCGCCACCAGGTCGGCCCACATCGCGTCCCACACCGGGCGGGGCAGCGACCGGCCGGGCAGGAACGGGTCCACGCCGTGCCGGAAGAGCACCTCGGCGCGGTAGACGTTGCCGACCCCGGCCAGCACCTTCTGGTCCATCAGCAGCGCGGCGACCGAGATCCGGGACCGGGAGACGCGGGCGTACGCGCGGTCCGGGTCGTCGTGGGCCCGCAGCGGGTCCGGGCCCAGCCGGTCGTGCACCGCCTGCTTCTCGCCGTCGGTGATCAGCTCGCAGGCGGCCGGGCCGCGCAGGTTCATCGCGTGCTCGCCGTGCAGGCCGCCGACCAGCCGCAGCCGTACGGTGTCGGTGACCGGGTCCGGGTCGAAGGCGACTTTGCCTATCAGGCCGAGGTGGATGTGCACCCAGCCGGACCCGGCGAACCCCAGGAACAGGTGCTTGCCGTGGGCGTCGGCGCCGTCCAGCACGGCGCCGTCGAGCAGCGCCGCGCCGTCGGCGAACTTGCCCTGCGGGCTGCCGACCCGGGTCGGCCAGCCGGCGAAGCGCTCCAGGCAGTCCTGTGCCAGCCGGTGGATGGTGTGGCCCTCGGGCATCGCGCGGGGTCAGTCCTGCTGCGGGTGGTTCGCGGGCAGCGGCGGCAGTTCGCCCGTGGCCTCGTACGCGTCCAGCATGTCGATCCGGCGCTGGTGGCGCTCTTCCTGGGAGTAGGGGGTGGCGAGGAAGACCTCGGCGAACTTCGTGGCCTCGTCCTGGGTGTGCATACGGGCGCCGATGCTCAGCACGTTGGCGTTGTTGTGCTGGCGGGCGAGGGAGGCGGTCTCCTCGCTCCAGGCCAGCGCGGCGCGTACGCCCTTCACCTTGTTCGCGGCGATCTGCTCGCCGTTGCCCGAGCCGCCGATCACGATGCCCAGGGCGGTGGGGTCGGCGGCGGTGCGGGTCGCTGCGCGCAGGCAGAACGGGGGGTAGTCGTCCACCGCGTCGTAGATCTGCGGGCCGCAGTCCACGGGGTCGTGGCCGTTGGCCTTCAGCCACTCGACGAGGTGGTTCTTGAGTTCGAAGCCGGCGTGATCCGAGCCGAGGTAGACGCGCATGGGGTGATTGTTCCACCCTCCCGGGTGCCCTGCCGTGGCGGGCCCGGGACCGCCTGCCGGTGGGGGGTTCCCCTCCGGGGGGGGTGGGTTCGCTGTGCGACGGGACCTTCCCCGGGGGGTGGGCTGGTCGCGCAGTTCCGCCCCCAGAGCGCTTCGCCTGGGTGGTGCCCCCAGCGCCACCTGATTTGCTCGGCTCTTCCCGCGGGGGGCGCCGTCAGCGGTGGAGGAGGCGCCAGGCGGTGGGGAGGAAGCCCATGGCCAGCGCGGCCTTGAGGGCGTCGCCGAGGAGGTAGGGGCGCAGGCCGAGGCGGACCGCGTCGCCGGCCGAGAGGTGGGCGGAGTACGCGAGGTAGGGCACGCCGACGGCGTAGACCACGGCGGAGCCGAGCACCATGACGGCGGCGGTCCGCAGCACCGTACGGTCGCCGCCGCGCCGGGCGAGGGCGCCGACCACCGCGGAGGCGAGCATCATCCCGAGGATGTAGCCGAAGGTCGGCATGGACCAGCCGGAGCTGCCCTCAGCGAACCACGGCAGCCCGGCCACGCCCGCGGCGGCGTACAGCGCGAGGGCGGAGAAGCCGCGGCGGGCGCCGAGCGCGGTGCCGACCAGCAGCGCGGCGAAGGTCTGCCCGGTGACCGGCACGGGAGAGCCCGGCACGGGCACCGAGATCTGCGCGGCCAGTCCCGTGAGCACCGCGCCGCCGACCACGAGCGCGGCGTCCCGCAGCCGGGCGCGGCTGACGGAGGAGGCGGGCAGCAGATCGGCGAGTACGGCGCCGGGGGCCGTGGTGGCGGCGGTGCTCATGGATGACTCCGCGAGGGTGTGAGGACGGTCGGGACACCGCGACGCTAGCGCAGCACCCGCACGGTGATCATCGTCGAACCCCGACAAACCGCGGCGCCCGCCCTTGGAGGCTTCACCCGCGCCCCATCTCCCCCGCCCCGCCCGTCCTTTCGCCTGCTCACGTGAGACTCGTCACGCCATGAAGCGCTGCGGAAACGGGTACGGGGCAGCCCGTGGCAGGCCGCCCCGTACCCGCTGCCGCTGTGGGAACCCCACCAAGCGGCGGCGCCGGATCACTCGTCGAAGATCGGGCCCTGGGTGCGGGTGCGCTTGATCTCGTAGAAGCCCGGGATCGCGGCGACCAGCAGGGTGCCGTCCCAGAGCTGGGCGGCCTGCTCGCCCTTGGGAGCGGGGGTGACGACGGGGCCGAAGAAGGCGATCTGCTCGCCGTCGGCGCCGGGGACGGCGATCACGGGGGTACCGACTTCCTGGCCGACCTTGTCGATGCCCTCCTTGTGGGAGGCGCGCAGCTGCGAGTCGTAGGTGTCGGCGTCCGCGAAGTCGGCGAGGGAGGCGGGCAGTCCGACCTCCTCCAGCGCGGCCACGATGGTCTCGCGGGTCTTGGGCTCGGCCCGGTTGTGGAAGCGGGTGCCCAGCGCGGTGTAGAGGGGGCCGACGACGTCGTCCCCGTGCAGTTCGCGGGCGGCGGTGACGACCCGGACCGGGCCCCAGGCGTCGCGCAGGAAGGTGGCGTACTGCTCGGGGAGGGTGTCGAGCTTGTCCTCGTTGAGCACCGCGAGGCTCATCACGTGCCAGCGCACCTCGACCGGGCGGACCTTCTCCACCTCCAGCATCCAGCGGGAGGTCATCCAGGCCCAGGGGCACAGCGGGTCGAACCAGAAGTCGGCTGGGGTCTTCTCGGTCTGCTCGGCGGCAGTCGCGGTCACTGCGAGCTCCTCGTTCACGGCATCGTGTCAGGGACGGGGCAGCCGGCGGCTCGCACCCGCCACCCCACCGCTACAACGTGCCGCGCACCCCGGCTCATTCCCCGCTGCCGCCCCGCGGGGCCCGTGGGAGGATGCCAGGGCGCCGCGATCCGGCGCGCCCGACGGCAGGAGTGCCAAGACCGAGAGGAGCCGCCACGTGCCCGGCGAGAACCTGAGCCGTGAGGAGGCCCGCGAGCGGGCCGCGATCCTGTCCGTGGAGCGGTACGACGTGGCGCTGGACGTGCGCTCCGCGGTCGGTCCGGCGGCCGGGAGCGGACCGCGCACCTTCCGGTCCACCACGGTGATCGACTTCCGCTGCGCGCGGCCGGGCGCGTCGACCTTCGCCGACCTGATCGCGCCGTCGGTGGCGTCGGTCCGGCTCAACGGCCGCGAGCTGGACCCGGCGGCGGTCTTCGACGGCACCCGGATCGCGCTGGCGGACCTCGCCGAGCGCAACACCCTGGTGGTGGACGCGCACTGCGCCTACAGCCGGACCGGTGAGGGCCTGCACCGCTTCGAGGACCCCGAGGACGGCGAGGTCTACCTCTACACGCAGTACGAACCGGCCGACGCCCGGCGGGTGTTCGCGAACTTCGAGCAGCCGGACCTGAAGGCGCCGTTCTCCTTCCGGGTCACCGCGCCCGAGGGCTGGACGGTGCTGGGCAACGGCGCGGCGGACGGCGACCCGGTGCCGGCCGAGGGCGGCGGCGCGACCACCGCGTTCGTGCCCACCCAACCGATCTCGACGTACATCACCGCGGTCGTCGCCGGGCCCTATCACGTGGAGCGCGACCACTACGCGCGCACCCACCCGGACGGCGCGGTGCTGGACATCCCGCTGTCCGCGCTGTGCCGCCGCTCGCTGGCCCGGCACTTCGACGCCGACGCGATCTTCGACGTCACCAAGCGCGGCCTGGACTTCTTCCACGAGAGCTTCGACTACCCGTACCCGTTCGGGAAGTACGACCAGGCGTTCGTGCCGGAGTACAACCTCGGCGCGATGGAGAACCCGGGCTGTGTGACCTTCCGCGAGGAGTACGTCTTCCGCGGCAAGGTGACGCGCGCGTCGTACGAGGGCCGGGCCAACGTCATCCTGCACGAGATGGCGCACATGTGGTTCGGCGACCTGGTGACCATGCGGTGGTGGGACGACCTGTGGCTGAAGGAGTCGTTCGCCGACTTCATGGGCGCGTTCGCGCTGGTGGAGGCGACGGAGTTCACCGAGGGGTGGATCACCTTCGCCAACCGCCGCAAAGCGTGGGCCTACCGGGCCGACCAACTGCCCTCCACCCACCCGGTGGTGGCGGACATCCCGGACCTGGAGGCGGCGAAGCTCAACTTCGACGGCATCACGTACTCCAAGGGCGCCTCGGTGCTCAAGCAGCTCGTCGCGTACGTGGGGCGGGACGCGTTCCTGGAGGCGGCCCGGCGGTACTTCAAGCGGAACGCGTACGGCAACACCACGCTCGCGGACCTGCTGTCGGTGCTGGCGGAGACCTCCGGGCGGGACATGGCCGCCTGGTCCGCGGCGTGGCTGGAGACCGCCGGCGTCAACTCCCTGACCCCGCAGGTGATCTGCGACGCGGAGGGCCGGATCACCGAGCTGTCGGTGGCGCAGACCGCGGACGGCACGCAGCCGCGGCTGCGGCCGCACCGGATCGCGGTCGGCCTCTACCGGCACACGCCCGACGGCACGTTGGAGCGCTACGCCCGCGCGGAGGCGGACGTCGCCGGGCCGTCCACGGCGGTGCCCGAGCTCGCGGGGCAGCCGCGGCCGGACCTGGTGCTAGTCAATGACGACGACCTGACGTACGCCAAGACCCGCTTCGACGAGGTGTCGCTCGCAACGCTGCGGGAGCGGCTCGGCGACCTCTCCGACCCGCTGGCGCGGGCGCTGGCCTGGTCGGCGGTGTGGAACCTCACCCGGGACGCGCTGATGCCCGCGCGGGACTACCTGGGGCTGGTGCTGCGCTTCGCCGGGCAGGAGACCGACATCGGCGTGCTCCAGTCGCTCCACCAGCAGGCGCGGACCGCCCTCGTCCACTACGTCGCGCCCGACGCGCGGGAGGAGGCCGGCACCGCGCTCGCGGCGGGCGCGCTGCGGGAGCTGCGGCAGGCCGAGCCGGGCAGCGGGCACCAGTTGGCGTGGGCCCGCTTCTTCGCGGCGTCCGCCGCCTCCGCCGCCGATCTCCAGCTGGTCCAGGGGCTGCTGGACGGTTCCGCGAAGATCGACGGGCTCGACGTCGACCAGGAACTGCGGTGGACCTTCCTCGAAACGCTCGTCGGCGAGGGCGTCGCCGGGGCGGACGCCGTCGCGGCCGAGCGGCGCCGCGACGACACCGCCTCCGGGCACCGCCACGAGGTGCGGTGCCTGGCGGCCCGGCCCGACGCCGAGGTCAAGGCCGCCGCCTGGGCCGCGGTGGTCGACTCCGACACCCTGTCCAACGCCCTGGTCGAGGCCACCATCGCGGGGTTCGCCCAGCCCGGGCAGCGGGAGTTGGGCGCGCCCTACGTCGCGCCGTACTTCGAGGCGATCGAACGGGTCTGGGCCGAGCGGTCCATCGAGATCGGGATGGACGTCGTCCGCGGGCTCTACCCCTCGCTCCAGGACGGGGACGTGGTGCTCGCGGCCACCGACGAGTGGCTCTCCGAGCGGGCGGGAGCCGCGCCGGCGCTTCGGCGGCTCGTCCTCGAGGCACGCGACGACCTCGCCCGCGCCCTTCGGGCACAGGCCTGCGACGCGCCCAAGTAGCCTCACGCGTCCGGCCGTTCGCCGCCGTGGCCGCAAAGCGACCCCGGCGGCGGGCCGGGCGGCCTGGTGTGCGCGAACCTGCCGCAAAGCCCGGACGGGCTGATCGGCACCGAACGCGGGGAACTTTAGGCTCGGGTTGTCCGAGTTTGTCGACGGGTGTGTAACAAGGGTTAGTTGGGGGCCCTTGGGAGGGAAACACTCGGGCATGACCGCGAACGATCTGACCTCCCACGCACTGGACCGCCGCGACGGCTGCGACGAGACGGTGGTGACGTTCCACCGGCTGCGAGAACTCGGCATGACGGCCGCGGAGATCGGCGAGTACTGCCGCCCGGGCGGCCGTTGGCAGCAGATCCTGCCCGGGGTGTGCCTGCTGCACTCGGGCCCGCCGAGCAGCGAGGAGCGCGTGCGGGCGGCACTGCTGTACGCGGCGCCGGTGGGCGGGGGCCGGGGGGCGATGGTGACGGGGCTGGCGGCGCTGGCGCTGTACCGCTTCACGTCGGTGCCGCCGCTGATCGGGCTCCCGATGATCGACGTGCTGGTGCCGTGGCAGCGCCGGCTGCGCGACGCGGGCGACGTGACGGTGCACCGCACCCGTGAACTGCCGTACCCGACGGACGTGGTGGGTCTGCCGTGCGCTCCGGTGCCGCGGGCGCTGGCGGACGCGATCGCGGAGCTGGGGGACACCGACGCCGTACGCGCGCTGCTGACGGAGGCGGTGCGGTCGGGGCACTGCGACGGCGCGGCGGTGCTGCGGGAGCTGTCCCGGGCGGGGCTGCTGCACCGCCCGACGGTACGGCGCGCGGTGGACGTGCTGCGTACGGAGGACCGCGCGATGGCCGAGCAGCGGCTGTACGCGATGGTGCGCGCCTACCAGTTGCCCGACCCGGTGTGGAACGTGGACCTGCGGCTGCCGGGCGGCCCGCCGCTCGGCGGGGTGGACGCGTACTGGCCCGACCACGGTGTGGCGGTCTGCCTGGACCCGGCCGACGACGCGCTGTGGTCGTACTACGCCCGGCAGCGCGAACACGTGGAGGCGCTGGGCATCACGATGGTGTTCCTGTCCCCGGTGAAGCTGCGGGACGCCGCGGCGCAGCAGGCGGCCGTGGTCCGCACCGCGCTGATGGCCTCGGGCGAGGCGGACCCGGCCGCCTATGTGGTGGTCACACCGCGCTGAGCGCGGCCGCGGCCGGCCTCACCTCTTCCTCACCTCTTCCTCAGCAGGAGTTCGGCGTTGCGGTCGTGGGCGGCGCCGCTCGCGGAGGTGATGTCCGCGCCGGGCGCGTTGAACGCCAACTCGCGGTAGAGCGAGGCCAGTCCGGTGGTGGACAGGTCGTGGAAGTCGGTGCGGTGCGGGGCCGCTGACTCGATCAGCGTGGTGATCAGCGACAGCGTCCCGTCGTGGTTGTCGACGAGTTCGATCACCCGGGCGAGCTGCGGGTAGTCCACGTGGGAGGCGGTGTTGACCTCCCAGAAGGTGTCGCGCGGGGCGATCCGGTTGTGGTGGCTGTGGCCGTTGATCCAGGCCAGCACGTTGCGGTGCCGGTTCAGCAGCGCGGTGAGCTCGTCGCCGCCGTGCCGCTTCTCCTGCGGCCGGGCGGGGTCGGTCCGCAGGTTCGTCATGCTGTGGCCGGCGTGGTGGCTGAAGACCAGCACGTGCTCGTCGGCGTGCTCGGTCAGGGTGCGGTCCAGCCAGGCGAGTTGCTCGGAGCCGATGGAGCCGAGGAACGCGCCGCCGCGGTCGGTGGTGTCCAGGCTGACGCCGAGCACGCCGTCGGCGACCTGGAAGGTGTAGTAGAGGTGGTCGGCGTCCACGCCCTCGGCGGCGTAGCCGTGGCCGACGGGACCCGCGCCGGTGCGGCCGGGGTCGAGGTGCGCGTCCAGGTACTCCTGCGGGGTGAACGGGACGCGCCGGGCGTCGGCGGTGACGGTGCGGGCAGTGCGGGCGTTGCGCTGGAGGACCTCGCGGACGAGCGCGCCGTCCGGGTCCTGCTGCGAGGACACCGCCCGGTACACGCGCATCATGTCGGCGTGCGGCACCTGTTCCAGCTTGCGGTCGCCGACGGCGGTCTGCGCGGCGAAGGAGCCGTGCGGTCCGGACCGGTAGGCGCCGCTGAACAGGGCGTCGTGGTTGCCGACGGTGGAGTACCAGGGGATCTTCAGGCCGGGGGCGGTCAGCGGGCGCATGGCGGCGGTCAGATAGCCGGGCAGGTGCGGGAAGCCGAGCTTCTTGTCGGCGTCGGTGCGGGCGCTCTCCGGCTGCCAGAACAGCGGCAGCCCCGAGTTCTGGATGCCCTCGAACGCCTGCGGGTCACCGGTGTTGGGGTTGATCCGGCCGCCGCTCATCGCGGTGAGGAACCAGTCCAGCTCGATCGTGGAGTTGTTGTCGGTGTTGTCGCCGGTGGTGATGGCGAAGGACAGCGGATGGCCGGTGACCGGGCCGCCGCGCAGGCTGTTGACCCGGTCGATGATCGACAGGGTGCTCAGGACGGACAGCGCCTCGTGGGGGCGCCAGTCGTGCGGGCCGTGCTCGCGCATCCACTCCATGCGCAGCGGCGACTGGACGTCCATCACGTGCAGGTCGGTGAGTTGGACGAACGCGGCGATCGCGGTGCGGCGCTCCAGGCGGCGCGGGTCCGCCGGGGCGAGGTCGGCGCGGACCACCCGCTTCCAGCCGGGGCCGTCCGTCAGGCGCCGGTAGGCGCCCTTGCCGGTGGGGGTCGCCACCGAGTGCAGGGTGGTGCCGACGGTGGTCGGCTCCACCGCGGTGGACGCCGTGGCGGCGGGCGCCGCGGGCGGGGCGGCGCTGCGGCGGGCCGCGCTGCTCGGCGCCGCCGTCGGGTGGGCGCTGGCCCGGTCGGAGCCGGGGCCGAAGAGCCATGCGGCGGCGCCGCCGGCGGCTGCGAGGCCGGTGCCGGACGCGATCAGCAGGGCGCGGCGGTCGAGGTGGGGGCGGTGGGGAGGGGTGCGGGTGGGCTCGGGTGCGGGCATGTCGTTCCCCCGTGGGGAGGCTGTGGCGTACGAGCGGCCCCGGGCGTGGGGCACCCACCGGGATGGTTGGCAGCGGAAGTGGCGTGCTCCGTAACGCGGAGCGAACGCGGAATGCCCATCTCCGGGCACGAATGTCCGTTCCCGCGTTCGTCATCCGGCCGAGCGCCGCCGTTCCCCTCCACGACCCCCCGTCCGCCCTCCGCGGCGGCCCCGTGCGCGCGCGACCGTACGGCGCGGGGGTAGGAGGAGGGCACCCCGGGGTAGGGGTCTGTGCACGCACTGTGAGGACGGAGGCACGATGGACCGGGTACGGCTGGCCGGGTTGTACGGCGTGGACGTGGCGTACCGCCCGACCGCGGACAGGGAGGTGGCCGTCCCGACGGAGACGATCGTGGCCGTACTGGCCGCGCTCGGGGTGGACGCGAGCACGCACTGCGCGGTGAAGGACGCCCTGGCGGCCTACGAGCAGCGCGCGGGCAACCGCCTGCTCGACCCGTGCACGGTGCTGCGGGCCGGGCACGACACCCTCGACGCGGTGCTGGCCAGGCTGCCGCACGGCACCCAGTTGACGGCCACCTCGCGCACCGGCGAGCCGCTGCCGGCGGCGCCCACCGCGCCGGGCCGCTACGCGCTGCGCGCCCGGACGCCCGACGGCCGCACCTCGACCGGGGAGCTGGTGGTGGCGCCCGAGCGGCTGCCCGGGCCGCCGGGGCGCACCTTCGGGTTCATGGCGCAGCTGTACTCCACGCTGTCCGCGCGCTCCTGGGGCATGGGCGACCTCGCCGACCTCGCGGACCTGGCGGCGTGGTCCGGCCGCACCCTGGGCGCGGGCTTCGTGCAGATCAACCCGCTGCACGCGGCGGTGCCGGGCCGCCCCACCGACCCGTCGCCGTACCGCCCCTCCTCGCGGCGCTTCCCCGACCCGGTCTACCTGCGGGTGGAGGAGATCCCCGAGTACGCCTACCTGCCGGCGGCCGCCCGCAAGCAGATGGCGGAGCTGCTGGCGGCGGCCGGCGGGCTGCGGGACGGGGTGCTGACGCGGGACGCGCTGATCGACCGGGACGCGGTGTGGGCGCTGAAGTCGCAGGCGCTGGAGCTGCTGCGGGCGGTGCCGCTCAGCCCCGGCCGCCGGGCGGCCTACGCGGACTTCCTCGCCGAGCAGGGCCAGGCGCTGGACGACCACGCCACCTGGTCGGCACTGGCCGAGCTGCACGGCCCGGACTGGCACGCCTGGCCGGCGGGGCTGCGGGACCCGCGCTCGCCGCAGGTGGCGCGGGCGCGCAGCGAGCTGCTGGAGCGGGTGGACTTCCACGCCTGGCTGACCTGGCTCACCGACGGGCAGCTCGGCGCGGCGCAGGAGGCCGCCCGGGCGGCGGGGATGCCGGTCGGGGTGGTGCACGACCTGGCGGTGGGGGTGCATCCGGCCGGCTCGGACGCCTGGTCGATGCAGGACGTGCTGGCCGCGGGCATCTCGGTGGGGGCGCCGCCGGACGCCTTCAACTCCCGCGGCCAGGACTGGGGCCTGCCGCCGTGGCGCCCGGACGCGCTGGCGGCGACCGGCTACGCGCCCTACCGGGACCTGGTGGCGCGGATGCTGCGGCACGCCGGGGGCCTGCGGATGGACCACGTGATGGGCCTGTTCCGGCTGTGGTGGGTGCCGCAGGGCCGCCCGCCGACGGAGGGCACGTACGTCCGCTACGACGCGCGGGCGATGCTGGGGCTGCTGGCGCTGGAGGCCCATGAGGCGGGGGCGGTGGTGATCGGCGAGGACCTGGGCACGGTGGAGCCGGGGGTGCGCGAGGAGCTGGCGGACCGGGGGGTGCTGGGCACTTCGGTGCTGTGGTTCGAGCGGGACTACTCCGGCGCCGACCCCGGGCACCGCCCGCTGCCGCCGTCGGCGTGGCGGTCGGCGTGCGTGGCGACGGCGACCACGCACGACCTGCCGAGCACCGCGGCCCGGCTGACCGGGGAGCACGTCGGGCTGCGGCACCGGCTGGGGCTGCTGGGGCAGCCGCTGGCGGCGGCGCAGGCGGCGGACGCGGCGGAGGTCGCGGAGTGGATCGCGCTGCTGGGCCGGCTGGGGCTGCTGCCCGACGGCCCGGTGGAGGAGGAGGGGGTGGTCCGGGCGGTGCACCGGTTCCTGGCGCTGACCCCGGCGCGGATGGTCGGGGTGTGGCTGCCGGACACCGTCGGCGACCGGCGCCCGCAGAACCTGCCGGGCACCTCCACGGAGTACCCGAACTGGCGGCTGCCGGTCGCCGGGCCGGACGGGCGGCCGCTGACCCTGGAGGAGTTGGCCGCCTCACCCCGGCTGCACACCCTCACCGAGGAGCTGCGCGCCGCGCTCGCGACGCGCCCGACGCGCCTGTAAGGCACCCCGCGCGCACGAGGCGCGGACGCGGTCACTACATTGAGTACGTGGACAAGAAGCTCACCAAGAAGGTCGTGCGCGCCGGGGTCGTCACCACCGGTACTGCGCTGATGCTGCTCATGTCGTCCCCCGCCTTCGCCCTGTCGCGCAGCGACGGCGACGACCCGGGTTCCGGCCTGAGCGTGCTCCAGACCCTCGGCCTGTTCGTGGCGCTCCCGCTGGTGCTGTTCGGTGTCATCGCCGGGCTGGTCATCGTGACGGACAAGTCCCGCAAGCAGCAGTAGCCCCGGCGCCTGACGGCGCCCCCGGGCACCCCGACGCGCCGCCCCCGACGGTACGGGAGGCGGCGCGCGGGCGTTGCACGCGGGCGCTTTCTGCGGGCGCTTCGTGCGGGCGGTGGCTCACGTGTGCCGGCGGCTCACGTGTGCGGGCGGCTGCCCTTCTCCTGCTGCGGGAAGCTCTGGTCGGCCCCCGGCAGCGTCGGCTTGGGCAGCGTCGCCACCTCCTGCTCGGCCTCGGCGAGCTGCTCGGCGGTGTCGTCCGGCAGCTTCGGCGCCTGCGCGGTCGCGTCGTCGAAGCGGAAGGCCGAGGTGAGGTCGCCGAAGGTGCGGCGGCGCCACTGCGAGATGTTCGGCTCCTGGACGCCGGTGAACTGCTCCAGGAAGCGCAGCGACGAGGTGTGGTCGAACGCCTCGCTCGCCACCCATCCGCCGACCGTCCACGGCGAGACGATGATCGCCGGGACCCGGAAGCCCGCGCCGATCGGCTGCCCGTCGATGTACTCGTCGGCCGTGCCGGCTTTCGCGGTCGGCGGCACCACGTGGTCGAACAGGCCGTCGTTCTCGTCGTAGTTGAGGATGAACGCGGTCTTCGCCCACACCTTCGGGTTGGACGCGATCGCCTCGATCTTGGACGCGACGAAGTCCGCGCCTGCCGCGGGCAGGTAGTCCGGGTGCTCGGACTGGTAGCTGGTCGGCAGAATCCAGGAGACCGCGGGCAGCCGGTCGTTGCGGGCGTCGTCCTCGAAGGTGCCCTCGGGCTGGTACACCATGGCCCGCTCGTACAGCGGGTCGCCGGGCTGGGCGTCCTGGAACCGCTGGAACTGCGAGAGCATGTTGGTGCCGTAGTTGTCGGTCTCCTGGTAGACCTTCCAGTCCACCCCGGCCGCCTGGAGCCGCTCCGCGTACGTCGTCCAGCGGTACGGCGTCGGCGCCGAGTTGCTGATCACCGGGCCGCCCTTCGTGCCGCCGGGGTCCACGGTGCCGGTCATCCAGTACAGCCGGTTGGGCCAGGTCGGGCCCATCATCGAGCAGTAGTAGTTGTCGCAGATGGTGAAGGTCTCCGCCAACGCGAACTGGAACGGGATGTCCTCCCGCGTGTAGTAGCCCATCACGTACGGGCCGTTGGCGCCGTCGGCCGCGCGGTGGGCGGGCAGCCACTTGTCCATCGCGCCGCCGTTCCACGCCTGGTGCTGCACCGTGTAGGCGTGGCTGGTGGAGGGGATCGCCTGGGCGCTGGTGCTCTTGGTGTCCAGGTGGAAGGGCAGGGTGTAGCCGTCGGGGTTCTCCGTGTCCGGCTGGTAGAACACCGAACGGCCGGTGGAGAGCTTCTTCGCGTCCGGGTCGCTGAAGCCGCGCACACCGGACAGGGTGCCGAAGTAGTGGTCGAAGGAGCGGTTCTCCTGCATCAGCATGACCACGTGCTCGATGTCGCGCAGCGAACCGCTGCGCGGCGGCCCCGCGGCGACCGCCTTCTGCACGCTCGGCGGGAGCAGCGACAGCGCGGCCGCGCCACCCACCGCGCCCGCTGCCGATCCGAGGAGTCTGCGACGCGTCAACTCGGCCATGAACGTTCCTCCTTGAGCCGTCTGGTGGGCCCCCTTGCCGAGAGCCCCACGGCAGCCTGGACGGAGGGACGCGCGGGTCGATGGGGGCAGCCGGTGAACACGTGGCCAACGTGCAGGAAGCAGTTGGCCACACCTTTACCTGTGTCACCGCGGCGCCACTCCCGTACCACCGCGCCGTTCACCTGAGCGCCACGCCGTACAGCCCGCGCACAGCTGTCCCACAGCGCGAACG
>NZ_JBYIRL010000032.1:0-113395 GCF_057708125.1 Actinacidiphila sp. bgisy145
CCCCCCCCCCCCCCCCCCCCCCCCCCCCACCCCCCCACCCCCCCCCCCCCCCCCCCCCCGCGGCCGTACCAGGGTCACCGTCCGCCCGTCGATCAGGAAGCCGCGCGGCGCCATCGGGAACACCCGCAGCTTTCCGAAGCGGTCCTCCAACGTCACGGTCAGGCCCTCGGCGGTCTTCTCGACCCGCACCACGGCTCCGCAGAAACCCGTGCTGATCTCTTCGACCACCAGGTCCCGTTCCGCGGCCACTTCCGGGGCCGGGTCGGACTTCTTCCACGGCGGTGTGAGGTCAGGGTCATAACTCCTGCTGCGCATGCGCACGATCGTAGAGCCTGACCCCCCGCCGTTCCCGGATCTGCCGGCTCCGGGACCACCTGTCTTCAATGGCTGGTCGCGCAGTTCCCCGCGCCCCCTGAGTATGTGCGGCTTCTCCGCGAAAGAACGCTGCGTACCCAAAAGGGGCGCGGGGAACTGCGCGACCAGGCCCCACCGGCAGGTGGTCCCGGAGCCGACAGAACGGGGCAGCCTAGGGGGTCAGGGCACCCCGAAACCGGCGGACGAAGCGCGCGTCGACCACCGCGCCGTGCCCGGGGACGTAGCGCGCGGTCTCGCCGCCGAGGGCGAGGAGGGCGTCCAGCGCGGTCGGCCACTGCGCGGGGACGGCGTCGGGTCCGGCCTGGGGCGGCCCGGACTCCTCCACGAGGTCGCCGCAGAACAGCACCGAGGGATCGCTCGGGCTGGTACCGGGCACGTGCACCACGATGTCGTGGCCGGTGTGCCCCGGCCCGGGGTGGAGCAGGGTCACCGGCCGGTCCCCGAGGTCGAGGGCGAGCCGGTCGAGGACGGGCCGGGTCGGCCGGCGCAGCGCGGCGGCCGCGGCGGCGGCCTCCGCCGGATCGACGCCGTGCGCGACCGCGTCCGCCCGCATCGCCTCGGCGTCCCCGGCCGGCGGGCCGCCGAGCGCGCGGTGCCCGTACACCTCGGCCTCGGGGAAGGCCGCAGCGCCGAAGACGTGGTCGAAGTGCCCGTGGGTGAGCACGACATGGGTCACCGGCCGCCCGGTCAGCGCTTCGGCCTGCGCCCGCAGTTCCGCGCCCTCGCGCAGCGTGGACCCGGTGTCCACCATCAGCACCCCGTCCGTGCCGACCACCAGCCCGATGGTCACGTCGAGGTGCGGCAGCCGCCGCCGGGCGACACCCGGGGCGAGCTGCTCCCACCCCGACCCGCCGGCGCCCGGCACCGCCCCGGCTCCGGCCCTCTCCTCATCGCTCACGACCCGACGCTATCGCCCCGCCCGCGCCGCCGCGCGCGGGCACCCGCCCCCGGCGCACCCCCTCACGCCCCCACCCGCCCTCCGTCCGCACGCGCGCCCGGGCCGGCGTACGTACCGCGCGTATCGCCCGTACCGCCCGTACCGGGCCGCCGGGCAAGACCGGATCGCCGTCGCTCTTGCCGAGCCCTTGCCGCCGCGCCGTACACTGACTGCGGGAGTGTTGGCACTCGAAACGGCGGAGTGCCAGGCCGCAGGGTCGGGACAACGGGTTGGAGGTGCGCGATGCTGAGCGAACGCAGACTCGAAGTGCTGCGCGCCATCGTCCAGGACTACGTCGGTACCGAGGAACCCGTCGGATCGAAGGCGCTCACCGAGCGCCACTCGCTCGGCGTCTCCCCGGCCACCGTGCGCAACGACATGGCGGTGCTGGAGGACGAGGGGTACATCGCGCAGCCCCACACCAGCGCCGGCCGTATCCCCACCGACAAGGGCTACCGCCTCTTCGTGGACCGGCTCGCCGGGGTCAAACCCCTGTCGGGCGCCGAGCGCCGCGCCATCCAGAACTTCCTGGAGGGCGCCGTCGACCTCGACGACGTGGTGGCCCGCACGGTCCGGCTGCTCGCCCAGCTCACCCGGCAGGTCGCCGTGGTGCAGTACCCGTCGCTGACCCGCTCGTCGGTGCGGCACGTGGAACTGCTCTCGCTCGCGCCGGCCCGGGTGATGCTGGTGCTGATCACCGACACCGGCCGGGTGGAGCAGCGGATCATCGACTGCCCCGGCCCGGTCGGCGAGACGGTCCTGGCGGACCTGCGCGCCCGGCTCAACAGCCGGGTCACCGGCCGCCGCTTCCCCGATGTGCCGCCGCTCGTGCAGGACCTGGCGGACAGCTTCGACCCCGACGACCGCCCGTCGGTCGCCGCGGTGCTCAGCACCCTCCTCGAAACCCTCGTCGAGGAGAAGGAGGAGCGGATCATGCTGGGCGGCGCCGCCAACCTGACCCGCTTCCACCACGACTTCCCGCTCACGATCCGGCCGGTGCTCGAAGCGCTGGAGGAGCAGATGGTGCTCCTCAAACTCCTCGGGGAGACCGCCGACGGCACCATGACCGTCCGGATCGGGCATGAGAATTTTCACGAGGGCCTCAATTCCACCTCCGTGGTGGCGGTCGGCTACGGTTCGGGCGACGAGGCAGTCGCCAAGCTAGGCGTGGTCGGACCGACCCGCATGGACTACCCCGGAACGATGGGAGCGGTACGCGCAGTGGCACGTTACGTCGGACAGATCCTGGCGGAGTCGTAGGTGGCCACGGACTACTACGCCGTACTCGGCGTGCGTCGCGACGCGGGCCCGGACGAGATCAAGAAGGCGTTCCGCCGCCTCGCCCGTGAGCTGCACCCGGACGTCAACCCCGACCCGAAGACCCAGGAGCGGTTCAAGGAGATCAACGCGGCCTACGAGGTCCTCTCCGATCCGCAGAAGAAGCAGGTCTACGACCTCGGCGGCGACCCGCTGTCCGCGGCGGGCGGCGGGGGCGGTGCGGGCGGCTTCGGCGCCGGCTTCGGCAACTTCAGCGACATCATGGACGCCTTCTTCGGCCAGTCCTCGCAGCGCGGCCCGCGGTCGCGCACCCGGCGCGGCCAGGACGCGATGATCCGGCTGGAGATCGAGCTGGACGAGGCCGCGTTCGGCACCACCAAGGACATCCAGGTGGACACCGCGGTCACCTGCGGCACCTGCAACGGGGAGGGCGCCGCGCCCGGCACCTCCGCGCAGACCTGCGACATGTGCCGCGGCCGCGGTGAGGTCTCCCAGGTCACCCGCTCCTTCCTCGGCCAGGTCATGACCTCCCGGCCCTGCCCGCAGTGCCAGGGCTTCGGCACCGTGGTGCCCACCCCCTGCCCGGAGTGCGCGGGCGACGGGCGGGTGCGCTCGCGCCGGACCCTGACGGTGAAGATCCCGGCCGGTGTCGACAACGGCACCCGTATCCAGCTCGCCGGCGAGGGAGAGGTCGGCCCCGGCGGCGGCCCGGCCGGCGACCTCTACGTCGAGATCCGCGAGTTGCCGCACTCGGTGTTCCAGCGCCGCGGCGACGACCTGCACTGCACCGTCACGATCCCGATGACGGCGGCCGCGCTCGGCACCAAGTGCCCGCTGGAGACGCTGGACGGCCTGGAGGAGATCGACGTACGGCCCGGCACCCAGTCCGGCCAGTCGATCCCGCTGCACCAGCGCGGCATCACGCACCTGCGCGGCGGCGGCCGCGGCGACCTCATCGTGCACGTCGAGGTCGTCACGCCGCACAAGCTCGACGCCGAGCAGGAGGAGCTGCTGCGGCGGCTGGCGAAGCTGCGCGGCGAGGAGCGGCCCACCGGGCAGTTCGCGCCCGGCCAGCAGGGGCTGTTCTCGCGGCTGAAGGACGCGTTCAACGGCCGCTAGACCGTGGGCGGGGGCCGGGTGAACCGGCCCCCGACGCGCGGGGCACCGCACCCTACGTGACACGATGACCACATGCCCGCGTTGACCGATCTCTCCTCCTTTTCGGCGTACCCGATCGTGCAGGCCCCGATGGCCGGGGGTGCCTCCAACCCGCGGTTGGCGGCCGCCGTGTCGGGGGCCGGCGGCCTCGGCTTCCTCGCCGCCGGGTACAAGACGTCCGAGGCGATGTACCAGGAGATCCGGCAGCTGCGCGACGCCACGTCGCAGCCGTTCGGGGTGAACCTGTTCATGCCGCAGCCCGCCACCGTGGACCCGTCCGCGGTCGCGGTCTACGCCGAGCAGCTCGCCGGCGAGGCCGCCTGGTACGACACCGCGCTCGGCGAACCGGACACCGGTTCCGACGACGCCTACGACGCGAAGGTCGCGGTGCTGCTGGAGGACCCCGTGCCGATGGTGAGCTTCACCTTCGGCTGCCCCGACCGGGCCGTGCTGGACGCCTTCACCAAGGCCGGCACGTACACCGTGGTCACCGTCACCACGCCCGCGGAGGCGCTGGCCGCGCAGTGGGCCGGGGCGGACGCGGTGTGCGTCCAGGGCATCGAGGCCGGCGGCCACCAGGGCACCCACCGCGACGACCCGCAGCTCGACGGCACCGGGCTCGGCCTGCTCACGCTGATCACCCAGGTCCGCGAGGCGGTGCAGCTGCCGATGATCGCCGCCGGCGGGCTGATGCGGGGCGAGCAGATCGCCGCGGTGCTCGCCGCGGGCGCCTCCGCGGCCGCGCTGGGCACCGCGTTCCTGGTCTGCCCGGAGTCGGGCGCGTCCCCGCTCCACAAGCAGGCGCTCACCGACCCGGTGTACGCCCGTACCGAGGTGACCCGGGCCTTCAGCGGCCGCCCGGCGCGCGGCCTGCTCAACCGCTTCGTACGCGAGCACGGCCGCTACGCCCCGCCCGGCTATCCGCAGGTGCACCATCTGACGCAGCCGGTGCGCCGGGCCGCGGCCGGGCTCGGCGACCCGCAGGCGATGGCGCTGTGGGCCGGGCAGGGCCACCGGCTGGCGCGGGAGCTGTCGGCGGGCGCGCTCGTGGAGACCCTGGCCGCCGAACTGCACGCCGCGCAGGGGGCCCGCGCATGACCGCCCCGGTGTTCCTCGTCGGCCCCGCCGCGCTCGACGGCGCCCCGGCGGTCGTACGGCTCGACGGCGCCGAGGGGCGGCACGCGGTGTCGGTGCGGCGGCTCCAGCCCGGCGAGGAGATCGTGCTGACCGACGGCGCCGGGCGGGCGGTGAGCGGCGTGGTCGCCGCGGTCGCCGGGAAGGACGTGCTCGACGTCGAGGTGCGCGAGCAGCGGATCGAGGCCGCGCCGGCGGTGTCCGTCACCGTCGTGCAGGCGCTGCCCAAGGGCGACCGCGGCGAGCTGGCGGTGGAGACCATGACCGAGGCCGGGGTGGACGCGGTCGTGCCGTGGGCGGCGTCGCGCTGCGTCACCCAGTGGCGCGGCGAGCGCGGCGCGAAGTCCCTGGCGAAGTGGCGGGCCACCGCCCGCGAGGCGGCCAAGCAGGCGCGGCGCCTGCGTTTCCCCACCGTCGCGGAACAGGTGACGACCCGTCAACTGAGCACCCTGCTCGCCGACGCGGATTTCGCCGCGGTACTCCACGAAGAGGGCGCGTCCCCGCTCGCGACCGCCGAACTGCCCGCCACCGGCTCCGTCATGCTCGTGGTCGGCCCCGAAGGCGGCGTCTCCCCCGAGGAGTTGGCCCTCTTCGCCGCCGCGGGCGCCCCCTCCTACCGCCTGGGCCCCACCGTCCTGCGCACCTCCACCGCCGGCGTAGCAGCCCTCTCCCTCCTGATGACCCGCACCGGCCGCTGGGGGTAGGCCCTTCCACGCCGCGGGGTCGCCCGGCAACCGCTCCGCCCGACGTACCGGGCGCGGCGACGTCGACGCTCAACGCTTACGCCTGCGCTTCTTCCCCCGCGTGCTCCTCCAGCAGCGTACGGAGGAACGTGAGCGATTCCGCCGGGACGAGGGCGCTGTCGCGCAGCGCGTCGAACGCGATCCGCAGCGGCTCCACCTCCTCCGGGTCGTTGGCCAGGTGCCCACTCCAACTTCCCTGTGTGTACGCCAGGCTGGAGCCGTCGCGCAGGTAAACCAGCTCCAGCGGACTACGCAGGTGATGAGGCCCCGTCCCGAACGGCACGACATGCACCGACACGCCTGGCCACTGCGCCGCGCCGATGCCTGGTGGTCGGTCGCCCGCAGGTCGTCGTATCTCTTCTCCACCATGCCGGTGATGACGTAGCTGTCCACCGCGCCCGGCGGCGGCCGGTGGGCCTCCGCGTCGATCGTCAGGCCGTCCTTGCTGCAGGAGAAGCCGTAGCTGTTGTACGGGTACCCGAACTCCTCGTTCACCGCGTCCTCGAAGGCGCTCTCGTCGGGGATCTTGTCGATCGGTGCCTCGGCCAGGACCGGTTCGGCGTCGAAGGCCGAGGCGACCGTGTCCGCGCGCTGCCGCACCGAGGCGTCGGTCCAGTGCGGCGGGCGGTTCTGTGCGTGCAGGTGCACGAAGAAGAGGGCCGTCAGGGCGTAGATCACCATGCGCAGCGCCGCGCGGTACACCGCGGTGTCCGTCGGTACGTCGACGGTGCCGTCGGAGTGCCACCGGTGCGGCAGGTTCCGGTACAGGCCGACCGCGTCGAGCGTCAGGCACACGCCGATGCCGCACTCGGCAATGACGAACTGGGTGGTTTCGCTGAACCCCAAGGAGTCGAATAACGTCACTGCTGCCCCCCTCGTAACTCCCCCATCCGACACCTTGTTCGGGCCCTCCACCTGGCATTTTCGGCAATCGAGACCGTGCGGTGACCTTCCGGTGGCGGAAGCGGGCGCTCCGCTGCCGCGGGAGGGAGGGGCTGGTGCGGGCGTACGGGAGCGTGGTCCGGCGGTCGCTGAGGCGGTGATACCGAACCCGGACATATCGGTGACGCGACTGTGGCGCGATCCGGGTGCTCTTCGCACGTCGGGCGGGCGAGAATCGAGTCGACCTTGGTTCCGCCGGGGAGATCGCGGAGCCGCACCGCAAGACGAGGAGCCCGAGTTGACGCGTCGTACCCACCGGAGGATTGCCGCCACCCTCGCCGCCACCGCACTCCTGGCGGCCACCGGCGCCGGCGTCGCGCAGGCGGCGTCGGCAGGAAGCGGCGCGCCGTCGGCCTGCCGCCCGGCCAACCACCTCGCGAAGATCACGCAGACGGCGAGCAGCGCCGGCCACCGCCACTACCGGGTCACCCTGACCGCGCCGAAGGGGTACGACTCCTGCACGCTGGCCGGCTCGCCGACCGGCGCGCACTTCACCGAGCACGGCAAGAGCGTCAAGCTCACCGCGCAGCGCTACGGCGCCCAGAGCGCCGCCGTGACCTTCGGCCCGGGCCACCCGGTGCACTTCGACATCCAGGTGCCGAGCGGCGCCTCCGCCCTGGCCGCGGACGAGGTGTCGTTCACCCTCCAGGCGCCCGGCGGTGAGATCCCGGGCCTGTCCTACGCCGACGGCCGGCTCCGCGTCGCCAAGGGGACGAAGATCGGGCCCGTCCAGCGCGGCGCCTGACCGCGGGCGCCCCCGGACCCCGAACCTGGACCCGGGAACGGGGACGGGGGCGCCATGCCTGGCCGGCGCGGGCGGGCGCCGGTCAGCTCGGCAGCGCCGGCGGCGACTTGGGCGGGGTGGCCGCCAGCGACTCCAGGGCCATCTCGATGGCCCGGTCGAGCTGGGGGTCGCGGCCGGCGCCGTAGTCCTGCGGGGTGACGACCACCTCGACGTCCGGGTCCACCCCGTGGTTCTCCACCGACCAGCCGAACCCCTCGAACCACAGCGCGTACTTCGGCTGGGTCACCGCGGTGCCGTCGACCAGCTGATAGCGGCTGTCGATGCCGACCACGCCGCCCCAGGTGCGGGTGCCGACCACCGGGCCGATGCCGAGGGTGCGGATCGCGGCGTTGACGATGTCGCCGTCCGACCCGGAGAACTCGTTGGCGACCGCCACCACCGGCCCGCGCGGCGCGTCCTGCGGGTAGCTGAAGGGCAGGCCGTGCCGCGGCAGGTCCCAGCCGATGATCCGGCGGGCGAGCTTCTCCACGACGAGCTGCGAGGTGTGCCCGCCGCGGTTCTCGCGGACGTCGACCACCAGCCCGTCGCGGGCCATCTCCACCCGCAGGTCGCGGTGGAGTTCGGCCCAGCCGTTGCTGACCATGTCGGGCACGTGCAGGTATCCCAGCCGCCCGCCCGAGGCCCGGTGGACGTAGGCGCGCCGGTCGGCGACCCAGTCGTGGTAACGCAGCGCCTCCTCACTGGCCAGCGGCACCGCGACCACGTGCCGGACCTGGCCGCCCGCGGCCGGGGCGACGGTCAGCTCGACCGGCTTGCCCACGGTGCCCACCAGCAGCGGCGCCGGGCCGGTCCGCGGGTCGACCGGCACCCCGTCGACCGCGAGGAGGGCGTCCCCGGCGCGCACCGCCACTCCGGGCGCGGACAGCGGCGAGCGGGCCCGCGGGTCGGACGACTCGCCGGGCAGCACCCGGTCCACCCGCCAACTGCCGTCCTGTGCACGGGAGATGTCCGCGCCGAGCAGCCCCTGGTTGCGGCGCGGGTCGCCGGCGCCGCCGGGCGGGGTGACGTACGCGTGCGAGGTGCGCAGCTCACCGTGCAGCTCCCACAGCAGGTCCACGAGGTCGTCGTGGGTGGCCACCCGGTCCAGCAGCATGCGGTACCGCGCGCCGATCGCGTCCCAGTCGAGGCCGCCCATGTCGGCCCGCCAGAAGTGGTCGCGCGCGAGGCGGTGCGTCTCGTCGAACATCTGCCGCCACTCGTCGGCGGGGTTGACGGTGACCCGCACCCGGGACAGGTCGATGGTCGTCGAACCGTCGGAGTCGTCGTCGTACTTGCTGTCGGCCGGGCCGATCCGCAGCCGCGAGCCGCTGTTGACGAGGACCTTGGTGCCGTCGCCGGAGACCGCGAACGCCTCGGCGTCGGCGGCGATCTCCTCGACCTTCAACTGCCGCAGGTCGTAGCGCTCCAAGACGGACTCCGGCGGCTCCGCCTCGGGGGTGGCCAGCGCGGTGCCGAGGGTGCCGGTGAGCGGGTGGCGCAGCCACAGCACCGCGTTCTTGGCGGCGCGCAGCCCGGAGTAGTGGCCCGCCTCGACGGGGAAGGGCACGATGCGGTCGGCGATGCCCTCCGCGTCGACCTTGGTGGCGCGCGACCGTTCGCGGCTGCCGGGGCGGCCCGCGCCGGTGGACGTACCGGAAGCGGAGGAAGCGGCGGAGGCTGCGGACCCCGTCGGGCCCGCAGCCGGGTCGCCGGCGGCCGGGTCCGCGCCGCCCGCGTCGGCGCCCGCGCCCTCGCCCGCCTCGCCGCTGTCGTCGTCCGCGTCGTCGTCGTACGGGCGGCCGTGCCGCTGCGGGCCGAACGGCGACGGCGTGGTCGCGGCGAGCGTGATCAGGTACGGGCGGCAGGCGTTGGGGAAGGACAGGTCGAACACGTGGGCGTCGTAGACCGGGTCGAAGGCCCGCTCGGACAGGAACGCCAGGTGCCGGCCGTCGGCGGTGAAGGCGGGGGCGTAGTCGATGAAGCGCAGCGGGGTCGCCGTCACCAGGGTCAGGTCCGCGGTGGAGGCGAGCATGATCTGCCGCAGCGAGCCCGGGCCGGGCTGGGACCAGGCCAGCCAGCCGGAGTCGGGGGAGAAGGCCAGGTCGCTCACGTCGGCGTGGTGCCAGGCGGACTCGGCGGCGGGGGTGCCGTCCTCGGCGGTCTCGGCGGCGGTCGGCACCTCGCGGACCTCGCCGGTCTGGGTGTCCACCAGCAGCAGCCGGCCGTCGTGCGAGGCGACCGCGATGCGGTGGCCGTCGGGGGAGACCTCGATCTCGTGCACCCGGCCGAGCCGTCCCGCGGCGAGCCGGCGCGGCGCGGTGTCCCCGGCGGGTCCGGTGGCCGGCCTGGTGGCCGGGGCGATCTCCAGCGCGTCGTCGCCGTCGGCGTCGGTCACCCACACCACGTACTGGTCGTCGCCCTGCGAGAACACCCGCGGGTGCCGGGTGCGTACGCCCGGCCGGGCCGACAGCACCCGCGCCGGGCCGCCGCGGTGGGTGATCCAGTGGGTGGTGCCGCGCACCTCCACCGCGCTGCCGCGGCCGGTGTGGTCGGGGCGGGCGTCGCCCAGGTAGGCGGCCGGGCGGACCGGGTGGGGCTGCAAGTCCGTGCGCTGGCCGCCGAGTTCGATCTCCAGCGGGCGTGGGGCGGTGTCCTCGCCGAGGCCGTCCAGCACATGCAGGGTGCCGGCGCAGGTGTACACCACGCGGGTGCCGTCGGTGGCGGCGTGGCGCGCGTAGAACCCGCCGAGCGGGGTGTGGCGGCGCAGGTCGGTGCCGTCGGGCCGACTGGAGTACAGCGCGCCCTGGCCTTCGTGGTCGGAGAGGAAGGCGATCCGGTCGCCGACCCACATCGGGCACTCGATGTTGCCGTCGATGTCCTGGTGCAGCCGCGCGAACTGCCCGCCGCCGTCCGGGTCGAGCCACAACTTGCCCGCGGTGCCGCCCCGGTAGCCCTTCCAGTACGCGGCCTCGCGCCCCATCGTCACCGACTGGAGCAGCACCGCGCCGTCCGGCCCGTACGCCAGGTCGCCGACCGGGCCGAGCGGGAGCCGGCGCGAGGGGCCGCCGTCCAGCGGCACCTGGTGCGCCCAGGTGCGGCGCAGCGACGCCTCGCCGGCGGTGGTGACCACCACCAGTTCGCCGTCGGGCGTCCAAGTGCGCACCGACGTCAGCGCGTTGCCCCAGTAGGTCAGGCGGCGCGAGGGGCCGCCGGCCAGGTCCGCGACGTGCACCTCGGGGGCGCCGTCGCGGGTGGAGGTCCAGGCGACGACGGCGCCGTCCGGCGAGATCCGCGGGCGTTTGACCGGCATGTTGTCCGCGCTGACCCGCCACGCCCGTCCGCCGTCGAGCGGTGCGACCCACACGTCGTCCTCGGCGGTGAAGACGACCTGGCCGCCGTACGGGTGCGGGTTGCGCAGGTACGACGGGTGGTGCGTGCGGTGGGCGGAACCCGGAGGCTGTGTGGAGAGCGAGGACTGGGTCACGGTGCCAGCCTAGCCAGGATCAACGCCCGCGAGCAGTGGATATCGGATTCGCCCCGGGGGCCGGGGGAGCGGGCCGGTTCGTCAACAGGCCCCGAGTCCGCGCACGTCGAAGACCGTACGGCCGTCGACGGCGGCGGTGAGGTGGCCTTGGAGGCAGCGCAGGTCCGTCTGCCGGGTCACGTCGCCCTTCACCGTGATCTTCCGCTGGTCCTCGGTGCGGCCCAGGCAGTCCACCTTCGGGTCGTGCGCGTCCTCGGTCACGCCGCAGGACAGCCACTGCACCGCGACGTGGTCCCGCTTGAGGGCCTTCGTCGCCAACTGGTTGGTGCTCACCGACACGTTGGAGCTGTCCAGCCCGTCGACCGGCTCGCACCCCGCGACGGCCGCCAGCACCACGGCGGCGCCCGCCAGTCCCACACCCCGGTTCCACCCGATACGTCCCATCCCCCCAACGATGCCCGCCCCGCCCGGCCTCGGCCATCCCCCACACGGTGGACGCGCACCGGACGCGCGGACGCATGAACGCATGGACGCATGGCCGTACGGCTGGGGCGTCGCCCCCCGCGGCGGACCGCGGACCTTCGAGGACCCGGGGCGGCCGGGCCGATACGATGCCGGGTGGCGGGCCGGCGCGGGTGCCGGCGCGGACGGATGAGGCGAGCGGAAGAGCAAGGGGTGCCGCGGTGGCGGGAGAAGCGCAGCCGGACTGCCTGTTCTGCAAGATCGTGGCCGGGGACATCCCGGCGACGATCGTGCGGGAGACGGCGACCACGATCGCGTTCCAGGACATCAACCCCCAGGCGCCGACCCATGTGTTGGTGATCCCGCGGGCGCACTACGCGAACGCGTCCGAGCTGGCCGCCGGCGACCCGGCCGCCGCCGCGGACGTGCTGCGCGAGGCCGCCGCGGTGGCCGAGCAGGAGAAGGTGGCCGACACCGGCTACCGGATCGTCTTCAACACCGGCCCGGGCGCGGGCCAGACGGTCTTCCACGCGCACGCCCACGTGCTGGGCGGCCGCGACCTGCAACGGCTGGTCTGAGCCCCGTACGGGCCCGCGCGCCATGTCGCCCCGCGAACTCGTCGTCCTCGGCACCGCCAGCCAGGTGCCGACCCGGCAGCGCAACCACAACGGCTACGTCCTGCGCTGGGACGACGAGGGCATCCTCTTCGACCCCGGCGACGGCACCCAGCGCCAGATGGCGCACGCCGGGGTGGCCGCACACGACCTGAACCGGATCTGCGTCACCCACTTCCACGGCGACCACAGCCTGGGCCTGGCCGGGGTGGTGCAGCGGATCAACCTGGACCGGGTGCCGCACCCGGTCACCGCGCACTACCCGGCCAGTGGGCAGCGCTACTTCGACCGGCTGCGGTACGCCACCGCCTACCACGAGACCGCCGACCTGCGCGCCCGGCCGCTCGACGCGGACGGCCCGATCGAGACCACCGCGCGCTTCACGCTGTCGGCGCGGCGGCTGTCCCACCCGGTGGAGGCGTACGGCTACCGGCTGGACGAGCCGGACGGGCGGCGGATGCTGCCCGAGCGGCTCGCCGCCCACGGCATCGCCGGACCGGACGTCGGACGGCTGCAACGGGACGGCGTGCTGCGCGGGGTGACGGTCGAGCAGGTCAGCGAGGTCCGGCCGGGCCAGTCCTTCGCCTTCGTGATGGACACCCGGATGTGCTCCGCCGTGCCCGAACTCGCCGACGGCTGCGACATGTTGGTGATCGAGTCCACGTTCCTGGACCAGGACGCCCGGTCCGCCGAGGAGTTCGGCCACCTGACGGCCGGCCAGGCGGGCCGGGTGGCCGCGGAGGCGGGTGTGCGGCACCTGGTGCTCACCCACTTCTCGCAGCGCTACCCCGACCCGGACGACTTCGGGCACCAGGCCCGCGCGGCGGGCTTCACCGGTGAACTCACCGTCGCCCACGACCTGATGCGCGTCCCGGTGCCCAAACGCCGTGCCGGCTGACCGGCTTCATCCGGTTACGGCAGGTAGTACATCGGGTTCGGCAGCTTGAACGAGCGGTCCGCGTGCCCGCCCTCCAGGTCGCTGTACTGGTCGCCGAAGTTGCCGACGATGTCGTAGCCCAGCGACTCGATGTGCGCCCGGGTGCCGGACTTGTACTCCACGGTCGTGCAGGTCGACCCGCACGCCAGGTACGACGGCGGCGTGGCGGTGTTCTTCAGGTACAGGTGCGCGGTGTCGGACGGCGCCTGGAAGCCCTCGGCGGTCAGGTTCCGCGCGGTGTCGGCGCGCTGCGCCTCCGGGCGGCCGGTGATCCAGAAGACCGTGATGCCCTTTGAGGACGCCCAGTTGACCAGGGAGTCGATGCCGAACACCGGCGGCATGTTCTTGGTGTCCAGGTACGCCTGGTTGGTCGCCGTGGTGTAGTTGAAGCCCACCTCCAGCTCGTAGTTGTACGTCAGCAGGCTGGTGTCGTCCACGTCGAGCACGATCGCGGGCTTGCCGCCCTTGCCGTGCCCCTTGTCGTGGCCGGCGGTGGCCGCCGCGTGCGCCAGGTACGCCTTCGCCTTCGCCTCGATACCGGCGACCTGCTTGGCGTAGTTGCTGGTCGCAGACGCCTGGTGCTCGCCCGACGCGTCGACGGTGTCGCCGTAGTACGCCTTGATCTGGCTGACGACGTTGGTGAGGTTCGGGATCTGCTGGTCGCTGCGCGGTGCGGAGTTGTCCGCGGTCGCGACGCCGACGCCGTAGAACGTGGCGCCCAGCGTCACCGCGGTGGCGGTGACGGCCAACGCGCGGGCACGCAGGGACAGTCGGGCACGGGGCATGGCGGTGCTCCTTCAGGACTTGGTGGTGCGGCGGAATGTAGACCCCGCCATCCGAGCAGGTCAAGAGCCGTCTACGCGCGTGGCGACGGCGGACGCGTTCACCAGCGGTTTCCGTTGCGTTAACCCGCAGTTCAGACGCGTGCGGCGGGCCGGGCGGCCGCGTTCACCAGCCGGCGGCGGTGAGGATACGGCTCGCCGCCGCCGCGGAGTCGACCAGCGGGTGCCGTACCAGCGCGCGCAGCGCCGCCGCCCGCGAACCGGTCGTGGCCGCCTCGATCGCCGCCCGCTCCACCGACTTCAGCGCCAGCATCAGACCGGCCTGGTGCTCGTCGGGCGCCGCCACCGCCAGCGGCCGCGCCCCGAACGCCCCCACCTCGCACGGCACTTCGACCACCGCGTCCGGGTCCAACGCCGAAACGACCCCGCCCCCGGGCACGTTGAGGATCAGTACGGTGCGCTCGTCGCGGGCGATGGCCCGCATCAGCGCGAGCGCCACCTTGTCGTAGCCGCCGCCGTCCAGATCGTGCGGGTCGCGCTGCCAACCGCCGGTGGCCGCGCGGTTCTCGGCCATGTACGTCTCCTCGCGCTCCAGCCGGGCGCGCTCCCACAGGTCGTACGCCGACGGGTCGCCGCCCGGCCCGTTCGCGCCGCCCGGCCCGCCCGCCTCGTCCGCGGCGGTGAAGAACTCCGACTGCCGCCGGTGCAGGAACTCCCCCCGGGTGGCGTCCGCGGAGCGCACCGCGGCCAGTGCCTCCCGCCGGAAGTAGTAGTAGTGCAGGTACTCGTTGGGCAGCGAGCCCAGCGCCGACAGCCACTCCGCGCCGAACAGCCGCCCCTCCTCGAACGACCCGAGCGCCGCCGGGTCCGCCAGCAGCCCCGGCAGCAACTCCCGCCCGTCCGCGGTCATTCCGCGCAGCCAGCCGAGGTGGTTCAGACCCACGTAGTCGTACGAGAAGCCCGGCGCGTCCGGGTCCGCGCCCGCCGCCCGCGCGGCCCGCCGCACCAGCCCCACCGGCGAGTCGCAGATGCCGATCACCCGCGGCCCCAGCACCCGGGCCATCGC
The DNA here is from genome assembly GCF_057708125.1 of Actinacidiphila sp. bgisy145. NCBI lineage: Bacteria > Bacillati > Actinomycetota > Actinomycetes > Kitasatosporales > Streptomycetaceae > Actinacidiphila > Actinacidiphila sp. bgisy145. The sequence continues at coordinate 14,697 of NZ_JBYIRL010000032.1, forward strand.
CTCCGTCACCATCCCCGCCGGGTTGGTGAAGTTGATCACCCACGCCGACGGGGCCACCGCGCGGACCCGTTCCGCGAGGTGCAGCGCCACCGGGATCGTCCGCAGGCCGTACAGCACACCGCCCGCGCCCACCGTCTCCTGGCCGAGCACCCCCTCGGCCAGCGGGACCTGCTCGTCCCGCACCCGGCCCGCGGTGCCGCCCACCCGCATCGCCGAGAAGACGAAGTCCGCGCCGCGCAGGGCCGCGTCCAGCTCCGCCTCCACCCGCACCTCCGGGCCGCGGGGGCCCCGCGCGGACAGCTCCGCGAGGATCTTCGCGACGACCCGCACCCGCAGCGGGTCCGTGTCGTGCAGGACCAGTTCCGTCACCGTCGGGTCCGCCTGGAGCGCCCGGAACACCAGGGGCACCCTGAATCCGCCGCCCCCGAGAATGGTGAGCCTCACGCCGTCACCGTCCCTTCTGCCGCACTGATGCCGTCGCCGGACCCTACGCCGGTGGTGGGCTGGTCGCGCAGTTCCCCGCGCCCCAGGGCGTGCCCGGACGCTTCCTCGCAAGGACGGTCGCCCCAGGGGCGCGGCACCGTAAGGGGGCAACCCGGGGGGGACGGGGCGGCGCGGGCGGGACGTGGCTACCCCGGGGGACAGGGGGCGCCGTGGCACAGTGGGGGGATGGACGATCAACCCGTTCTGGACCCGCTGGCGGGTGTACGGGTGCCGGGCGACCCGGCGACGGACGTGTACCTGACGGGCACCGTCTTCCTGGACATCATCTTCACCGGCCTGGACCAGGCCCCGGTCCGCGGCACCGAGTCATGGGCCCGCGGCATGGGCTCCAGCCCCGGCGGCATCGCCAACATGGCCACCGCTCTGGCCCGCCTCGGCCTGCGGACGACCCTGGCCGCCGCGTTCGGCGACGACATGTACGGCGACTACTGCTGGGAGAGCCTCCGCGAGGGCGAGGGCATCGACCTCGGCCCGTCCCGGCGGGTGCCCGGCTGGCACAGCCCCGTCACCGTGTCGATGGCGTACGAGGGCGAGCGCACCATGGTCAGCCACGGCCACCGCGCCCCGCCGCCGGAAGGCGCCGTCCCCGCCTGCCCGCCGCCGGCCCGCGCCGCGGTCGCCTCGCTCGGCGCCCGGGAGACGGGGGAGGAGCGCGCCGACTGGATCGCCGGCGCCGCCGCGTCCGGCACGAAGGTCTTCGCCGACGTCGGCTGGGACGAGACCGGCCGCTGGGACCCCGCCGACCTCGCCGGGCTGCGGCACTGCGCCGCCTTCCTGCCCAACGCGGAGGAGGCCGTCCGCTACACCCGCGCCGACAGCCCCCGCGAGGCCGCCCGCCGGCTGGCCGAACACGTGCCGCTCGCCGTGGTCACCCTCGGTGCGCAGGGCGCCTACGCCGTGGACTCCGCGGCCGGCCGCACCGCGGAGGTGCCCGCGCTGGCCGTGGAGGCGCTGGACCCGACCGGCGCGGGCGACGTCTTCGTGGCCGGGTTCGTCACCGGCACGTTGGCGGGGTGGCCGCTCACCGACCGGCTGGCGTTCGCCTCGCTGTGCGCGGCGCTGTCGGTGCAGGAGTTCGGCGGGTCGCTGTCGGCGCCCGGCTGGATCGAGATCGCCGGGTGGTGGGCGCAGGCCAAGGCGTACGCGGGCCAGTCCCCGGACCACCGGGAGGCGGTGTGCCGCTACGGCTTCCTGGAGGAGCTGCTGCCCGCGGCCACCCGCCCGTGGCCGCTGCGCCGCGCGGTCCCCACGATCGGCTTCCGCCCGGCCCCGGCGGGACCCGCGCCGGCGCCCCCGGCGGGACCGGCCCCGGCACCCCCGGCGGGACCTCCCTCCGGCCCGCCCGGCAGCACGGTCCGCAACAGCGCGCCGTAATCCCCTCTGCCTGCGCCGTTCCGCGTCGTACGCTTGGTACTCCAAGGCCCCACGGGCCCAGCGACCAGCAGAAGGCGGGATGAGCAGGCCCTAGCGCCGGCCCATGACTCAGACACCGACCCAGCAGCAGCCGCAGCAGCCGCATCAGGCACGCGCGCATTTCGTCGTACCGGCCAAGCACCCCATGGTGACCGTCCTGGGCTCCGGTGACTCCCTTCTCCGGGTGATCGAGCAGGCGTTCCCGGCCGTCGACATCCACGTCCGGGGCAACGAGATCAGCGCCGTCGGCGACGCGGCCGACGTGGCCCTGGTCCAGCGGCTGTTCGACGAGATGATGCTGGTGCTGCGCACCGGCCAGCCCATGACGGAGGACGCCGTGGAGCGCTCCATCGCGATGCTCCGGGCGAACGGCGAGGCGGCCGACGGCGAGGCGGAGACGCCCGCGCAGGTCCTCACGCAGAACATCCTGTCCAGCCGCGGCCGCACCATCCGCCCCAAGACGGTCAACCAGAAGCGGTACGTCGACGCCATCGACCGCCACACCATCGTCTTCGGCATCGGCCCGGCGGGCACCGGCAAGACCTACCTCGCGATGGCCAAGGCCGTGCAGGCCCTCCAGTCCAAGCAGGTCAACCGGATCATCCTCACCCGCCCCGCGGTCGAGGCCGGCGAACGCCTCGGCTTCCTGCCCGGCACCCTCTACGAGAAGATCGACCCCTACCTGCGCCCCCTCTACGACGCCCTGCACGACATGCTCGACCCCGACTCCATCCCCCGCCTGATGGCGGCGGGCACCATCGAGGTCGCCCCCCTCGCATACATGCGTGGTCGCACCCTGAATGACGCGTTCATCATTCTGGACGAGGCGCAGAACACCAGCGCCGAGCAGATGAAGATGTTCCTGACCCGGCTCGGGTTCGACTCGAAGATCGTCATCACCGGCGACATCACGCAGATCGACCTGCCGGGCGGGACGAAGAGCGGGCTGCGGCAGGTGCAGGACATCCTGTTCGACGTGGACGACGTGCACTTCGCCCGGCTCACCAGTACGGACGTGGTCCGCCATAAGCTGGTCGGGCGCATCGTGGACGCGTACGAGCGCTACGACACCGCCCAGGCCGAGGAAGGGGCCGCGCGCGACCGGCAGGCCGGGAGCGGGCGCGGCAGCGGCTCGGGGCCGAAGAGAAAGTAAGCACCCCACCACCATGGCGATCGACGTCAACAACGAGTCCGGCTGGGACATCGACGACGAGGCGGTCCTGGACGCCGCCCGTTACGCCCTGTACCGGATGCGCATCCACCCGCTCTCCGAGCTGTCGGTGATCCTGGTGGACGCCGCGGCGATGGAGCAGCTCCACCTCCAGTGGATGAACCTGCCGGGCCCCACCGATGTCATGTCCTTCCCGATGGACGAGCTGCGCCCGGGCAAGGAGGACGAGGAGCCCGAGCAGGGCCTGCTCGGCGACATCGTGCTCTGCCCGGAGGTGGCGAAGAAGCAGGGCGAGGAGGCGCCGACGAAGCACTCCATGGACGAGGAGCTGCAACTGCTCACCGTGCACGGCGTGCTGCACCTGCTGGGGTACGACCACGAGGAGCCGGAGGAGAAGGCCGAGATGTTCGGCCTCCAGAAGGCGATCCTGGACGGCTGGCGGGCCGAGCGCGGCGTCGAGGGCCCCTCGCCGGCGCCCACCACCCGCTGAGGCGGCGGCTGCACCCCCATGGTCGTCTTCGCCGTACTGCTCGTCATCGTGGCCTGGCTCGCGGCGTGTGCCGAGGCCGGGCTCGCCCGGGTCTCCCGGTTCCGCGCCGAGGACGCGCTGCGCTCCGGCCGGCGCGGGGCCGCGAACCTCGTCGCGGTCGCCTCCGACCCGACCCGCTACCTCAATGTGGCGCTGCTGGTGCGGGTGGCCTGCGAGACGGCGGCGGCCGTGCTCATCACGGTCGTCGCCTACCGCCACTTCGACCGCACCTGGCAGGTGCTGTGCGTCGCGATCGGCGTGATGGTGCTGGTGTCGTACGTGGCGGTGGGCGTCTCGCCGCGCACCATCGGCCGCCAGCACCCGATGAACACCGCCACCGCCGCGTCGTACGTGCTGCTGCCGCTGGCCCGGGTGATGGGCCCGGTGCCGGGGCTGCTGATCCTGCTGGGCAACGCGCTGACGCCGGGGAAGGGTTTCAAGCGCGGGCCGTTCGCGAGTGAGGCGGAGCTGCGGGCGGCGGTGGACCTGGCCGAGTCGGAGTCGCTGATCGAGGACGAGGAGCGCCGGATGGTGCACTCGGTCTTCGAGTTGGGTGACACGATCGTGCGCGAGGTGATGGTGCCGCGCACCGAGCTGGTGATGATCGAGCGGTTCAAGACGGTCCGCCAGGCGATGACGCTGGCGCTGCGCAGCGGGTTCTCCCGGATTCCGGTGACGGGGGAGAGCGAGGACGACGTGGTCGGCTTCGTCTATCTGAAGGACCTGGCGCGGCGGGTGCACATCAACCGCGACGCGGAGTCCGACCCGATCTCCACGGTGATCCGCCCGGCGTTCTTCGTGCCCGACACCAAGAACGCCGGCGACCTGCTGCGTGAGATGCAGCAGCAGCGCAACCACGTGGCGGTCGTCGTCGACGAGTACGGCGGCACCGCGGGGATCGTCACGATCGAGGACATCCTGGAGGAGATCGTCGGGGAGATCACCGACGAGTACGACCGGGAGACGCCGCCGGTGGAGCCGCTGGGCGGCGAGCGGTTCCGGGTGACCGCGCGGCTGGACATCGGGGACCTCGGCGAGCTGTACGGTGTGCCGCTCGACGACGACGACGTGGAGACGGTCGGCGGGCTGCTGGCCAAGGCGCTGGGCCGGGTGCCGATCCCGGGCGCGGGCGCGGTGGTGCCGCTGCCGGTGGACGCCTCGGCGGTCGGCCCGGACGGTACGGTCGCGCTGCGGCTGACCGCGGAGACGCAGGCGGGGCGGCGGAACCGGATCGGCACGGTGCTGGTGGAGCCGGTGACCAGCAGCGAACTGTCGGGCGCGACCCGCGCGTCGGAACCCCGAAACCCGCCCCGCACCGAAGCCCAGCCCGAGGCACACGGGGAAGACTAGGCCGGGTGGGGGGACGGGTGGTTTGCGGGGTGGTGGGGGAGGAGGAGGGGGGTGGTGAGGATGAGGAGGCCGGCGGCTCCGATCGCCAGGCGGGGGGAGGTCGCTGCGGCGAGCAGGCCCCACAGGGCGGTCAGGGCGGCGGTGGCGAGGTTGGTGCTGACCGTCCAGGCGGACAGGGTGCGGGCGACCCGGTCGGTCGGGGTCTGCTCCAGCCGGTAGGTGGCGAGTACCGGGTTGAAGACTCCGATACTCGCGACCAGGCCGAACTGCACGGCCACCACCAGGGCGATGCCGGCCGCGCCCGGGCGCACGAACACCAGCCACAGCGGCCAGCACGCGCGCAGGGCGCCCGAGACGACCATGACGCGGTGCGGCCCGTAGCGTGCGACGAGCCGCTGTGAGAGCCGCGCGCCGAGCAGCCCGCCGGCGCAGGGCAGCGCGAAGGCGAGGCCGTACTGCCAGGGGCGGAAGCGGAGTTCGCCGAGCATGAGGACGGCGAGCAGCGGTTCGGTGGCCAGCAGCAGGGCGCTGAGCAGGACCGTGTTGAGGAAGAGCGGCCGCAGCCGGGGGTGGGTGAGCAGGTGGTGCCAGCCGTCGAGGAGTTCGGCGAGGCGGGCCCGGGGTCGGGGCGCGGTCGGTGCGGTACGGGGCAGCGGGCGCGGCTCGTCCCGGCGGATCGCGCAGACGCCCAGAGCTGACAGCAGGTAGCTGACCGCGTCGGCGGTCACCGTCGTCACCGGGCCGAACAGCCCGACCGCGGCGCCCCCGAGCGGCGGTCCGAGCACGGTGGCGCTCCATGTCGTGGACTCGAAGCGGCTGTTGGCGACGAGCAGCTGCTCCGGGCCGACCAGCGACTTCAGGTAGGCGCCGCTCGCCGAGCGGAACGCGATCTTCGCGGTGGCCGTCACGACGGAGACCAGCAGGAGCTGGACGAAGCCGAGCCTGCCGAGGGCGTAGGCGACCGGGATGCTGGTCATCGCGGCGAACCGGACCACATCCGCCGCGACCATCACCGGCCGTTTGCGGCGGGAGTCCACCCACGGGCCGAGCGGCACCGCCGCCAGGGCCCCCACCGCGAGCCCGGCGGCCGACAGCGCCGACACCTCGCCGGACCCGGCGTGCAGCACGACGATCGCCAGCAGCGGGAACGCGCCGAACCCTAACCCGGTGCCGTAGGCGCTGACCGCGTACGCCGCCCACAGCCACCCGAACGGCCGCCCCAGCGCCCGCCCCCCGACCTCCGCCATGCCCCTGCCCGCCTCGCCCGTACGCCCACCGGTACAACCCGTCGTTGACCGGCGCCATCCAAGCAAGCGCGGCAGCACCCGGGCAAACAACCGTACGACCGGCGAGCCACAACCACGGGTTGTCCGGGCTGGCGGGTGGGTGGGCGGCGGCCCTTGACGGACGGGCCCGGGTCAGGGGCCGAGGTTTCCGATCATGCCGAGCATGCCGGCGCTGGCGGAGTGGATCGAGGTGGCCAGGCTGGTGTCGGCGAGGTAGAAGCCGAAGGCGCCGCAGACCAGCGCGTGGGTCGCCTTGAGGCCGGACTTGCGGCTCAGGAAGAACGTGGCCGCGGCGAGTGCGATGACGAGGGGCATGTGCAGCAGCATCGTCGGATCACCACATCTCCTCATACGAGGGCATTTCTCGTGACGAGGCTATGCGCCCGTGCCGGTGTGCGCATCTTCGGGCACGGAGGGTGAGGGTCAGGCCGGGCGTCCTATGATCACGCGTATGACCGACGCGCAGACGCCCGCCGCCCCCGAGAACCCCGAGGACCGCAAGCTCCTCACGCTCGCCCGCTCCGCCCGGGCCCGCAACGCCGTCCCGGAGGGCGCCGCCGTCCGCGACGAGACCGGCCGCACCTACGTCGCCGGCACCGTGGACCTCCCGTCGCTGCGGCTGACCGCCGTGCAGACCGCCGTCGCGATGGCCGTGGCCAGCGGCGCGACGTCCCTGGAGGCGGCCGCCGTGGTGACCGCCGCCGAGGACGCGGCCGACGCCGACCTCTCGGCCGTCCGCGACCTGGGCGGCCCGGACACCCCGCTGCTGCTGGCCGGCCCGGACGGCGCCGTACGCCGCACCCTGACTGCCTGACTGCCTGACTGCCTGACTGCCTGACCGGCCGACCCCGCGCGCCGGGAGCGCGCCCCGCGCCCTACAGGGCGTCCGGGCCGCGCTCCCCGGTCCGCACCCGTACCGCGGTCTCCACCGGCACCGCCCACACCTTGCCGTCGCCGATCTTCCCGGTCCGCGCGGCCGCCACCAGCGTGTCGATCACCTCGTCGGCCGCCGCGTCCTCCACCAGCACCTCGATCCGCGCCTTCGGCACCAGGTCCACCCGGTACTCCGCGCCCCGGTACACCTCGGTGTGCCCGCGCTGCCGCCCGTAGCCGCTCGCCTCGGTGACGGTCAGGCCCTGCACACCCAGCTCCTGCAACGCCGTCTTCACGTCATCCAGCTTGTACGGCTTGATGACGGCGGTGACCAGCTTCATGCCCGTGGGCTCCTGTCCTTCGCGGCCGCGCCGAGGAACCCACCACCCGCGCCCGCCGGGGTCGGCGCCCCGCCCGCCATGCCGTGGGTGAGTACGCCGTGATCGTAGGCGGTCTCGGCGTGCACGGTCAGGTCCAGGCCGGTCCGCTCCTGCTCCTCGCTGGCGCGGAAGCCCATCAGCCGCTCGATCGCCCGCCCGAGGCCGTACGTCACCGCGAACGCGTACGCCCCGACCGCGGCCACCGCGGCGGCCTGCCGGCCGAGTTGGGCCAGGCCGCCGCCGTAGAACAGGCCGCGCGGGCCGCCGGTCATCGTCGAGGTCGCGAGCAGCCCGATCAGCAGGGTGCCGGCGATGCCGCCCATCAGGTGCACCCCCACCACGTCCAGCGAGTCGTCCACGCCGAAGCGGAACTTCCAGCTCACCGCGTACGAGCAGAGCACCCCGGCGGCCAGGCCCACCACGGCCGCGCCGAGCAGGTCCACGCTGCCGCACGCCGGGGTGATCGCGACCAGCCCGGCCACCGACCCGGACGCGGCGCCCAGCGTCGTGGCGTGGCCGTCCCGGCGCCGCTCCACCACCAGCCAGCCCAGCAACCCCGCGCAGCCGGCCGCCTGGGTGTTGAGGAACGCGGAGGCGGCCAGGCCGTTCGCGCCCAGCGCGGAACCGGCGTTGAAGCCGAACCAGCCGAACCACAGCAGCCCGGCGCCCAGCACCACCAGCGGCAGGTTGTGCGGGCGCATCGCGTCCCGGCGGAAGCCCAGCCGGGGGCCGAGCACCAGCGCCAGCGCCAGCCCCGAGGCCCCCGAGCACACCTCGACCACGGTGCCGCCCGCGAAGTCCAGCGCGTGCAGCTCGCTCACCACCCACCCGCCGGTGCCGAACACCCAGTGCGCGACGGGGACGTATACGGCCAGCGTCCACACCGGCACGAACACCACCCACGCGCCGAACCGGGCCCGGTCCGCGACCGCGCCGCTGATCAGCGCGGCCGTGATGATCGCGAACGACAGCTCGAAGGCGGCGAACAGCGGGGTGGGCACGTGCCCGGTCACGTCGGTCGGGCCGACCCCGCGCATGCCGAGGTGGTCCAGGCCGCCGATCAGGCCCAGCCCGCCCGCGTCCGGGCCGAACGCCAGGGTGTAGCCGGCCACCAGCCACACCAGGGTGACCAGTGCGATCGACACGAAGCTCATCATCAGCATGTTGAGCACGCTCTTGCTGCGGACCATCCCGCCGTAGAACAGCGCCAGGCCCGGCGTCATCAGCAGCACCAGCGCGGTCGCCGCCAGCAGCCACGCGGTGTCGCCCGCGCTGATCGCCGGGTGGCCGCCGCCGGTGGCGGAGGCGAGGGAGAGGACAGGGGGCAGGCCGGCGGACTGGAGCAGCACGGAGAGGTCCCTTCGGTCGCGGCTTGCACGAGCGTGCGACGTACGCGTTACCGGACGTGGGCGGGCGTGTTTCCGCCGCGTTTCGTGTTGCCGCCGGGTTTCGGGCGCCTCACGGTCCGTCGCACCCCCGTACGACCCGGGCGGCGCGGTCCGTACACCTCTGCGGTATCGGGGAGAATGGGGGCCATGAGCGCTCGCACCCCCTCCGCCGGAACCGCCGGTACCGCCGGAGGCACCTCGCACCGGTCCGGTTTCGCCTGCTTCGTCGGCCGCCCCAACGCCGGCAAGTCCACCCTCACGAACGCTCTGGTCGGCCAGAAGGTGGCGATCACCTCCAACCGGCCGCAGACCACGCGGCACACCGTCCGCGGGATCGTGCACCGGCCCGACGCGCAGCTCGTCCTCGTGGACACCCCGGGGCTGCACAAGCCGCGCACGCTGCTCGGCGAGCGGCTCAACGACGTGGTGCGCACCACCTGGGCCGAGGTCGACGTGATCGGTTTCTGCCTGCCCGCCGACCAGAAGCTCGGGCCCGGCGACACCTACATCGCGCGCGAGCTGGCCGGGATCAGGAAGACGCCGAAGGTCGCGATCGTCACCAAGACCGACCTCGTGGATGGCGACCAGCTCGCCCGCCAGCTCATCGCCGTCGACAAGCTCGGCCGGGACCTCGGGCTGGAGTGGGCGGAGATCGTGCCGGTCTCCGCCGTCGGCGACCAGCAGGTCGGGCTCCTCGCCGACCTCCTCGTCCCGCTCCTTCCGGAGGGCCCGCAGCTCTACGCCGAGGGCGACCTCACCGACGAGCCCGAGCAGGTGATGGTGGCCGAGCTGATCCGCGAAGCGGCGCTCGAAGGGGTTCGGGACGAGCTCCCGCACTCCATCGCCGTGGTCGTCGAGGAGATGACGCCCCGCGAAGGGCGGCCCGCCGACCGGCCGCTGCTCGACATCCACGCGAACCTCTACATCGAGCGGCCCAGCCAGAAGGGGATCATCATCGGGCCCAAGGGTGCGCGGCTGAAGGAGGTCGGGACGAAGTCCCGGCGCCAGATCGAGGGGCTGCTCGGGACGGCGGTGTTCCTCGACCTCCACGTGAAGGTGGCGAAGGACTGGCAGCGCGACCCCAAGCAGCTCCGCAAGCTCGGGTTCTGAAGGGTGCCCTGACCCCCCGGGGTGCCCCCTCCTCCGAGCTACGGGACCTTGCGGTCCGCTGTGGCTTGTCGCGCAGTTCCCCGCGCCCCTGGATATGCCCGGGTTCCTCCGGGGCAAGCCGGTGCGAGCCGCAGTTACCCAGGGGCGCGGGGAAGTGCGCGACCAGCCGGCCACCGGCCTGAGGCGGGGACGAGACAGGGACCGTCACGGCGCGGGAGGTCACGCCGGATAAGGGCCGGCCCCCTTGAGGAGACGGTGGATCGGCGCGGTCTCGGTCCGGCGCAAGCCGGGCAACGCGGCGACGGGCCCCGTCAGATAGCGGTAGAGCGCCTCGGGGTCCTTGCAGCTGATCGACGCGTAGACGTTCGTGGTCCCGGTGGTCGCGGCGGCGAACGCCACCTCGGTGTGCCCGGCGAGCGCGGCGCCGACCTCCGCGAGCCGGGCGGGCTCGACCTCCAGCCAGAGGCCGGCGCGCAGTTCGGAGCGGAGCAGCCCGGCACCGAGGTCGAGGTCGTAGTAGAGAGCGCCGCAGGCGCGCAGTTCCGACAGCCGGCGCCGTACGGTGCTGAGCGACCACCCGGTGGCGGCGGCCAGTTCGGCGGCGGGCGTGCGGCCGTCGCGGGCGAGCGCGTCGAGCAGCAGGTGGTCGCCGGGGGCGAGCGGCACGGGCGCGGCGTCGGGCGGCGGGCCGGCGGGCGCGTCGTCCGGGGCGAGCGCGGCGGCCTCCTGCGGGGTGAGCGCGCTGCTGCGGCTGACCGGGCTGAGGTCACGCCCGAAGAAGATGTGCAGCAGCGCGTGCGCGGCCACGTGCACCACCTGCGGGGTGCGCGGCAGCTTCTGGAGCAGCAGCGTGTCGTCGTGGCCGGGCACGGCCGAGTGCGTCACGCAACTGATCTCGGTGCCGCCGGAGATGAGGTTGACCCAGCGGGTGCCGGCGTGCCGGGCCAGCGCCGCGCCGATCGAGGCGGCCGCGTCGGGCGTGCAGCGCACCCGCACCATCCAGGGCGTCAGCCCGGTCCGGAACGGGTCGGTCAGGCCGAGCACCCGGATCGTACGGTCGCCGCGCAGCCGGCCGTAGCGACGCGCCACGGTCTGGTCGGAGACGCCGAGCACCTGCGCGATCCGGCTGAAGGACGCGCGCCCGTCGATCTGGAGGGCGTGCAGCAGCCGCCGGTCGAGCAGGTCGAGTCCGGCCAGCGGGGCCCAGACGGCGTCGGATTCCACCACCACAGGCTACGTTCTGTCGGAATACGCCGCGACCACGGGTGTGGCTGGAGACGCGAACGGGTGTGCCCGAGGGTGGGGTGGTCCTTCCCGCGACACCGGAACGGAGTCCCACCCATGCGCAAGTGGCTGCCACTTGTGGCGATCTGCCTGGGCGCCTTCATCCTGCTGGTCGACGTCACCATCGTGAACGTCGCCCTGCCGAGCATGGCGTCCGACCTCCACGCGTCCTTCACCTCCCTCCAGTGGGTGATGGACATGTACGCCCTCGCGCTGGCCGCGCTGCTGCTCGCCGCGGGTTCGCTCGCCGACCTGTTCGGGCACCGGCGGCTGTACGTCATCGGGTTGGGCGTCTTCGCGCTCTCCTCGCTGGCGGCCGCGCTCTCGCCCGACGCGACGACGCTGATCACCGCGCGGGCGGTGCAGGGCGTCGGCGGGGCCGCGATGTTCGCCACCTCCGCGGCGCTGGTCGCCGCGTCCTACCAGGGCCGCGACCGCGGCACCGCGTTCGGGGTGTGGGGCGCGGTCAACGGCGCCGCGGCCGCACTCGGCCCGGTGCTCGGCGGGCTGCTCACCGAGGGGCTGGGCTGGCAGGCGATCTTCCTGGTCAACCTGCCGATCGCGGTGGTCGCCATCGCGCTGACCCTGCGGGTGCTGCCGGTCGGGCGGCGCGGCACCGGCCGGCTGGACCTGCCCGGCGCGCTCACCTTCACGGTGGCCGCGGCCGCGCTGACGTACGCGCTGATCCGCGGCGGGGAGGACGGCTGGACCGACACGCTGACCGTCGCCTCCTTCGTACTCGCCGCTGTCGCCGTGGTCGCGTTCGTGGTGGTCGAACTGCGGTCCGCGCACCCCATGCTGGACCTGTCCCTGCTGCGCCGACCCACCTTCTCGGGGCTGCTCGGCAGCGCGGTGCTCTTCCAGGCGGGCTCCTTCGGCGCGCTGGTCTACGTCTCCCTCTGGCTCCAGAACGTGCTCGGCCTCAGCCCGATCCGCGGGGGCCTGGCGCTGATGCCGCTGGCGGTGGCCTCGTTCGTGGTCGCCGCGGCTGCCGGGCGGCACGCGCACCGCTTCTCGCCCGCGGTGCCGGTGGGCGTCGGCATGGTGCTCATCGGCATCGGGGCGGGTGTGCTCTGGCAGTCCGTGTCCGCGGGCTCGCACGCCTCCGCCCTCTTCGCGGGGCTCGCCGTCATCGGTGCCGGGGTCGGGCTGGCCACGCCCGTGCTGGTCTCGACCGCGGTCGACGCGGTGCCCGCGCACCGGTCGGGGATGGCCGGCGGCGCCGTCAACACCTTCCGGCAGCTCGGGATGAGCCTGGGGATCGCGTTGTTCGGGTCGATGTTCACGGCCCGCGTGCGGGAGGTCACCTCCCACCGCGGCACGGTGCGGGCGGCGTACGCCGCGGGGTTGGACCGGATCTTCCTGGCGAGTGCGCTGGCCGCGCTGGCGGGAGCGGGGTTGGTCTTCCTCACGGTGCGCCGCTCCCGGGTGGGCGAGACCCCCCAGGGTGCCCCGTCCCCGGATGCCCGGGACCTTGCCGTTCGGGGTGGCTGACCGCGCGGTTCCCCGCTTCCGGGTGGGCGGGACCCTCCGGGGTGCCCCGTCCCCCGGTGCCCGGGATCTTGCTGTTGGGGGTGGCTGGTCGCGCAGTTCCTCGCGCCCCTGCTTGGGCGCCCTTGTGTGCGGCGGGGTTAGGCGCCCTCGTTCAGGACGGTGGTGATGAGGTCGCGTTGGGCGGGGGTGAGGGCGGGGTCGGCGCAGTGGAGGGTGCGGTCGTCGATGGTGAGGACGTAGGTGAAGCCGTCGGGGACCGGGGGGCTGGGGGCGCGGGGGGTGGCGAGGGCCGCGCGGGCGAGGGCTTCGAGCCGGGGGGCGCCGGGGTGGCCGGCGGTGTCGAGGGTGGCCCGCCGGGGGATGCCGGCGAACCCTCCGGAGCGGACCACCTCGATACGCACGAAGTCACGCCTCCTGGGTCTGCTCACCGGGCTGCTGACGCGGCAGTTCGGCGGTGCCGGAGCCCGAGCCGCTGCCGGCGTCGGTGACGCCGACGGTGGACCACGCGGAGCGGACCGCCTGGTACTGGGCACCTTCACCGTAGCGCGCCTTCGCCGCCGCGGCGGTGGCCGCGGCGAACGCCGCGAAGTCGGTGTCGGCGGCGAGCGAGCCGCCGGTGAGGGTGTCGTACCAGATCTGCCCGGCCTGCTCCCAGGCGTGGCCGCCGAGCGCGGCGGCGACGAGGTAGAAGGCGTGGTTGGGGATGCCGGAGTTGATGTGCACCCCGCCGTTGTCGTCCGAGCCGGAGACGTATCCGGCCATGGTGCCCGGCTGCGGGTCCTTGCCCAGGCGCGGGTCGTCGTAGGCGGTGCCGGGGGCCTTCATGGAGCGCAGGGCGACGCCGTGCACGCCGGGGGCGAGCAGCCCGGAGCCGATCAGCCAGTCGGCCTGGTCGGCGGTCTGCCCGAGGGTGAACTGCTTGATCAGGCTGCCGAAGACGTCGGACACCGATTCGTTGAGGGCGCCGGACTGGCCCTGGTAGTCGAGGTTGGCGGTGTACTGGGTGACGCCGTGGGTCAGTTCGTGCCCGATCACGTCGACGGGGATGGTGAAGTCGAGGAAGACCTTGCCGTCGCCGTCGCCGAAGACCATCTGCTCGCCGTTCCAGAAGGCGTTGTTGTAGCCCTTCAGGTAGTGCACGCTGGCGGTCAGCGGCAGTCCGCGGCCGTCGATGGAGTGCCGGCCGTACGCCTTGAGGTAGGTCTCGAAGGTGTCGCCGAGCCCGTCGTACGCGCGGTTGACGCTGGCGTCCTTGGACGGCTGGGCGCCCTCGGCGCGGACCTCGGTGCCGGGCAGGTCGTCCTTGTGGCCGGCGTCGTGGATGGTGCGCTTCGGCTGGTCGGAGGGTGCGGACGGGGCGGCGGCGGTGCGGGCGGCCCCGGCCGGGCCGAGCGCGGCGTTGAGCCGGCGCCGGGTGCGCTCCCGGGCGTCGTGCTCCAGCGTGTGGCGCGCGGGGCCGGACAGGTCGGCGTCGTCGGACCTGGCGAGGCGGTCCAGGATGTGCGGCGGCACGATCGTGCAGAAAACTCCCATGGACGAACTGTGACAGTCACCGCACGTGCTGTCACTCGATTCCCGTCCACACCACGGGAAGGGGGGATTCGGCCGGACCGCGGTGGACGGCCGATCGTCTTGCATGGTGAGAGGAAGTACGCATCGGGTGCGTGTTCCGTCCGCGCGTGGGCTACTGTCGATGCCATGCGTTTCGGGCTGCTTCTCCTTAGCTGCCGCGGCGAGGGCCTGTAGTCGTAGGCCGACCCCCTCCCCGCGGAGTTTCGGCGTTTCCAAGCCGTCGGCCGCCCCGAGCGGAGCCCCGAGGAGAGCCACCCCGATGAACAGCCAGCCCAGCCGGAACCGTGTCGGCCGCCCCACGCCCATCACCGCCGCGACCGTCGCCCAGCGCGCCACGTCGATGCCGATCCACAAGTACGGGCGGTACGAGCAGGTCGACATCCCCGACCGCACCTGGCCGGACGCCCGCGTCACCAAGGCTCCCCGGTGGCTGTCCACCGACCTGCGCGACGGCAACCAGGCGCTGATCGACCCGATGTCGCCGGCCCGCAAGCGGGAGATGTTCGACCTGCTGGTGCGCATGGGCTACAAGGAGATCGAGGTGGGCTTCCCCGCCTCCGGCCAGACCGACTTCGACTTCGTGCGCTCCATCATCGAGCAGGACGCGATCCCGGACGACGTGACGATCTCCGTGCTGACCCAGTCCCGCGAGGAGCTGATCGAGCGGACCGTCCAGTCGCTGGTCGGCGCCCGCCGGGCCACCGTCCACCTGTACAACGCGACCGCGCCGGTCTTCCGGCGGGTGGTCTTCCGCGGCAGCCGCGACCAGGTACGGCAGATCGCGGTGGACGGCACCCGCCTGGTGGTGGAGTACGCCGACAAGATCCTCGGCGACGACACCGTCTTCGGCTACCAGTACAGCCCGGAGATCTTCACCGACACCGAGCTGGACTTCGCGCTGGAGGTCTGCGAGGGCGTGATGGACGTCTGGCAGCCCGAGGAGGGCCGCGAGATCATCCTCAACCTGCCCGCCACGGTGGAGCGTTCCA
Organism: Actinacidiphila sp. bgisy145; assembly: GCF_057708125.1. Taxonomy (NCBI): domain Bacteria; kingdom Bacillati; phylum Actinomycetota; class Actinomycetes; order Kitasatosporales; family Streptomycetaceae; genus Actinacidiphila; species Actinacidiphila sp. bgisy145. The sequence continues at coordinate 30,040 of NZ_JBYIRL010000032.1, forward strand.
CCCCCTCCACGCACGCCGACCGCTTCGAGTGGATGTCGCGCAACCTGTCCCGGCGGGAGTACGTGTGCCTGTCGGTGCACCCGCACAACGACCGCGGCACCGCGGTGGCCGCCGCCGAACTGGCGCTGATGGCCGGCGCGGACCGCATCGAGGGCTGCCTGTTCGGGCAGGGCGAGCGGACCGGCAACGTGGACCTGGTCACGCTGGGCATGAACCTCTTCAGCCAGGGCATCGACCCGCAGATCGACTTCTCGCAGATCGACGAGATCCGCCGCACTGCCGAGTACTGCAACCAGATGGAGATCCACCCGCGCCACCCCTACGCGGGCGACCTGGTCTACACGTCCTTCTCCGGCTCCCACCAGGACGCCATCAAGAAGGGCTTCGAGGCGATGGAGGCCGACGCCGCCGCCCAGGGCAGGAGCATCGACGAGATCGAGTGGGCGGTGCCCTACCTGCCGATCGACCCCAAGGACGTCGGCCGCTCCTACGAGGCCGTCATCCGGGTCAACTCGCAGTCCGGCAAGGGCGGTATCGCCTACGTGCTGAAGAACGACCACAAGCTGGACCTGCCGCGCCGGATGCAGATCGAGTTCTCGAAGATCATCCAGAACAAGACCGACACCGAGGGCGGCGAGGTCACCCCGGCGCAGATCTGGGCGATCTTCCAGGACGAGTACCTGCCCACCCCGGACAACGCGTGGGGCCGGATCACGCTGCACTCCGCCCAGACCTCCAGCTCCAGCGACGGTGCCGACGAACTGACCGTCGGCGCCGAGGTGGACGGCGAGGCGACCACCCTCACCGGCCGCGGCAACGGCCCGATCTCGGCCTTCTTCGACGCCCTGGCCGGCGTCGGCGTGGACGCCCGGCTGCTGGACTACTCCGAGCACACCCTCAGCGAGGGCGCGTCCGCGCAGGCCGCGTCCTACATCGAGTGCGCCATCGACGGCCGGGTGATGTGGGGCATCGGCATCGACGCCAACACCACCCGCGCCTCGCTGAAGGCCGTCGTCTCGGCCGTCAACCGCGCAGGGCGGTAACGGGACTGCCCGTTCGGCCCGTCGACGCCCGGCCGCCCGTCAACGCGGGTCGGACCTTCCCCCCGGTGAGTGATTCGCGCCCCGGGGGGAGGTCTGCCGGGCGCCGGCCATCCGCTGCGGCAGGTCCCGAAAACGGGCGCGGCGGGCTGCCCGGGAGGGCCGAAAAGCCCCCGGCCGACAGCAACTGACCCCGCACGCGGTACTGACGGCGTAGCCAACTGTGGCTAACATCACGCTCGACGGCACCGTGGCCGCTGCGCACGTTGGCGCCGTTGCGGATGCGTACCGGGACGAGGACGGCCGGAGGGTGCGATGAAACTGGGGCCTATCTGGAGTGTGCGCACATCCTGGCACACCGAGGACGACGGCGAGTTCTACTGCCCCGAGTGCGGCGGCGACCGCGCATACCACCGCAGAACCGGCACCCGCAGGCTGACGGTCTTCAACGTCCCCCTGTTCGCGCGGGGTTCGGCCGGCAGCGTGATCGAGTGCACCGCGTGCCACCGCCAGTACGGCTCCGAGGTGCTGGCCTTCCCGACCACCACCCGCTTCTCCGCGATGCTGCGGGACGCGGTGCACACCATCGCGCTCGCCGTGCTCACCGCGGGCGGCGCCGACGCGAAGCCGACCCGGGAGGCCGCGGTCGGCGCGGTGCGGGCGGCGGGCTTCAGCGACTGCACCGAGGACCAGCTGCTCGGGCTGCTGGCCGCGATCGTCGCCGACGAGGGCCGCTTCCGCCGCTCCGACGAACTCGGCCCGGACTCCTTCGCCGAGGCCGTCGACGGCTGCGGCAGCTGGCTGTCGATCGAGCTGCACGAGGCGCTGGAGCCGCTCACCGACCACCTCGCGCCCCAGGGCCGCGAGCGGGTGCTGCTCGAAGGCGCGCACATCGCGCTCGCCGACGGCCCCTACCGGCCGGCCGAACGCGACGTGCTGGAGGCGATCGGCCGCTGCCTGTCGATCAACACCTCCGACATCGACCGCCTGCTGCGGGCCGCCGCGACAGCGGCCTGACCGGCCCCGGCCAGGGGGCCGCCTCCCGGACCGGCCTCCCCGCCCGGGCCCGGACCGCCGGCGTGCGCGTACGGGGCGTACGGCGGTGGTCCGCGGTCCGGATACGGCGGCGGCCTGGCGCGGCCCGCTGCGGCACGGCACGGCGAACCGTTTCCCCGGGCCGGACCCCGGTAGGCGAGAATGGTCCGCATGAGTCTGTTCCGCGACGACGGCATCGTGCTGCGCACCCAGAAGCTGGGCGAGGCGGACCGGATCATCACCCTGCTGACCCGCAGGAACGGCCGGGTGCGCGCGGTGGCCCGCGGGGTGCGCCGCACCAAGTCGAAGTTCGGCGCCCGGCTGGAGCCGTTCAGCCACGTGGACGTGCAGTTCTTCACCCGGGGCGGCGAACTCGTCGGCCGCGGGCTGCCGTTGTGCACGCAGGGCGAGACCATCGCCCCGTACGGCGGCGCCATCGTCACCGACTACGAGCGCTACACCGCGGGCACCGCCATGCTGGAGACCGCCGAGCGCTTCACCGACCACGAGGGCGAGCCCGCGGTGCAGCAGTACCTGCTGCTGGTCGGCGCGCTGCGCACGCTCGCCGCGGGCGCCCACGAACCGCGGCTGGTGCTGGACGCCTTCCTGCTGCGCTCGCTCGCGGTCAACGGCTACGCCCCGAGCTTCGACGACTGCGCGCGGTGCGGGATGGCCGGGCCGAACCGGTTCTTTTCGGTCGGCTCGGGAGGAGTCGTCTGCGGCGAGTGCCGGGTGCCCGGAAGCGTCGTACCCTCACGGGAGGCACTGGAACTGCTCGGCGCGCTGCTGGGCGGCGACTGGGAGACCGCGGACGCCTGTGAGCCGCGCCACTGCCGCGAGGGCAGCGGGCTGGTGGCGGCCTACCTCCAGTGGCACCTGGAGCGCGGGCTGCGGTCGCTGCGCTTCGTGGAGAAGTGAGGCGGCCGCGGCTCACGCCGTACCCCGCCGCACCGCAGCGCACCGCACCGCCTGATCGCCGCACCGCACCGCATGATCGACGAACGACCTGCCACGACCTGTCGGGAGACGTACCACCATGGCACGACGCGGGATTCTCACCCGTCACCGGAAGACCTACAGCGCGCCCGAGCCGCACCCCTCCGGCGAGCGCCCGCCGAAGATCCCGGGCGAGCTGGTCCCCAAGCACGTCGCCGTGGTGATGGACGGGAACGGCCGCTGGGCGACGGAGCGGGGCCTGCCGCGGACCGAGGGCCACAAGGTCGGTGAGGGCGTCGTCCTCGACGTGCTCAAGGGCTGCCTGGAGATCGGCGTCAAGAACCTGTCGCTGTACGCCTTCTCCACCGAGAACTGGAAGCGCTCGCCGGAGGAGGTGCGCTTCCTGATGAACTTCAACCGCGACGTCATCCGGCGCCGCCGCGACGAGATGGACGAGCTGGGCATCCGCATCCGCTGGGTCGGGCGGATGCCGAAGATGTGGAAGTCCGTGGTGCAGGAGCTCCAAGTAGCGCAGGAGCAGACGGTCGGCAACACCGCGATGACGCTCTACTTCTGCCTGAACTACGGGGGCCGCGCCGAGATCGCCGACGCCGCGCAGGCGCTGGCCCGCGACGTGGCCGCCGGCCGGCTGGACCCGGGGCGGGTCAACGAGAAGACCTTCGCGAAGTACCTGTACTACCCCGACATGCCCGACGTGGACCTCTTCCTGCGGCCCAGCGGCGAGCAGCGCACCTCCAACTACCTGCTGTGGCAGAGCTCTTACGCGGAGATGGTCTTCCAGGACGTCCTGTGGCCGGACTTCGACCGCCGCGACCTGTGGCGCGCCTGCCTGGAGTACGCCCGGCGCGACCGCCGCTTCGGCTCCGCCCAGGCGTAGGCACACGCCGGCGCCCGAAGACAGACGCGAAAGGGGCGCTGGAACCGGCGATCCGGTTCCCGCGCCCCTTTCCGCGCGAGGACTCGCGTCAGAGTCGTGTCGGAGTCGCGTCAGCAGCCCAGCAGGCGGGAGCCGAGGTAGGACTCGACCTGGTCGAGGGAGACGCGCTCCTGCTTCATCGTGTCGCGCTCGCGCACCGTGACGGCGTTGTCATCGAGGGTGTCGAAGTCCACGGTGACGCAGAAGGGCGTGCCGATCTCGTCCTGGCGGCGGTAGCGGCGGCCGATCGCGCCCGCGTCGTCGAACTCGATGTTCCAGTTCTTGCGGAGCGCGGTCGCCAGGCCCTTGGCCTTCGGGGACAGCTGCGGGTTGCGGGACAGCGGCAGTACCGCGACCTTGACCGGCGCCAGCCGCGGGTCGAGCCGCATGACGGTCCGCTTCTCCATGACGCCCTTGGCGTTGGGCGCCTCGTCCTCGTTGTACGCGTCGAGCATGAACGCGAGCATGGCGCGGTTCACGCCCGCCGCCGGCTCGATCACGTACGGGTACCAGCGCTCGCCGGCCTCCTGGTCGAAGTACGACAGGTCCTGGCCGGACGCCTTCGCGTGCGCCGACAGGTCGTAGTCCGTGCGGTTCGCGACGCCCTCCAGCTCGCTGAACTCCTGGCCGCCGAACTGGAAGCGGTACTCGATGTCAGCGGTGCGCTTGGAGTAGTGGGAGAGCTTCTCCTTCGGGTGCTCGTACCACCGGATGTTCTCCTCGCGGATGCCGAGGCCGGTGTACCAGTTCCAGCGCTCCTGCATCCAGTACTCGTGCCACTTCTCGTCCTCGCCCGGCTTGACGAAGAACTCCATCTCCATCTGCTCGAACTCGCGGGTGCGGAAGATGAAGTTGCCGGGCGTGATCTCGTTGCGGAACGACTTGCCCATCTGCGCGATGCCGAACGGCGGCTTGCGGCGGGCGGTGGTCTGCACCTGGGCGAAGTTCACGAAGATGCCCTGCGCGGTCTCCGGCCGCAGGTACGCCACCGAGCCGGCGTCCTGCGTCGGGCCGAGGTGGGTCTGGAGCATGCCGGAGAACTGCTTGGGCTCGGTGAAGGCGCCCTTGGTGCCGCAGTGCGGGCAGTTGATGTCGGCGAGGCCGTTCGCGGGTAGCCTGCCGTGCTTCGCCTCGTACGCCTCCTCCAGGTGGTCGGCGCGGAAGCGCTTGTGGCAGGAGGTGCACTCGGTGAGCGGGTCGGAGAAGGTGGCCACGTGGCCGGAGGCGACCCAGACCTCGGGGGAGAGGATCACCGACGAGTCGAGTCCCACCACGTCGTCACGCGAAATCACCATGGCGCGCCACCACTGGCGCTTGATGTTCTCCTTGAGCTCGACGCCCAGCGGTCCGTAGTCCCAGGCGGCCTTGGAACCGCCGTAGATCTCACTGCTCGGGAAAACGAAGCCACGGCGCTTGCTCAGGCTGACGATGGTGTCGATCTTGTCGGCGGCCACGGTGCTCTCTTCAGTGCGACGGGGGGTTCGGTCGCTCCAGATTACCGGCGGGTGCGGGGCCCATATCAAATCCGTTCCGGCGCGCGGGCCGCCGAGGGCCTCCGCTTCGGCGCCGAGCGCGCAATACTTGACAACGGTTTCCACTTGTCCGGGCCGTGGCGGTCCGGCCGGGGCTGGCACAATGGGCCGCCGGGCCCGGGTCCGGGGACGGCGACCTCGGGACGACCTGAGAAGGAGGCAACCCGTGGACAGCACCAAGCAGCCGGTGCGCGGCCGCTCCACCCGACAGCGCGCCGCGGTCGCGGCGGCCCTCGACGAGGTCGACGAGTTCCGCAGCGCCCAGGACCTGCACGACCTGCTGAAGCACCGCGGCGACTCGGTGGGCCTGACCACGGTCTACCGCACCCTCCAGTCGCTGGCCGACGCCGGCGAGGTGGACGTGCTGCGCACCGGCGACGGCGAGTCCGTCTACCGCCGCTGCTCCGGCGGCGGCCACCACCACCATCTGGTCTGCCGCGGCTGCGGCCGGGCCGTCGAGGTCGAGGGCCCCGCGGTCGAGAAGTGGGCGGAGTCCATCGCGACCACCCACGGGTTCGTGGACGTCTCCCACACCATGGAGATCATCGGGACCTGCGCCGACTGCGCGAGCAGCTAGCCGCTGACCGCTGACTGCTGACCGCGAGCCGCTGACCGTTGGCCGCCGGACGGCCTTAGAGCCAGCTGCGCCGGGCCGCCTCCATGCCGAGCTGGAAGCGGGTCCGCGCGCCCGCGTGCTGCATCAGGTCGTGGATGTGCCGCTGCACCGTGCGGATGCTCCACCCGAAGGTGCGGGCGATCACCTCGTCGGTGGCGCCGCTGGCCAGCAGCCCGAGCAGCTGCCGGTCGCGCGGGTCCATCGTCTCCTGGACACCGTTCGGCCCCGACCGGTTCAGCGGCACCGCGCGGGCCCACACGGACTCGAAGAGGGCCGCCGCCATGTCCAGCAGCGAGGACGGGTGGATGAGGTAGGCGATGCCGTTGTGGTAGTCGTCGGCGGAGCTCATGATCGCCAGGGCGTCGTCGCACATCACCAGCTTCACCGGCAGCGACGTGCCGACCTTGGCGCGTTCGCCGCGCCGGATGCCCTCCCAGATGTTCTCCAGCCGCCCGGGCAGCGCCACCGACTCCTGGTCGTAGACCACGCGGTAGCCGATGGTGCCCGCCTCCAGGAACCGCCGCTCCTCCAGGTTGGGGCCCTCGTCGCCGTGCTCGCCCGCGGCGACGAAGTACGGCGGCTTGTCGAACGCCCGGATCTCGCGCTGCGCGCGGCGCTGCACCCGTACGAAGGTGCGCCAGATCTGCGGCGCGCCCGTGACCACCTCGATCCGGGCGTCGAGCCGGCGTGCGGACTTCTCGGCGTGGAACGCCTCGTCCAGCTTGTTCAGGTGCTGCTGGAGCAGCCGGAGTTCGTGCTCGCGTTTGGCGATCAGCACCGAGCCGGCCAGCGACGGCTCCACCGCCGAGTAGCGGGCCGGGCGGCCGGGTGTGCGCGTCACCAGACCGCGGTCGATCAGGCTGGACAGCGCGCGCGTCGTCGTGGACGTGGTGACGTTGACCCGGCTCGACAGCACGTCGGCGGTGGAGTTGCCGCGCGAGATCAGTGCCTCGTAGACCCGCGCCTCCGTCTCCGGTATGCCGACCGTTTCCCACATGAGCACTCCCTGTCGTGTATACGACACGCGTCGTGTACCCGCAGCCATCCGGTCATGGTCATGGCTGACACAACTGCGCCACGGTCTCATACCGCAGGGCTCACCGGGGAGCGCCCACGAAGGGGGTGCCGGGGCGACTGCCCCGGCACCCCCTCGCTGTTTCGCTCCGGCCCGCTCAGACCACCTTGCGGGGCAGGCGCAGGCTCAGCGCGACCGTTGCCGCCACGGCCACGAGCTGGGCGAGGAGGGTCCACACCAGGGCGTCCTGGATACCGACCGACGACGTCGACAGGCTCAGGAAGAGCGTGCCGAGGGTGGCGACGCCCAGCGCCAGGGCGGACTGCTGGGTGGTGGCCATCGCACCGCTGCCGACGCCCGCCTGGGCCGCGGGCACCTCGCTCAGCACGATCCGCAGGACCACCGGCAGCACGAAGCCCTGCCCGAAGCCGGCCACCGCCATGCCCGGCGCGAGCGCCCACACGCCCAGGTGCGGCCAGCCCCAGAAGAACGTGCCGGCCAGGACCAGCAGGCCCGCCGCCTGGATCAGCGACCCGCCGGTCACCGTCAGCCGCCCCCAGCGCGCCACCGCGCGCGGCCCGAGCAGGGAGGCGGCGAAGAACGCCGCACACAGCGGGGCCAGCGCCGCGCCCGCCTGGAGCGCGCTGAACTCCAGCCCGTCCTGCATCGCCACCGCCAGCACGAACATGAAGCCGCCGAAGCCCAGGCAGAACGGCACGATCAGCAGCAGTCCGCTGCGCACGCTGTGGATACGCACCAGCGACGGCGGCAGCAGCGGGTTGCCGCCGGTGCGCTCCCCGCGCACCTCCACCGCCACGAACGCGGCCCCGGCGAACGGCGACAGCGCCAGCAGCACCCACGCCCACACCGGCCAGCCGGCCGCGCGGCCCTCGGTGAGGGGCAGCAGCAGCGCGACCAGCGTCAGGGCCAGCAGCCCGGTGCCGGCCCGGTCGATCCGCGCCGGGTGCTGCGACTTCGTCTCCGGCACCGCACGCAGCGCCAGGACGAACGCGACCGCGGCGACCGGCACGTTCACCAGGAAGATCGACCGCCAGCCGCTGCCGGCGATGTCCGCGGAGACCAGGACGCCGCCCAGCACCTGCCCGACCACGCTGGCGATGCCCGCGGTCGCGCCGTAGTAGCTCAGCGCCTTGCCGCGGCTGCTGCCGGAGGTCGCGGACTGGATGGTGGCCAGGGCCTGCGGCAGCAGCAGCGCGGACGCCGCGCCCTGCGCGACCCGCGCGCCGACCAGCGTCCACGCGTCGGGGGCGACCCCGCAGGCCAGCGAGGTGAGGGCGAACAGCGCCAGCCCCCACAGGAAGAGGTTGCGGCGGCCGAACATGTCGCCGAGCCGGCCGCCGAGTACGAGCAGCACCGCGTACGCGACGCCGTAGCCGGAGACCACCATCTCCAGCACCGCGGAACCGGCGTGCAGGTCGTGGTCGATGGTGGGCAGGGCGACGTTGACGATGAAGAAGTCGACCATCGGCAGGGCGGCGCCGAGCAGGACGGTCAGCAGGCCCAGGGTGCTCAGGCCGGGAGTGGTCGGGCCGGGGGTGGTCGGGGCCGGGGTGGTCGGGTTCGGGGCGGGGGTGGTGCCCTTGCCCCTTCCGGTGCCGAGGTGAGTGACCCGGGGCAGCACCTGGGCCCGGGACACGAGGGTGGGTTCCATGCGATCGGTCACGTGTTCCACCATGGACCGCTGCTCAGGGGGGTACCAGACAGCGTTTATCCAGGTATACGGACCACCTGGCAATGGGCTGGGGAGTGCGGCACGCTGGAGGCATGACATCCAGCGGGCCCGGCATCCGGGATCGTACGGCTCCCGGCGGCGCGGCGGGCGAGAGCCGGCGGCGCGAACTCGCGTCCTTCCTGCGCAGCCGGCGCGAGCGGATCTCCCCGGAGCAGGTCGGGCTGCCCCCGGGCCGCCGGCGCCGTACGCCCGGGCTGCGCCGCGAGGAGGTCGCGCAGCTCGCCGCGGTGGGGGTCACCTGGTACACGTGGCTGGAGCAGGCCCGGGAGATCCAGGTCTCCGGGCAGGTCGCCGACGCGATCGCCCGGGCGCTGATGCTGGACCGGATCGAGCGGCGCCACCTGTTCACGCTCGCCGGGGCCGCCGACCCGCACCCGGACCTGGACTGCCCGGGCATGTCGACGACCGTCCGCGCCATGATCGACCAGCTCGAACCGCTGCCCGCGGTCGTCCTCAACAGCCGCTACGACATCATCGCCTACAACCGCACCTACGGGCGCCTGGTCACCGACCTCGACGCGATGCCGCCCGAGGACCGCAACCTGATGTGGCTGGCCTTCACCGACCCGCAGTGGCGCGAGCGGATGCTCGACCGGGAGGAGAACATCCGGCTGATGGCCGCGAAGTTCCGCGCCTCCATGGCCGAGCACCTCGCCGACCCCGCCTGGAAGGCCCTGCTCAGGCGCCTCCAGCAGGGCTCGCCCGAGTTCTGCGCGATGTGGGAGCGGCACGAGGTCCTCGTCCAGCCCGACAGCCACGTCAAGCGCTACCTCAACCCCGACGTCGGCCTGCTCGCCTTCGACTTCACCCACCTCTGGCTCGGCCCCCAGCAGGGCCCCCGCCTCACCACCTACGCCCCCGCCGACCCCACCACCCGCGAACGCCTCCACCGCCTCCACCACCTCACCCTCCCCCCAACCCCCCACCCCCTCCCGGCCTGACCCACCTCAGTCCGCCGCCCCGGCGCCCGACGGCACGCGGCACCCGGGCTCGTCGAGCCAGTGGAACTGGCGGTGCGGGCTGATCGTGGTGCCGAAGCGATCACGCGACGGGTTCCCATGGGACTGGAACCATGTGTGGGCAAGTTCCAGAACGTCCCACAGCTTCCGGGGACCCGCCTGCCGGACCGTGCCGCCCTCCACGTGCGCCAGCGAACCATCGGGGGTCCAGACGCGGTACCCCACGGCGCTGCCGTCATGGTCGAGTTCGGTGGCGTCGCTGAACTCGCCCAGCGCGAGAGACCCCACGAAGCGGAACATCTCCCCGCGGAGCAGGGCGATGTCGGTCCCGGCGGTCCGCGCCGTGAAGGGCCCGGCGTCGTGAGGGTAGGGGACCCTGCCGACCGCACCGGCTGCCCGCGCTTTCATGAAGTACGAGCCACCCGGGAGGAAACGGCCTTCCAGTACACCGTTCCCGCTCATGACCAGCCTGGCGGTGCCCCGCCCCAGCGGGCAGACCACCACCCCGCCTCGGCGTACCCCCTTCGCCAGGGCATAGGGAAAGGTGTCGAAGCCGCAGGTGACGATCAGCCGGTCCAGCGGGAAATCGTCGGGAAAGCCGTCCCGGGCGTCTCCGGCCACCACTCGGGGTGTGTAACCGCACGCGCGAAGTCGTGCCTCGGCGATGCGCGCGAGCGTCGCGTCGACTTCGATCGTGATGAGGTTCCTGTCGCCGACCCGGTGGCAGATCAGGCCGCTGTTATAGCCCGTGCCGGTTGCGCCTTCGCCGACCTTGTCACCGTCTTCGACGTCGAGCGCCTCCAGCATGTCGAGCATGAGGCTCGGCTGGCTGGAAGACGATGTCGAGTGGCCGTCGGTGACCTGTGTCGTCAGGGCGTTGTCGCCGTAGACGGCGTCGAAGTATCCCGGAGACTCCGCGGTCACCGGCTCCCACGCACCGTTCGCCTGTCGGTAGAAGACCGGCACGTAGAGGTGGCGGGGGGTCTCCTCGACTGCCTTGCGCCAGCCGGTGGAGCGTAGGACGCCGTCGTTGGTGAGCTGCCGTGCCAGCGCCAGACGCAAGGCCGTCGTGGCTTCGTTGTCGGGACGGCTCACGTGATCACTCCTGTCAACAGGGAGGCGTGCGCCTCCGCGATGGGGAGACCGGTGGCAGCGGCGATGAACTGCCACTGGCCGGCTGGGTTGCACTCGTAGAAGACCCACCGGCCGTCCGGCAGAACGGCGAAGTCGAAGGCTCCGTAGTTCAAGCGGTAGCCGGCCATGAAACGTCGGACGCCCTCGGCGACATCGTCGGGGATCGGGACCTGCTCGTATTCCAGCGCGTCGTAGTCACTGCGCCAGTCGTCCCTGGCCGCATCGCTTCCGGCGTGGATGGCGACGGGGAACATCTGCTGCCCGACGACGGTCAGCCGTACCTCGTATTTCTTCGGAACCCACTCCTGGAGGTAGTGCGCGGTCAGCTCAAAGGACTCGTCCAGGTCCGAGACGTCGATGCGGCGGGTCGGAATCATCGTGGGCGGGGAGTCCGGCAGTTGCAGCGACGCCGCGGCTACCGGCTTCGACGCCAGCGGTCCGCCGATGGTCCGCCCCCAGCGTCGGGCAGCGGCCAGGTCGTTGCCGATGAACGATCGGGGTACTTGCAGGCCGGCTGTCGTGGCGGTAACGAGCTGCCCGGGCTTGTGTGCGCTGGCCCGGTACACATCCGGATGGTGCATCCACGCGGCGGGCAGCGAGGCAAGGATCTGCACCATGCCCACCAATGCCTGGGAGACGGCCCATTCCCGGTAGACCTCGGCGACATCCGGAGAGACGGCCGGGAGCCCAGGCCGCCTGTAGTAGACGGCCCGGACCCCCTCCAGCCGCACCGTTTGCTCGCGCCGTGCCAGCGTGCCGGTCCAACCGTGCGCCACGTCCCGATGTTCGGCCGCCAGGGTGACGGCCACGGGGAACTCGCTCAGGTCGAAACGCAGGACCGGCACATGGCGTTCGTTGAGCGCCTGGACCACGAGGTCAGCGGTCGGGTCGAGTTGTTCTGCGATGACCAGCACATGCCCGCGCGACGCTGTCATGGCCCTACGCGAGCTTCGTCAGTCGGTGGGCCGACGGGAAGTGCCCGGGCTCCGGCTCGGGGAAAGCGTACGGGTCGGCGTCCTCGTCGGGCGGAGTGCCGGGCGAGGTGTCGTTGTTGGTCGCCGTGGACGAGGCCGCGAGCGGTTCACCGGCCCACAGGCTGCCGCCTGCCGTGATGTTCACCTGACGTGTCTCGTCGTAGGTGAACGCCGACGGATCGATGGTCACCACAAACGTGGGCACCGGCACCTTTGCGCCGAACGGTACGAGAGTTGCGGTCATGCCGAGCAGCCTCCTTGTGTAGAGCGAAAAACGAGCGCGTGTGAACAGGGTCCGTGACCGTGCGTGCCGATTCGACACCCGCACGGTAATCTCACCGTGGGATGGTTTCTCATCCCGCCCTGGACGGTGCGGAGTTGAGATGGGCACAGCAGCAGGCCCGCGGTTGGCGATGCCGGAGTGGGCCTGGCAGCGGGCCGAGATGAGAGAGGCCCTGCGGAATCGGGACATCGGTGCTGTGTTCCGCCATGTGCAGCGCTGCTCCGGCGTCAGCCAGGCCCGTATCGCCGGCGCCGTCGACATGACACAGAGCCGGGTGAACGAGATCATCAACGGTCGTCGCGAGATCTCGCGCCTTGATGTGTACGAGCGCGTGGCTGACGGCCTCGGTATGCCCGACGACGCGCGCCGACTGCTCGGCCTGGCTCCTGGCCGACAGGCTCGCTCAAAAGGCGTCGCTTTCGACCTCGCCGCTTTCCCCGAGGTCGTGCGGGTCTACGCGGCTCAGGCGGCTGCGGCCGAGGAGATCCGGCAGCATGCGGCGACCGCGGCGGAGATCGACGTACTCGCGGTGCGCGGGCTCGGCCTGCTCGCTTTGAACGACTCTCTGCTGAGGCCCGGGTTGACCCGCACAAAGCCGCCCCGGGTACGCGTGCTGCTGCTGGACCCGAGAGCCCCTGCCGTCGCCACGCGCGCAGCGGAGATCGGCGAGTCGGCAGAGTCACTGGCCGGTGGCATCCAGTTGGCCGAGGCTCGGCTGCGCGAGCTGGCCGCAGGCAGTCAACTCGCCGTCTACCGCTACCGAGTCCTGCCCACCTGGCGGATCATCCGCCTCGACACCACCATGTACCTCTCGGCGTTCACCGCGGGTTGGGAAGGGCATGAGTCCGCCGTGTACAAGGTGATGCACACGCCGTCGGGGCCGCTGTTCGGGGGGTTTCGGAGGATGCTGGACGCGCTTGTCGCCGAGGCCGAGCGCGTTGTCTGAGGGAGGAGGGCAGTTGATAGAGGCCGAGTTGAAAGCGCGCGTGCGCGACCCCGAGCGGGTGCTCGCCGGACTGGAATCCCGTGCGGCCGGCCGCGCCGAGGTCTACCGCGACACGTACTACGACACCCCCGGCCGGGAGCTGACCGGCGAGGACCGTGAGCTGCGGGTGCGCACCGTGCGCGGGCCGGAGGCCACCCGCACGGTTCTCACGTACAAGGGTGCCCGGGTGGACGAGGCGTCCGGCTCCAAGCCCGAGGCGGAGACCGCCGTCGAGGATGCCGCCGCTGTGCACGAGATCGTGCGCGGCCTCGGGTACACGCCCGTGATCGAGTTCGAGAAGCACTGCCGGAACTACGGCTTCACATCCCGCGGACGCCGGATGCTCGCCACCCTCGTACGGGTGCCCGAGGTCGGCGGGCAGCACTGGATCGAGTTGGAGACGGTCGTGCCGGACGACGAACTCGCCGCGGCGCTCGCCGACGTACGGGAGGTGCTCGCGGACCTGGGGATCGAGGACGGTGATCTGACCACCGAGCAGTACACCGACGCCGTCGCCGCGGCACGGGCATGACGGGTGCCTGGCCCGGCGGCCGGGGGGACTTCGGCAAGGGGGCGGGGGCGGCCGCTTCCGCACGAAGGGGCCGCCCCCGGTGGGGCGGGTCGGGGGATGCCGGTGGTGAGGGTTGGGCGGCCCCGGTGGGGGCCGCCGCCGGCGGGCCGACCCGGCCCCGGTTTCAGGTGGTCAACTCAGCCCCGCCCGCCCGGCTTCGAGGCGGGCGACGGGGATGCGGAAGGGTGAGCAGGAGACGTAGTCCAGGCCCACCCGGTGGAAGAAGTGCACCGACTCCGGGTCGCCGCCGTGCTCGCCGCACACCCCGAGCTTCAGGCCGGGGCGTACCGCGCGCCCCGCCTCCGCGGCCGAGCGGACCAGGGACCCGACCCCGTCGGCGTCGATCGTCTCGAACGGGGACACCCCGAAGATGCCCTTCTCCAGGTAGGCGGTGAAGAACGACGCCTCCACGTCGTCCCGGGAGAAGCCCCACACCGTCTGGGTGAGGTCATTGGTGCCGAAGGAGAAGAACTCGGCCGCCTCCGCGATCTGCCCGGCGGTCAGCGCGGCCCGCGGCAGCTCGATCATGGTGCCGATCGACAGCCTCAGCTCGGTGCCGCTGGCCGCCTCGACCTCGGCGATCACCGCGTCGGCCTCGTCGCGGACGAGTTCCAGCTCCTGCACGGTGCCCACCAGCGGGATCATGATCTCCGGGCGCGGGTCGCCCTTCACCGAGCGCCGGTACGCCGCCGCCTCGGCGATCGCCCGCACCTGCATCGCGAACAGCCCGGGGATGACCAGGCCGAGCCGCACCCCGCGCAGCCCCAGCATCGGGTTCTGCTCGTGCAGCTTGTGCACCGCCTGGAGCAGCCGCAGGTCGTTCTCGTTGGCGTCCTTGCGGGCCTCGGCGAGCGCGACCCGCACCGACAACTCCGTGATGTCCGGCAGGAACTCGTGCAGCGGCGGGTCCAACAGCCGTACGGTGACCGGCAGTCCGTCCATCGCCTCGAAGAGCTCCACGAAGTCGGCCTTCTGCAACGGCAGCAGCGCGCCCAGCGCCTCCTCCCGTTCGGCGTCGGTGTCGGCGAGCACCAGCCGCTCCACCAACTCCCGCCGCTCGCCCAGGAACATGTGCTCGGTGCGGCACAGCCCGATGCCCTGCGCGCCGAACCGCCGGGCCCGCGCGGCGTCCTCGGCGTTGTCGGCGTTGGCCCGCACCCGCAGCCGCCGCACCCGGTCGGCGTACGCCATCACCCGGTGCACCGCCTGCACCAGTTCGTCGGCCTCCTCCGCACCGGCGTGCATCCGGCCCTCGAAGTACTCGACCACCGGAGAGGGCACCACCGGCACCTCCCCGACGTAGACCTTCCCCGAGGACCCGTCGATCGAGATGAGGTCGCCCTCCTCTATCACCACACCGCCCGGCGCGGTCAGCCGGCGCCGCTTGGTGTCGACCTCCAGCTCCTCCGCCCCGCACACGCAGGTCTTGCCCATCCCGCGGGCCACCACGGCCGCGTGCGAGGTCTTTCCGCCGCGCGAGGTGAGGATGCCCTCGGCGGCGATCATGCCGTTCAGGTCGTCCGGGTTGGTCTCGCGCCGGATCAGGATGACCCGTTCACCCGAGCGCGACCACTTCACGGCGGTGTACGAGTCGAAGACCGCCTTGCCGACCGCCGCGCCCGGCGAGGCGGCGATGCCCCAGCCGATCCGCCGGTAGCGGGAGTCCCCGGCGGTCGCGGCGTCCTCGAACCGGGGGAACATCAACTGGGCGAGCTGCGCGCCGTTGACCCGTTGCAGCGCCTCGGCCTCGTCGATCAGCCCCTGGTCGACCAGTTGCGTGGCGATCCGGAACGCGGCGGCCGCGGTCCGCTTGCCGACCCGGGTCTGGAGCATCCACAGCTGGCCGCGCTCGATGGTGAACTCGATGTCGCACAGGTCCCGGTAGTGCGTCTCCAGCGTCTCCATGATCTTCATCAGCTGGTCGTACGACGCCTTGTCGATCGCCTCCAGGTCGGCGAGCGGCACCGTGTTGCGGATGCCGGCCACCACGTCCTCGCCCTGGGCGTTCTGGAGGTAGTCGCCGTAGACGCCCTGCTGGCCGCTGGCCGGGTCGCGGGTGAAGGCCACCCCGGTGCCGGAGTCGGGGCCGAGGTTGCCGAAGACCATCGAGCAGACGTTGACCGCGGTGCCCAGGTCGCCGGGGATGCGCTCCTGGCGGCGGTAGAGCTTGGCCCGCTCGGTGTTCCAGGAGTCGAAGACGGCCCGGATCGCCAGGTCCATCTGCTCGCGCGGCTGCTGCGGGAACTCCCGCCCGGCGTGCGCCTCGACGATCGCCTTGAACTCCTCGACCAGCCGCCGCAGGTCGGCCGCATCCAGCCCGAGGTCGCTGTCGGCGCCCTTGGCCCGCTTCGCCTCCTCCAGCGCCTCCTCGAAGAGGTCGCCGTCCACCCCGAGCACGGTCTTGCCGAACATCTGCACCAGGCGCCGGTAGGAGTCCCAGGCGAACCGCTCGTCGCCGCCGGCCTGCGCGGCCAGCCCCGCCACGGACGCGTCGGACAGCCCGATGTTCAGGACGGTGTCCATCATCCCCGGCATGGAGAACTTCGCCCCGGAACGCACCGACACCAGCAGCGGGTTGTCGTGCTGGCCGAGGGTGCGGCCCATCCGCTGCTCCAGCGCGTCGAGGTGCGCACTCACCTCGTCGCGGAGCGCGGCCGGTTCCGCACCGGACTCCAGGTAGACCTTGCACGCCTCGGTGGTGATGGTGAAGCCCGGCGGGACCGGGAGGCCGAGGTTGGTCATCTCGGCGAGGTTCGCACCCTTCCCGCCGAGCAGATCCTTGAGGTCCTTGTTGCCCTCAGTGAAGTCGTAGACGTACTTGCGCTTCTTCTCGCGTGTCGACACGGGTCCGTTGACTCCTCGCGTCCTGGTTGCCCTGACGGCGGGGAGCGTACCCATCTCGAAGGTGCCCAAGGCCGTCCATCATCACGACACACGGGTGTAACCGCTCGTCTGCCGTCTAATCCAAAGCACGCGGCTACCGGTCGGGTCGGGGCGGTGCGTTCACGAGTCGAACGGACGACCCCGAAGCGCGAGGTGCGACGGCCGATACGGGTACGCACGGTGACGGCTACGCGGGCGGGGTGTACACAACCGAATGGCACTGAGTGCCAAGCATTCGAGAAGTAGCGCGCTCTGATGTGCGCTCATTTGAGCGAATGGCATATCAGACGTGGCGCGAATCACGTGATCCGCCGTCCCCGCGTCTCATCTGTCGGACGTACGAAAGGTACGTATCGCCGGGCCTTGCGCTGCCCGGTTCAGCCGCCCGAGGTGTCCGACTCCGCGTCCTCCGTCAGCGCCGCGCACTCGTACGGGTCGTTCAGCCAGCCGTCCGGCAGGACGACCCGCTTGCCCGCGGCGGTACGGCCCCGCGGCCCGTCGGCGTGCGCCGGCCACGGCTGCGTCTGGTCCAGCGAGCCGAGCAGGTCGGACAGTTCGGCCAGCGACGACGCGGTGGCCAGCGCGCGGCGGACGTCGGAGCCGACCGAGAACCCCTTGGTGTACCAGGGGACGTGCTTGCGGAAGTCGACCACTCCGCGCGTCTCGTCGCCCAGCCACCGCCCGAGGAGGTCGGCGTGCCGCAGCATCACCGCTGCGACCGCGGCGAAGTCGGGGCGGGCGGCGGCCTGGTCGCCGCCCTCGCCCGTACGACCGGGGCCCAGTGCGGCGACCAGGTCGCCGAACAGCCACGGCCGACCCAGGCAGCCGCGGCCGACCACCACCCCGTCGCAGCCGGTCTCGCGCATCATCCGCGCCGCGTCCTCGGCGCACCAGATGTCGCCGTTGCCCAGCACGGGGATCTCCGGGACGTGCTCCTTGAGCCGGGCGATGGCGTCCCAGTCGGCGGTGCCGCCGTAGTGCTGGGCGGCGGTGCGGCCGTGCAGCGCGACCGCGGTCACGCCCTCCTCGACGGCGATCCGGCCGGCGTCGAGGTAGGTCAGGTGGTCGTCGTCGATGCCCTTGCGCATCTTGATGGTGACCGGCAGGTCGCCCGCGCTGCCGACCGCCTCCCGCAGGATCGACCGCAGCAGGTTGCGCTTGAAGGGCAGGGCCGAGCCGCCGCCCTTGCGGGTGACCTTCGGCACCGGGCAGCCGAAGTTGAGGTCGATGTGGTCGGCGAGGTCCTCGTCCACGATCATCCGCACCGCCTTGCCGACGGTCACCGGGTCCACGCCGTACAGCTGGATCGACCGGGGGGTCTCGGCGGCGTCGAAGTGGACGAGCTGCATCGTCTTCTCGTTGCGCTCGACCAGGGCGCGGGTGGTGATCATCTCGCTGACGAAGAGCCCCTGGCCGCCGGAGAACTCGCGGCACAGGGTGCGGAACGGCGCGTTGGTGATCCCGGCCATGGGGGCGAGCACGACCGGGGGCCACACGGTGTGCGGGCCGATCTGGAGGGCACCCGGGGCGGGTGCGGCCTTCGGCTGGGGTGCGCCGGTCGGCTCGAGTGCGGCCTTCGGCCGGGGTGCGCCGGTCGCGGGCGGGGCCAGGGTGGCGTCAGCGGTCATGCGGCCATTGTCCCGTACCGGGGGAGCGGACCCCGAAACGGTTGTACGACAACAACGAAATCGGTTGTAGAGTAGTAATGATTCTACTTGTACAAGCGATGCGAGAGGCCGGGACGCGAAGGTATGCCCGAACTGACCTACCGGCGCCGGATGCTGGTCCTGGCGATCTGCTGCATGAGCCTGCTGATCGTCAGCCTGGACAACACGATCCTCAACGTCGCGCTGCCCTCGATGCAGCGGGACTTCCACGCCTCGCTCTCCGGGCTCCAGTGGACGATCGACGCCTACCTGGTGGTGATCGCCTCGCTGCTGCTGCTGGCCGGCTCCACCGCCGACCGGGTCGGGCGGAAACGGATCTTCCAGATCGGCCTGGTGGTCTTCACCCTCGGGTCGGCGCTGTGCAGCCTCGCTCCCGGGCTGGGCTGGCTGATCGCCTTCCGCATGCTCCAGGCGGTCGGCGGCTCGATGCTCAACCCCGTAGCGATGTCGATCATCACCAACACCTTCGTCGACCCCAAGGAGCGGGCGAAGGCGATCGGCGTGTGGGGCGGTGTGGTCGGCATCAGCATGGCGGCCGGTCCGATCATCGGCGGTGCGCTGGTGGAGTCCGTCGGCTGGCGCTCGATCTTCTGGATCAACGTGCCGGTCGGCCTGGCCGCGCTGGTGCTGACCGCGCGGTTCGTGCCCGAGTCGCGGGCGCCCCGGGCCCGCCGGATCGACCCGGTCGGCCAGGTGCTGGTGATCCTGCTGCTCGGCACCCTCACCTACGGGATCATCGAGGGCACCGGCGCGGGCTGGGGCTCGCCGCTGATCGTCAGCTGCTTCGTGGTGGCCGCGGCGGCGGTGCTGGCGCTGGCCGGCTACGAGCGCCGCAGGTTCGACCCGCTGATCGACGTGCGGTTCTTCCGCAGCGTGCCCTTCAGCGGCGCCACCCTCATCGCGGTGTGCGGCTTCGCCGCGCTCGGCGGGTTCCTCTTCCTCAACACCCTCTACCTCCAGAACGACCGCGGCCTGTCGGCGCTGAAGGCCGGTCTGTACATGGTGCCCATGGCCGTGATGTGCCTGGTCTTCGCGCCGCTGTCCGGCCGGCTGGTCGGCGCCCGCGGGCCGCGGCTGCCGCTGGTGCTCGCCGGGATCACGATGACCGCCAGCGGCGTGCTCTTCTCGGCGTTCCACGCGGAGGAGCACAACGCCGAACTGTTCGCCTCCTACGTCCTGTTCGGCATCGGCTTCGGCCTGATCAACGCGCCGATCACCAACACCGCGGTGTCCGGGATGCCGCGCGCGCAGGCCGGGGTGGCCGCCGCGGTCGCCTCCACCAGCCGGCAGGTCGGCTCGTCGCTCGGCGTCGCGGTGCTGGGCGCGGCACTGGCGGCCGGGCTGCACGAGGGAGCATGGTGGATCATCGCCGGGTGCGGGGCGGCCGTGCTGGCGCTCGGCGTCCTCACGACCGGGCGCTGGGCGCGCGGGACGGCGGAGCGTACGGCGTCGGCGCTGATGGCGCCGGAGGTGGAGAAGGACGAGATGGCGGTGAGCGCGTCGTGACGGCGGCGGAAGCGGCAACGGGTGCGGGCGCGAATTCAGGTGCGGATTCGGGTGCGGCTGCGGGTGCCGAGGTCCGGACGGGGGCGGCCGAGCGGATCTGGAGCAACCTCCGCGCGCTGGTGCTGGAGCAGAACGAACGGCGCAAGGAGACCGCCGAAGCGCTCGGGATGAGCTTCTTCCGGGTCAAGGCGCTGCGCCGGATCGCCGCGCGCCCCTACCGGATGAGCGACCTCGCCACCGAACTCGCCTCCGACCGCCCCTACCTCACGCTCATCGTCGACGACCTGGAGAAACGCGGCCTCGTCGAGCGCCGCCAGCACCCCACCGACCGCCGCTGCAAGATCGTCTCCGCGACCGAGCAGGGGCAGGCCGCCGCGGCCCGCGCGAACGCGATCCTCGGCAACCCCCCGCCCGCGCTCGCCGCCCTCCCCCCGGACGACCTCGCGACCCTCGACCGCGTCATCGCCACCCTCGTCGCCTCCGGCGCCCAGGCCCTGGCCGGCCCCCCTGCCGTCGAACCCGGCGAGTAGCAGCCCGACCGCCGCTGCCCGGTGTGCGGGCAGTGGCGGGTGGGGGTTGGGGGGATGGCGGCGGGGTGGGGAGCGAAAGTTTCGTAAGAGGGAGCGAAGGTTAAGGGCGCTGCTCTTGCGGGGCGGGCGGGCTACGATCACGGGTATGAGTACCACCAGCGTGCAGCCGCCCCGTGACGACCAGCCGGAGCCGTCCGGCGGCGGCACCGCGACGCTTGCCGAGATCGCACGGGCCGCGGGCGTGTCGGCTCCGACTGTTTCGAAGGTCCTCAACGGCCGGGGCGATGTCGCACCCGCCACCCGCAGCCGGGTGGAGGAGCTGCTGCGCCGGCACGGCTACCAGCGGCGGCGCGGCAGCGTGCAGCCGGCGCCGCTGATCGACCTGGTCTTCCACGAGCTGGAGAGCTCCTGGGCGATGGAGGTGATCCGCGGGGTGGAGAACGTGGCCCGGCAGGAGAGCCTGAACGTGGTGCTGTCGGAGTCCGCCGGCCGGCTCAGCCCCGGGCAGACCTGGGTGGACGGGGTGCTCGCCCGCCGCCCCACCGGGGTGATCCTGGTGCTGTCCGGCCTCGACCCGGCGCAGCGCGCCCAGCTGATCAGCCGCGACATCCCGTTCGTGGTGCTGGACCCGGCCGGCGACCCGGGCGAGGACGTCCCCGCGATCGGCGCGGCCAACTGGCAGGGCGGCCTCGCCGCCACCCGCCACCTGCTGGAGCTGGGGCACCGCCGGATCGGCGTGATCGGCGGGCCCGACGGCATGATGTGCAGCCGGGCCCGGATCGACGGCTACCGCGCGGCCCTGGAGACCGCCGGCGTCGGCTACGACCCGGCGCTGGTGCGGTCCGGCGACTTCCACCACGAGGCCGGCTACACCGCCGGACTGGCGCTGCTGGGCCGCCCGGACCGCCCCACCGCCGTCTTCACCGGCAACGACCTCCAGGCCCTGGGGCTCTACGAGGCCGCCCGCGAACTGGGCCTGCGCGTCCCGCAGGACGTGAGCGTGGTCGGCTTCGACGACCTGCCGCTGGCCCGCTGGATCAGCCCGCCGCTGACCACCGTCCGGCAGCCGCTGACGGAGATGGCCGAGGCCGCCGCGCGGCTGGTGCTGGACCTCAGCCGCGGCAAGCAGCCGAGCACCCTGCGGGTGGACCTGGCCACGCGGCTGGTGGAGCGGGCCAGCAGCGCGCCGCCCCCCGCCGCGGACGAAGCGCCGTAGCGCGTCAGGCGAGCCGTACCGGGTAGCTCGCCACGGCCACCGTGTCGTCGTCCAGGCACCGCCCGTCCGCCAGGTCGAACCGCTGCTTGAGCAGGGGCGAGGCCACGTACGGGCGGTGGCCGGGCGCGGTGGAGCCGACCAGGCCGTGGCTGAGCACGCCCGCACCGGTGAACGGGTCCACGTTCCCGATCGCGTACAGCTTCCCGCCGCGCACCCGGAAGAGCGCGGCCTGCGCACCGTCGGGCAGCAGTACCGCCACCCCGCGGCCGGGCTCCAGCGCGTCGAGCCGGCACACCGCGAACCAGCCGCCGGGGACCCGCAGTTCGACCGTGGCCGGGCGGTCGGGAGCTTCCGCGGCGGCGGTCGGCGCGGTCAGATCGGTCGTGGCACTCATACGGTCACCGTCTCGGTCAGGGCCAGCAGTACCGGCTCGGGCTTGATCTGGTCGCGCTCCGGCACGAAGCGGACCGTGGGGTCGGGGGTGTCGGGCGCGTTCACGAAGGACACGAACCGGCGCAGCCGCTCGGGGTCGCCCACGGTGTCCGCCCACTCGTCGCGGTAGTGCGCCACGTGCTCGGCCATCAGCGCCTCCAACTCCGCGCAGATGCCCAGCGAGTCGTGCACCACCACGTCCCGTACGTGGTCCAGGCCGCCCGGGATGCGCTCCAGCCACACGCTGGTGCGCTCCAGCCGGTCCGCGGTGCGCACGTAGAACATCAGGAACCGGTCGATCAGCCGGACGAGTTCGGCGTCCGAGAGGTCCTTGGCGAGCAGGTCCGCGTGGCGCGGGGTGGCGCCGCCGTTGCCGCCGACGTAGAGGTTCCAGCCGGACGCGGTCGCGATCACCCCGAAGTCCTTCGACTGCGCCTCCGCGCACTCCCGGGCGCACCCCGACACCGCCGACTTGAGCTTGTGCGGGGAGCGCAGCCCCCGGTAGCGCAGCTCCAGGTCGATCGCCATCCGCACGCTGTCCTGCACGCCGAACCGGCACCAGCTCTGCCCCACGCAGGACTTCACGGTGCGCAGCGCCTTGCCGTAGGCGTGGCCGGACTCGAACCCGGCGTCGACCAACCGGGCCCAGATCAGCGGGAGCTGCTCCACCCGGGCGCCGAACATGTCGATCCGCTGGCCGCCGGTGATCTTCGTGTAGAGGCCGAAGTCCCGGGCCACCTCGCCGATCACGATCAGCTTCTCCGGGGTGATCTCGCCGCCCGGCACCCGCGGCACGATCGAGTAGGAGCCGTTCTTCTGCATGTTGGCCAGGAACCGGTCGTTGGTGTCCTGCAACGCGGCCTGCTCGCCGTCCAGGACGTGCCCGCTCGCCCCGATCACCGGCGCCAGCGACGCGAGGATCGAGGCGACCGCGGGCTTGCACTCCTCGCACCCCTCGCCGCCGCGCGCCGCCTCCCGCCCGTATCCGTCGAGCAGTTGGCGGTAGGAGGTGATGCGCAGCGCGCGCACGATCTCGTACAGCTCGGTGCGGGTCTGCGGGAAGCAGCGGCACAGGCCGGTGTCCACCTCGACGCCGTTCGCGGCGAGTTCGGCGGTCACGATCTGCCCGAGCACCTTCACGCAGCTGCCGCAGCCGGTGCCGGCCCGGGTGCACTTCTTCACGTCCGGCACCGAGGTGCAGGAGTGGTCGGTGACGGCCGAACGCACCGTGCCCTTCGCCACGTTGTGGCAGGAGCAGATCACGGCGTCGTCGGGCAGCGCGGACACGCCCAGTCCCGCGGCGCCGCCGCCCGCGCCCGCGCTCGCCGGGAGCACCAGGTGCTCGGCCGCGACCGGCGGCACCGTGCCGGTCAGCGGGCGCAGCAGCCCGTACGACTCGGTGTCGCCGACCAGCACCCCGCCGAGCAGCGTGCCGTCCTCGGCGACCACCAGCTTGCGGTAGACCCCGGAGCGCGGGTCGGCGTACACCACGTCCAGGCAGCCGTCGGCGGCGCCGTGCGCGTCGCCGAAGCTCGCCACCTCCACGCCGAGCAGCTTCAGCTTCGCGGAGGTGTCCGCGCCGGTGAACGCGGCCGTCTCGCCCGCGATCCGGCGGGCGGCCGTCTCGGCCATCTCGTAGCCGGGGGCGACCAGGCCGTAGACGCGGCCGTCGGCGGCGAGCGCGCACTCGCCGATCGCGTACACCGAGGGGTCCGCGGTGCGGCAGGACGCGTCGACCACGATGCCGCCGCGTTCGCCGACCGGCAGGCCGCACTCCCGCGCCAGCTGGTCGCGCGGCCGGACTCCCGCGGAGAACACCACCAGGTCGGTGCCGAGCGTCGAACCGTCGGACAGCGCCATCGCGCGCACCCGCCCGTCCGGGCCGGCGACGACCTCCTGGGTGCCGACGCCGGTGTGCACGGCCACGTCCAGCTGCTCGATCCGGCGCCGCAGCGCCCGGCCGCCGCCCTCGTCGACCTGCACCGGCATCAGCCGGGGCGCGAACTCCACGACGTGCGTGTCCAGGCCCAGGCCCTTCAGGGCGCCGGCCGCCTCCAGGCCGAGCAGGCCGCCGCCGACCACGGTGCCGCTGGTCGCGCCCGCCGCGTACGCCTCGATCGCGAGCAGGTCCTCGATGGTGCGGTAGACGAAGCAGCCCGCCGCGTCCCGGCCCGGCACCGGCGGCACGAACGGGTACGAGCCGGTGGCCAGCACCAGCGTGTCGTACGCCACGACCACCCCCGAGCGGGCCGTCACCGTCCGCGCGTCCCGGTCGACGGCCACCGCGGGGTCGCCGAGCCGCAGCTCGATGCCGTGCCGCGCCATGAAGCCGTCCGGTACCAGGCCCAGCTCCTCCGGGGCGGTCCCCTCGGAGAAGTACGAGGTCAGATGGACCCGGTCGTAGGCCGCGCGCGGCTCCTCGCACAGCACCACCACCCGGGCCCTGGCGGTGAGCCCGCGGTCGGCCAGCGCCTCCAGGAAGCGCTGCCCGACCATGCCGTGGCCGACCAGCACGATCGTCGGGCGCGTCTCGGTTCGGTTCTCCATACCCGCAACCCTGCGCCGCCGCTGTTTCCCGAGGACATCCCGCCGATTTCCCGACGGCAACGCTGCCCTCATCCCCCCGGGTGCCCCGGTGTGAGCGCGGCGGCGGCCGCTTCGTGGGCCGGGGTTACGCGGGGGAGGTGGGAACGGGCCTCGCGGTGGGGGCGTGGTGGACGGGGAAGTTGACGGAGTTGGCGATGAAGCAGAGCTCCTGGGCGCGCTCGTGGAGGGCGTGGGCCAGGTCGAGCATGTCGGGGGAGGCGACCTCGACCTCGGGGCGCAGGACGGCCTCGGTGAAGTGGCCGGCGCCGTCGGGCGTCTCGGTCATGGTGCCCTCGGCACGGTCGGTGTAGCCGGTCACCACGACGCCGTTGACCGCGCAGAGGTGGAGGTAGGAGAGCATGTGGCACTGCGAGAGCGCGGCGAGCAGCATCTGCTCGGGGTTCCACCGGTCGGCGTCACCGCGGAAGTGCGGGTCGGCGGACCCGGCGATCACGGGTGTGCCGGGTGCTGTGACCTCGTGGGTACGGCGGTAGGAGCGGTAGGAGTCCGTGCCGGTGCCGACGTTGCCGGTCCAGACCAGCTCGGTCCGGTAGATGTGCTGCCGGGCGGACGGCATGGCGGCTCCCTCGGGTCGGTGGCCGCCATGCTAACCAAGCGGTCGCTTCCCACCGCTCAGCGGGCGGCCAGGGCGCGGGCCACTGCGGTCTCGTGGCGGCCCAGGAACTTCGGGTTCGGTTTGAGTACGACGTCGAGTGCGGCCTTGTCCGCGGCCAGCACCTCCCGGGTGCCGCCGGCGTACCAGGTGGCGTCGTGCCGCTCGTCGACGCCGACGCCGTACGCGTCGATCCCGGCGGCCTTGCACAGCGCCAGCGCCCGGTCGACGTGGAAGCCCTGGGTGACGAGCACCGCGCGCCGCACCCCGAAGATCCGCCGGGCGCGGTCGCAGGAGTCCCAGGTGTCGAAACCGGCGTAGTCCAGCACCACACGGGAGGCGGGCACGCCGTGCGCCTCCAGGTAGGTGCGCATCGCGGCCGGTTCGTTGTAGGAAGGGCGGCTGTTGTCGCCGGTGGCGAGGATCACCCGCACCTTGCCCGCGTCGTAGAGCCGTACCGCCGCGTCGAGCCGGTGCGCGAGGTAGGCCGACGGGACGTTGCCGGTCAGTCCCGCGCCGAACACCACGGCGACGGGCGCGCTCGGCACGTCCTGCTCGGAACGCACCCGGCTGTCCTGGGTGAGCCGCAGCCACGCGGAGGGCAGCAGCGCGAGCACGCACAGGGCCACCGCGCAGCGCAGCAGGCGGCGCCGGGCGCGGCGGGACTCCGGCAGGCGGGGGAGGAGCCGGGGGCGGGCGCCGTCGGGCACGAGCAGGCCGTCCCGGGTGCGCGGGCGGTGCGGCGGGGCCACGCCTCGGCGCGCCCCCGGTGCACGTACGGTCCCCCGCGCACGGAGGGTCCCCGGCACCCGTACGGTCCCCGGCGCGCGGGTCGGACCGGTCCGGTCACGCATGCCGTACTCCCTCGCTCGACGCGGCGGACGCACCCGCGCCCGCCGTACGCACCCCGCCCTACACGCTCAGGGACGTCCGCCCGGCCCACGCGGTTGCGGTGAACTCCCGTGCCGCGGCAGCCGAGTACAGCGCCGCGGCCAGCCAGGCGGTGGCGAACGCGTCCGGGGAGGCGGGCAGCATCGCGCCCAGCCGGTCCGGGCGGCGGGCCCGGGTCGCGGCGGCCAGTGCCCGCGCGCACGCCGCGGCCGTCGGCATCCCGGCGGCCACCAGCCGCGCGGGCAGCTCCGGGTCGACCGCGGCGGCGGCCAGCGCACGGCCGCCCGCCACGGTGCGGCCCACCGCCCGGCTGAGCAGCTCCCACTCCACCGGGGGCGGCGCGAGCGGCGGCACCGGCGGCGGGGCCGCGGCGACTCCGGTAAGCCCGGCGGCGCCGGGCGGGAGGCGGTCCAGCCCCAGGTCGTGGCGGGCGCCGTCCGGCGCCGCCAGGGCCAGCGCCGCGACGCTGGAGGGCCGGTCGGACGTGAGCCGGCCGATCAGCCGGACCCGGCCGCCGGGGCGCTCGGCGAGCCGCCGCAGGTTGTCCGCGTACGTCAACTCCGGCCGCTCGTCCGGCGCGTGGAGCAGCACCGGCGGGCCGTCGTCGGGCACCAGCACGGGCCGGCCGCCGCGGGCGGCCACGGTCCCGTCGAGGAAGAGCAGGTCGGAGCCCGCGGGGCGGCGCTCGGGGTCGGCCGCCTGATGGGCGAGCACCGCCCGGACCTGGTCCGCGGGCGGGCGGCGCCACAGCGCGTCCAGCGGCTCCGCGTACCAGTCCGCGCCGCCCGCGCCGACCGTCCGCAGCCCGGCGCCGCCGCCGATCCGGCCGTCCTCCGTGACGGTCGCGCCGGTGGCGATCAGGCCCGCGCCGCGGCCGAGTGCGCGCAGGGACAGCGCCGCGCCGCCCGGCACCCGGCTGCCGGCGGCGGCCCTGGCCCGGTCCGGCGGCCCGGGCGCGACCACGGCCAGGGTGCGCAGCGTGCCGCCCGGCGCGAGGGCGTACGTCCGCGCGCCCGCGTAACCCGAAGCGGTCACCACCGGCTCGGTGAACAGCCCGTACAGCCGCAGTGATCCGCTCGGGCGGTAGGTCCGGCGGGCCTCGCCCGCTGCCCGGTGCGCGGCGGCCCGGGAGGCGGGGTCGGCCGGGTCGGCGTCCCGCACGGTACGGGCCAGGTCGAGCAGTTCGGCCAGGTCGTCGACCAACTCCGCCAGCCGGAAGGAGGGTTCGGCGGCGCGGGCCTCCCCCAGGCGGCGGGCGGCGCGGACCGCGGCGGCAGCCGGGCGGTGCAGGCCGGCCAGCCGGGCGGAGCGGGCGGCGTGCAGCAGGCCGGTGCGCGGCAGCGTGGAGGCGACGGCGCCCTCGCGCAGGACGGCGACCCCGGCCGCCCACAGGGCATGCGCGGCCTGCCGCACGGCCGGGGACAGCGGGGGCGGGTCCGACGGTGTTCCGGGAGCGGGAGGTGCGGGGGCCGCAGCGGGTGCGGGGGCGGGTGCGGGCGCTGGTGCGTCCGGCAGCGGGTGGGGCCGCTGGGACGGCTCGGGTGCTTCCGCGACGGCAGTGCTGCTTTCCCCCGGGCGCTCTCCGCCTTCGACGCCCCCGGCGCCCTCCGTGTCCTCGGGCTCCTCCGCTTCCTCCTCCGCTTCTTCCTCCGCCTCCTCCGCCAGGGGCGCCGCCGCCAGTACGGCGGCCCGGTGCAGGCAGGCCGGGGCGAGCAGGCAGTCGCAGCGCACCGCGGCGGCCGTCGCCACCGTGCCCCGCGCGGTGAGGGCGAGCAGCACCGAGGTGTCCGCGTCCACCGCCACCCGCACGGCACCCTCCTCCCGGGTCACCTGCCACCCGGCCACCTTCGCCACCGCACCGTCGAGCCGCTTGCGCAGCCTCGGCGGCAGATCCGCCAACGCGTCCGCCGCCGCCCCCGCCGCGACCGGCGGCAGCCCCGTACCCCGCTCCATCCCCGCGCCTTCTTCCCCTCGCACCACGCCCCCCGCCGCCGCTCGTCATCCTGCCCCAGGGGTACGACACTCCCGGCCCGCCGCCCGGGCCCGGCTCAGCGCCCCCGCACCTGGTCCCCGATCCACCCGGCGAGCTGGAGCGGCCCGAGTGCCGCCACGGGCATGCCCGCGCCGACGAGCTGCCCGGCCACGCCCGTGGAGTAGCGCGGCCGCCCCGCGTCGTCCAGCGACGCGCAGCCGAGCACCCGGCAGCCCGCGTCCACCAGTGCCCGTACCTCCGTCAGGAGCGGTCCGACCGGGCCGCCCTCCTCGAAGTCGCTGACCAGGACGACCAGGGTGCGCGAGGGCACCGTGACGAGCGTGCGGGCGTGCCGCAGCCCGCGCGCGATGGACGTGCCGCCGCCGACCTTCACTTCGAGCAGCAGCGACAGCGGGTCGTCCACGTGGTCGGTGAGGTCGAGGACCTCGGTGGAGAACGCCACGAAGTGCGTGGTGAGCGCCGGCACCCCGGCGAGCACCGCCGCGGTGAGCGCGGCCCACACCGTGGACGCCTCCATGGACCCGGACACGTCGACGACCAGCACGACCCGCCAGTCCGCCGACGCGCGGGCGCGGGTGCGGAAGACGGGCCGCTCGGGCCGTACGGTGACCGCGCCGGTGGCCGGGTCGCGCTCGGCCGTGGCGAGGTTCGCCCGCAGGGTGCGGGCCAGGTCCAGCGGGCCGCCCGGGCGCCGGGTGGGCCGGGGGTGGGTCAGGCCGGACAGCGCCGGGCGCAGCCGCACCGCGAGCGCGCGGGTCAGCTCGGCGACGATCCGGGCCACCAGGGGCCGCAGCCGCGCCAACCGGGCCTCGGGCAGGCCGCCGGCGTACGACAGGACCGTGCGCAGCAACTCGACCGAGGGCCGCGCCGACTGCGGGTCGATGGCCAGCGCCGCGTCCAGCCGGCCCGCGGTGGCCGCCGCGGACAGCACCTCCTCGCGCACGTCGGCGCCGAACAGGTCCGCCAGCTCCTCGCCCCAGGCCCGGACGTCCGGGTAGGGCGCGCCCTGCCCGCCGCCCGCGCCGGTCGCGTGCGGCACGCTCGCCGCGCCCTCGCCGCGCCCGGAGCCGTACAACTCGTCGAGCGCGGAGGCGATCCGCCCGGCCCGGCCGCCGTCGGCGCCGCGGTCGGCGACCTGGCCGAGCAGCAACTGCCAGCGGACGTCGGGGGAGATGCCGAAGGGTGCCGGTGCCGGTGCCGGTGCGGGCTCGGGTGCGGGGCGAGGCTGCGGTTCTGGGCCGGGTGCGGGTTCCCGGGCCGCTGCGGGTGCGGGCGCGTCCTCGGCGAGCAGCGCCAGCAGCCCGTGGGCCGCCAGCACTTCGCGCCCGGCGAGGTCCGCCGCCGTGTGCCGGGCCAGGTCGTGCGGGTCGGGCACCGCGGCACCCTGCGCGCCCGGCGCGGACGGGTGGGCGCGGACCGTGTCGAGCAGGCGCGCCCGGGCGGCCGGGGACAGGGCGTCGAAGCCGTGCCGCAGCGCGGGCAGCCGGGTCAGGAACGCCCGGTCCGGCAGCTCCGCGACCAGTTCGGCGACCGGTGCCAGCAGCGGCCCCGACTCCAGCAGCGGTCCGGCCGCGGTGAGCGCACCGGCGAGGAACGCCCCGAGGTCGCGCCGCAGTTCGGGGCTGGCCGCGCCATGCGTACGGGCGGCCAGCGCGGTGCCGAACGCGGCCGGTGCGAGGTCGTCGAGCAGCACTTGGGTGGCGGCCGCGGCGCCCTTGACCAGCGGGCTGCCGTGGGCGGCCAGCCGGGCCAGGGCGTCGCGGACCCGCAGCCCGGGCGTACCGCCGCGGGTGGCGAGTTCGGCGAGCGCGCGGGCGTCGGCCGGGTCGTCGGAACCGGCGAGCCCGTCCAGCGCGCGGACGCCCGCCGCGGTGAGGGCGGCGAGCGCGTCGGCGATCCGCCCGGCCGCCCAGTCCGCGGGCAGCCCGGGCAGCAACCCGGCCGCGATCCGGTCCAGCAGCCGTATGCCGGCGAGCAGTTCGGGCAGTGTCCCGCCGGCGGGCAGCACCTCGGCGGCCTCGGCGAGGCGGTCCGCGGCGGCGTCCGGCAGCCCGCACTCCGCGGCCTCCTCGAAGCCGGCCAGCACCTCCGCCGCCGTGGGGCCGCCGCGGCGCCGCTCGGCCACGGCGCGGGTGCGCAGCAGCCCGGCCGCGGCCTGCGCGAGGTCGCTGCCGTGGGCGGCCACGGCGTCCAGCATCGCCGCGGTGGTCGGGGTCCAGCCGACACTCCAGCGCACGCCGATCGTGCCCGGGCCGTCCTCCGCCTCCCCGCTGCCGCCGCCCGGCGTACCGGTCGGCGGCGATCCGAAGGGCGGGGCGGATGGGGGCGGCCCCAGCGGCGAGCCGCTGCCGTGGACGACCTCGCCGTACGGCACCCGGCACACCGCGAGGCGGCGCAGCGCCAACTCCCGGCGCAGGTCGAGCGGTGAGCGGTGCGGGTCGAGCCGCACCTCGCGCCGCTCGGGTGCCTGGGGTGCGGGCAGCCGCAGTTCGGTGAGCAGTGCCTCAACGGCCGGGCCGAGCCCGGAGCGCGGGGTGCCCGGGGCGAGCCGGCCGTGCCGGGTGCCGACCAGCACCGACTCTAGCGCCTGCGCCACCACCCGCCCCCGGCCCAGCAGTTGGCCCTGCGCGAGGACCGTCTGCGCGGCCTCCAGCAACTCCGACCGCCCGGCGGCCGGCCGGCCCCGCAAGGTCGCCAGGTCCCGTGCGTGCCGCACCATTTCGCGGGCGTCGGGCGGCCCGCACGGGTGGCCGGCGGCGCGTACGGCGGCACAGATCCGCACCGCCGTGGACACCAGCAGCGCGTCCAGCCGCTCCGGGTCGCCCGCCGCCTCCACCGCGCCCTGCTGCCACTGCGGGTCCCGCACCCCGGCCGGATACCCGGACCGCTCGTCCAGCAGCGCGAACGTGTACGGGACGAGGGAGGTCGTCACCTTCGTCACGGTCGTCGCCTTCGCCGCCTTCGCCGCCTTCGCCGCGGCGGCGTCCCCGGGTACGACGTCGGGCGCGGTGCTTCGGGCGGTGCCCGGCGCGGTGCCGCCGTCCGGCAGGGCGCCCTCGGGCCGTACCGGACCGGGCAGGAGCGCCGGCGCGTGGAACGCCCCCACCAGCGCCACCGCCCGCCCCGCCCCGCGCTCGGCCATGACCCGCCGCATGTGCGCCTCGCGCCGCAGGTCGTGCGGGTCGAGGCGGTCCGCGGCGGCCGCGTCCCGGCGCAGCGCCCAGCCGACGAGCAGGGCGGCGCGCCGCAGCGACTCGGGCGAGCCGCCGGGCGCCGCGGACTCCACCAGGCGGTCCCACAGGTCGTCCTCGGCCCGGCCGCCGGCGCGGTCCCGCAGGATGTCCGCGAGACCGCGCCGCGGCGGGCCGTTCACGCCCGCGCCGCCCCCTCCGCGGCGCGGGCTGTCCCCTTCGGGCGCTCCGACCGGCAGGTCGAACGCCACCACCGGCACCCCGGCCGCCCGCGCCCAGCGCAGTGCCGCGAGTTCCGGCGAGAACTCCGCGAAGGGCAGGAACACCAGCCCCCGCGGACCGTGCCCGGCGAGTGCCACCGGCGGCAGCACCTCCGGGTCGGCCAGGTACGGCAGCCAGCTGCCGAAGTCCTCCGGCAGCTCGACGAAGAGCACGTCGGGCGCCGCCTCTTCCAGCAGCCGCGGTACGGCCGCCGCCAGTGCGGGCGAGTGGTGCCGTACCCCGATCAGATACGGCTCCCGGCACCCGGCCAGCCCCGCTGCCTCCGCCGCCACCTCCGCCCGCCCCATCCCCTCGGCCGGCGCGGGGGCGGGGGCGGTGACCTCAGCCGAGGGCATCGCGCAGTTCCCACAGGGTGCGCCACAGGGGCGCGCCCTGTTCGGCGCGGCGGCGGACGGGCCCGTCCCAGTAGCCCAGGAGGCGGGCGTGGTCGGCGGGGTCGTCCTTGCGCACGGTGCCGAGGAGGTGCCCGGGCAGGGTGCGCAGCGGGTCGCGGCCGTCGGGCAGGTAGGCGGCGGCCAGGCCCATCGAGGTGGCGACGTGGACGGCTTCGGCGGTGCTCATCACCGTGGACGGCCGTTCCACCTCCCAGCCCTCCGCGCTGCGGCCGCCGCGCAGGTCGCGGAAGGCGGTGACCAGCGCCTCCAGGACCGCCTGGTCGACGGTGAACTCGGCGCCGCCGCGGGCGAGCGCGGCCGTGGCCTGGGCGCGCACCAGCGCGGTCTCGGTGTCGAGGTCGGCGATCGGCCCGACCGTCTCGAAGTTGAACCGGCGCTTGAGGGCCGCGGACATCTCCGAGACGCCCCGATCGCGGAGGTTGGCGGTGGCGATGACGGTGAACCCGGGCACGGCGTGCACCGTCCCCTCCCCGTCGTCCGCGCTGTCCGCCAACTCCGGTACGGCCATGCGCCGTTCGGACAGAATGGAGACCAGCGCGTCCTGCACCTCCGGCAGGCAGCGGGTGATCTCCTCGACCCTGGCCACCGCGCCGCGGGTCATCGCGGTCAGCACGGGGGAGGGCACGAGGGCCGCGCGGCTGGGCCCCTTGGCGAGCAGCGCCGCGTAGTTCCAGCCGTAGCGGACCTGGTCCTCGGTGGTGCCCGCGGTGCCCTGGACGGTCAGGCCGCTGGTGCCGCACACGGCGGCCGACAGCAGCTCCGACAGCATCGACTTGGCGGTGCCGGGCTCGCCGACCAGCAGCAGGCCCCGCTCCCCGGCGAGTGTCACCACGCACCGCTCCACCAGCGCCCGGTCGCCGACGAACTTGCGGGCCACCACCAGTTCGCGGCCGGACGGTTCCTCCTCGGTGCCGGCGCGCAGCACCTCGCCGCCCGAGCCGCACACGAAGACGACCACGGCGCGCGGCGTCAGCCGCCACCCGGGCGGGCGCGGCCCGCGGTCCCACTCGGCGAGGAAGGCCAGCTCCCGCGCGTACCGGTCCTCGGCCAACTCGATCTGCCGCCGCGCCGGCTGCCCGCTCAACACGCCACCCCCACCCGCGCTTTCGTCTGCTCCCGCACCGGAACCCGCGCCTTTTTCCCTACCGCCGCTCATCGCCGGCCCCGTCCCGTCCTGCGCTGCACGAACTCCTCGAACGCCGGCATGTCCCCGTCCAGAACCCGCTGCCATGCCCGCCGGAACAGCTCGGGCACCGGCTGCTCCGGTATCGGCTGGTAGGTGATCTCCAGTTGGGCGGCGCTGAACAGCGGCTCCTTCCACGACTCCATCGGCAGCGCCGGGGACTTCGCCTCGACCCAGCCGCCGGGCAGGAACAGGGTGCGGCCGGCGCGCGGCCGCTTCGCCTCCACCACCAGGTCGGTGGCGGCCAGTTCGGCCCTGGCCCGCTTCGCCCGGGCGGGCTTCCAGCCGGTCCACACCGCCACATTGCGGTCGGTCGGGTCGGGCAGCGCGAGCAGCATCAGATACAGCGCGGCCGCGTCCGGCGACAGGCCGAGGTGCTGTGCGACCTGCCCGGTCAGCTCGGGCACGCTGCGCGCCGGGTCCTGCGCGGCGCCGGCCGGCCCGTCGGCGGCCACGGCGGCCGCCAGAGCGTCGCCGAGCACGTCCCGCAGCGCCTGCGTGTAGGGCTTGGCCGACCCGCCGAACGCGGCGAGTTGGACGAGTGCGGGGTGGTCGGGGCCGCCGTCCGGGGCCGCGCCGGGAAGTACGGCCGCCGGCCGCAGCCACACCGTCTCCACGTCGATGCCGCGCCGCGACGTGGTGAGTGCCAGGGCCGGGCTGAGCCGGACCAGGCCCTCCGCGTCCTCGCCGCCGGTCTCCGGCAGGCCGTACGCCTGGCGCAGCGCCGGTGCGACCTGCTTGCCCTCGGCGTCCCAGATGAGGTCGGTGTCCAGCAGCAGGTGCTCGTCGGCGAGCCGGGCGCGCAGTGCGGCCAGGGTCTCGCGCAGCGCGGGGCGCAGCGGGTCGCCGTAGGGCAGCCGGTACGCCAGCCAGCGCAACGCACCGGCGTAGCGCCACAGTTCGAGCCCGGTGAGCAGCGCGGCCGGGTCGTCGGCGCGCATCTGGCTGTCCTCGCCGAGGCGCTGGCGGGTGCGGCCGTGCAGGGCCGGGTCGGACTGCGGGTTGGCGGTCTTCCCGATCCAGCCGCCGAGGTCGCCCTCGCGCTCGGCGCGTTCGACCAGTTCGATCGGCACCGGGCGGCGCTTGCCCTGCACGGCCAGCCATGTGTCGGCGAGCGCGTCCGGGTCGAAGCCGTCCTGCCACAGCCGGTCCAGCGCGGCCGGGTCGGCGGGCACCAGGGCGGCGAGCAGGCGGGTGCGGTGGTCGGTGGGCAGCCGGCGCAGCTCGTCCCGTGCGGTCAGGGCGCGGTTCGGCCGCAGGTCGGCCAGGTCCAGCACCTCCGCGGGCGGCAGCCCCCACTTGCCGTGGCCGCCGAGCCCGGGCAGGCCGAGCAGCAGCAGGGCGGCCAACGACACGTCCACGCCGGTGCGTTCGGCGAACCGCGCGGCCGCCTCCGGCCGGTACGGCACCGGGCCGCGCGTGGCGACGGCGGTGAGCAGAGCCGCGATCGCGTGCGCCGGAACCTGCGGTACGGGCGCGGTACCGGTCGTGCCCGGCGGGGTGCCCAGGACGCGGTCCTCGACGAGCGTGTAGCCCTCCCACGGGCCGAAGGCGCCGTCGGGCGCGAACTCGACCGCCTTCCAGGACTGCCGGTCGTCGCTCCGGTCCTGGGTGTGGGCGGCGATCAGCAGGGTGCGGTCGCCGCTGCGCAGCACCTCGCCGATCCGGGTGGTGGCGGGCTTCCCGGTGATCTCCACCAGCCGGAGCCGGCCGCGCGGGTCGGTGAACACGCTGTCGCCGCCGGCCGGGTCCGGGGTGAGCAGCGCGGGCAGGAACTCCAGCAGTGCGGCGCGCTGGTCCTGCGGGGTACCCGGGGCGGCTGCGCGGGCCGCGGCGGCGGCGACGCCGGAGCCGGCGAGCGTGAGCCAGTCGAGGTCGTGCCTGCGCTGCTGGACGAAGTACGGCAGGCGCCGGTCGTCCTGCTCGGGCTCGGCTGCCGGGCGGGCTTCCTGGGTGCCGGCGATGACCGCGTGGAGGGTGTGCAGGGTCTCGATCGTCCCGAAGCTCTGGACGTTCGCGGCGCCGGGGTAGCCGCCGACGGCCACGAAGCCGGTCAGTCCGCGCAGCGCTTCGGTGATCATCCGGTCGTGGGCGTGCTCGGCCACCGCCGGGGGCTTGTCCTCGGCCGCCGGGGTGCGGCGCTCGGCGAGCCGCATGACCAGGCGGGCCGCGGCCGCGGTGACGGCGACGATCGAGGCGACGCCCTTGACCAGCCGCGGGTCGCCGATCCCCGGCAGCACTTCGTGCACGGCCGCGCGCAGGTCCGGGTGGTCGTGCTCGGCGGAGCCGGGCTTGGTGCCGCGCACCGGGGCCAGGAGCGCGGCGGCCTGCTCGTCGGTGACGGCGCGCAGCACCGTGGAGCCGGCCTCGTCGCGCGGGCGCAGCGCGTGCCAGTACCACAGCGGCGGCACGAGGCCGGTGCCCTGTGCGTGCGGCCCGCCGCGGGCGCCGGTCTCCACCTCGCCCAGCTCGACGCCGTCCGTGTCGTACAGCTGGACGGTCCGGGTCCAGGTGTTCCGCGTGCTCGGGTGGAGCACGGCGCCGCCCGGCAGCCGCAGCGGCGGGGCGAGGGTGCCGCGGCCGGCGAGGGCGGGGGTGCGGCTGCCGTCCACGGAGCACGCGGTGTACGTGCCCGCCGCCTTGTCGTGCCGCACCCACCAGCCGAGCAGGCCGTCCTTGCTGCCGAACGGGGTGCCCTCCAGGCCTGGTTGCAGCGGCAGCAGGGACGACCAGGACTCGACGACCTGCTGGCCGGCGCCGTCGTCGGCGAGGGCGCTGTCGAAGAAGGCGGGCAGACTGGCGCGGCCGCGGACCGCGCCGGCCGGGTCGTACTCGTGCCAGCGGTTCTCGTGCAGCACCCAGTACGAGATGCCGTCGGAGGCGATCGGGCGGCGCCCGGCGAACGAGGTGTCGCCCGGCAGCACCGGCCGGGCGCCGAACCAGCGGCCGCCGCCGGGCAGCGCGAGCGACACCGGACCGGCGTCGCGGTGCGGGGCGGCGAGGTCGCCGCCCGGGCGGAAGAC
Organism: Actinacidiphila sp. bgisy145; assembly: GCF_057708125.1. Taxonomy (NCBI): domain Bacteria; kingdom Bacillati; phylum Actinomycetota; class Actinomycetes; order Kitasatosporales; family Streptomycetaceae; genus Actinacidiphila; species Actinacidiphila sp. bgisy145. Next base: position 66,201 of record NZ_JBYIRL010000032.1, read on the forward strand.
GTCCGCGGGGCGGCCGGACCAGGCCGCGCGCCGCTCGTCGCCGTAGCCGGACACGATCAGCCACTGGCCGTCGACCCACCGCACGACGGGCCGCATCCAGGAGTAGCGGTTCGGCGCGGGCAGCGGCAGGGTGCGCTCGTCGAGCACCGCGTCGGGGCCGACGGCGGCCACGTGCGGGCCGTTGGCGACGATCAGCGCGGGCCAGGCGTCGTCGAGTTCGAAGTCCAGGTCGTCGGCCTTGACGGTGGCCCGGTACCGCTCGACATAGGCGTCCAGGGCGGGCCAGCCCAGTTCGTCGAGGATGCCGGCGCGCAGGGTGCGGGCCAGGACGGGCGCCACGTCGAAGGTGGCGAGCCGGTCCACGGCCGCGGGCGCGGTGGCGAGCACCTCGGGGTCGGCGAAGCGGTCGACGCGGGCCAGCAGCCGGCCGAGTTCCGGCAGGCCGAGCGGGCGCGCCAGGTCCTCGGCGCGGGCGGCGAGCCAGCCGGCGACGGCCGCGGACAGCCGGGGGTGGGTCGCCAGCGTCCGCAGGTTCTCCGGGCCTTCGACATGGGTCGCGACCTGTTCGACGGCCGCACCCAGCATCGGTGCGAACCGCGGGTCGGCGACGACCGCGCCCAGGTCGCGGCGGCCGGGGCTGTCGTCGGTGAGCCAGTCGCGCAGGTCGACCGCGACGCCGGGGTGCGGGTCGGCGACCGGCACGCCGGTGGCCAGGCACACGTCCAGCAGGTCGGGGTCGAGCTCGCGGTGGCCGCGCTCGGCGGTCAGCCGGACCGGCTCGCCTTCGCGGGCGAGCTGGGGCGCGAACCGCTCGACCAGCTCCAGTTCGGCCGCGAGCCGCTCCTCCTGGCGGCGGTAGCCGCGCCGGCGGAACTGCGCCCACTGGCTGAACCACCAGGCAGCGCTGGGGACTTCGGCGTCCCGCTCGGACGGGGAAGCCGCAGCGGACTGCGCCGACGTGCCCGCCGCGGTGGCCGCGGGGCCCTCGGCGAGCAGCGCGAACGCGCCCGCCTGCTCCAGCAGTTCCAGCCACATCGTGTCGATCGCGGTCCGGCCGGTGTAGGTGTTCGCCGCCTCGGCGGGGAAGAGGCGCAGCAGCCGGGCCCGGGTGGCGCGGTGGGCGCGGGCGGCGGTGAGCAGGCCGGTGCGGGCGGACTTCCAGAACGACACGGCGGCGCGGTCGATCGCGCTGGTCCCGAGCAACTCCTCGATCAGCGCGGCCTCTTCGGCCGGCGCGTCGCGCCCGGCGGCCTTCGCCAGCCGGCGCAGGTCGTCGATGAGCCCGGCGTACGGCGGCAGCCCGGCGGCGGCCCGCTCCCCGCTCAGCAGCCGGAACTGGGTGAACGCGGCCTCGGGGGAGAGGCGTTCGGACAGCCCGCGGGCCTGTTCGCGCAGCGTCTTCCCGGACAGCGCCCCGGCCGAGGCGAACTCCAGGAACACCTCGCGCAGCCGCTCCTCGTCGACCGCCAGGGCGTGCCGCCGCTCGGCGTCGCGCGCCTTGCCGAAGTACGAGGAGGCGTACGTCGTGGACTCGGCGGCGAGGAAGATCCGCGCCACCTCTTCGTAGTACGTGGGCAGGAAGTGCGGCACCGAGCGGTCCAACCGCTCGCCGATCTCGGTGAAGCCGTCCTTCGCGTGGCCGGGCCGGGAGGCGGCGAGCCGGGTCAGCCGCTCCATCTCCTTGACGACGGCGAGTGCGTGGCGGGCGTTGGCCGGGTCGTTGACCAGGGCCCAGGCGGGGAAGCCGAGGGAGCGCCGCAGGACGTGCCCGACCGGGACCGCGGTCGCGGCCTCGGCGCCGTCCGTGCGGTCGCCCTTCGTGCGGTCGCGCTCCGTCCGGGTGCCCTCGTCGGCCTGCGGCCCGAACCCCGGTGCGAAGCCGAGGTATTCCAGGGACAGGTCCTCCGCCGCGCCCAGCGCCTCGGGTACCAGGCGGACGACGGTGCGGCCGGTGAGCACCGGGTGCGCGTAGGCGCGGGCGACCAGCACATCGGTCGTCGCCTCCCGCTGCCCCGCATCGGCGGAGCCCCCGCCGGCCGCCCGGCCCGTACCGGATTCCGTGCCCGGCCGCCGGTCGAGCGGCAGCACCGCGCCGGCTGCCAGCAGATCCCCGTCGTTCATCGCTTCCCCTCCGCGCCCTCTTCGTTCTCCTCGGGCACGACCCGGCCCGCGTACAGCGCCGACGCCATCCGGTGCCCCTCCGACCAGGCGACGGCGTCCACCTCCGACAGCCGCAGCCGCCCGCCGCCGCTGCCGCGCCACTCCAACTCCCCGGTGACGGCCTCGGCTTCGGGGTAGTCCGCGCCGAGCCACAGCGCCGCCTCCACCGGCCGCCCGTCCGTCACCACCTGGCAGACCGCGTGGCCGCCGCGCACCCGGTAGCCCAACTGCGTGGCGCGCGCGGTGGCGTGCCGCAGCTGCTCGAACCAGCCGCCCGCATAGGTGTCGACCGTCGTGGCCGCGCCGTCGGTCTCCGCGTCGCGCCGCCACACTTCGCGGAACAGCTGGCCGATGCTCTGCCGCACCTCCAACTCGACGGCGAAATCCCGCAGTTCGTCGAGGTCGGCGGGGTCGGTGAGCAGGACGGGGTGGGGTATCAGCACGGCGGGCGCGGCCAGCCGCACCGAGTCGCCGTCGAGGTCCACCACGCCGAGGCCGCGCTCGGGGTCGGCGTCCCGCAGGAAGCCGGCGCGGGCCAGGTCCGGGGTGCCGTCCGCGGCGACCGGCGCCACCACCAGGTCCCGCAGCGCCGCCTGCCAGGACGCGTCGGGCCAGACCCGGGCGACCAGTGCGGCCGGCACCGGCAGGGAGCGGACGAGCCAGCTGTCGGCCTGCGCCAGGCACTCCCGCTCGTGGCGCTCCAGCCACTCCACGAGTTGCTGGAGCCGCACCACCTCCGGGTCCGCCCGCAGCTTGCCCGGCACCTGCTTCAGCGTCCGCCCCGCGGCGTTGCGGCACACCACGCGGGTGCCGTCCAGCGTCACGGCATAGCCGTCCGCCGCCTCGATCCAGCCCATCCCCGGTTCCCTCCCAGCCGTTCGCCCCCCAGGTGAAACACCCTAGGAGCCACCACTGACAATCCCCGCCCGTCCGGGTGAACGCCGGGAACGCCGGGAGCACCGGGAATATCCGGTGGCCGCCGCCGTGCCGCCGCGCCGCCGCGAATCGGAGTAAAAGTGGAGATATGACGTACCGAGCCGGCTCACCATGCCCGCCGCACCGCGGTGAGCGGACCGTGACCCGTCGGTACGCGGCCGCAACGGCGCGGACACAACCGGTGCGCAGGATCGCGGGTATGACAGGGGAGAACAGATGGACCCGACGAGCCGGGGGGACCCGATGAGCCGGGCCGTGCTGTCCGCTGGGGCCGTGACCGGGGCCGCGAGCGCCGCCCCGGCCGGGCCCGTGGTGGGGCCGCGGCCGCCCACGCTCGTCGCCGTCGGGCACGGCAGCCGCGACCCGCGGGCCGCGCGCACCCTGGCCGCGCTGGTCGCCCGGGTCCGGATGGCGCGCCCCGGGCTCGACGCGCGGATCGCGTACGTCGAGATCGACCGCCCGCTGCTCGGCGAGGTGCTCGCGGAGCTGGCCGGGGCCGCCGTCGTCGTACCCCTGCTGTTCGGCCGCGGCCACCACGTCAAGCACGACCTGCCGCAGGCGCTGGCCGGCGCCGGCCACCTGCGGGGCGTCGTCGCCGGCGCGCTCGGCCCGCACCCGCTGCTCGCCCGCGCCCTGCACGACCGGCTCACGCAGGCCGGGTGGGACACCGGCGGCGAGGCGGTGGTGCTGGCCGCCGCGGGCTCCCGCGACACCGACTCGGCGCGTGACACCGAACGCACCGCCGCGCTGCTGTCCGACCGGCTCGGCGGCGTGCCGGTCGTCCCCGGGTACGCCTCCGCCGCCCACCCCACCGTCCCGCAGGCCGTCGCCGCTCTCGCCGAGCGGGGCCTGCGCAAGGTTGCCGTCGCCTCCTGCTTCACCGCGCCCGGGCGGTTCGCCGCGCAGGTCGCCGCTGCCGCCCCCTGGATCGCCGCCGCGCCGCTGGGCACCCACCCGGCGATGGCCGAGCTGGTGCTGCGCCGCTACGACGAGGCGTGCGCCGGGGTGCGCCGTATTCCCGGTTCCTCCTCGTTCATCGGATGATCGCCCGGTCTCCGCGGTGCCCGCACCCGGGCCGGTTACCGTCGTCGGTATGGACGCGAACCAGCCAGGCGGCAACGGGCCGGGCGCACCCCGGACGGACGGCTACCGCGACGCCGACATCGAGCGCTATGTGCCCGAGCCGGACAAGCGGCCCGGGCGGACCGCCTTCCAGCGGGACCGGGCCCGGGTGCTGCACTCCGCGGCGCTGCGCCGGCTGGCCGGTAAGACGCAGGTCGTCGACCCCGAGGCGGGCGGCACCTCCGGCGCCGACACCAGCCCGCGCACCCGGCTCACCCACTCCCTGGAGTGCGCGCAGGTCGGCCGGGAACTCGGGGCCGCGCTCGGCTGCGACCCCGACCTGGTGGAGACCGCGTGCCTCGCGCACGACCTCGGGCACCCGCCCTTCGGGCACAACGGGGAGATGGTGCTCGACGAGTTCGCCGCCCACTGCGGCGGGTTCGAGGGCAACGCGCAGAGCCTGCGGCTGCTGACCCGGATCGAGCCCAAACGGTTCACCGAGGTCGCCGCGGCCGGCGGCGGCGAGCCCGCACTCGTCAGCGTCGGGCTCAACCTCACGCGGGCCGCGCTCGACGCCGCCACCAAGTACCCCTGGCCGCGCGGCTCCCACCCGGCCGACCCCGGCTCCCGCAAGTTCGGGGTCTACCCGGACGACCTGCCCGTCTTCACGTGGGCGCGCGAGGGCGCGCCCGAGGGGCGGACCTGCTTCGAGGCCCAGGTGATGGACTGGGCCGACGACGTCGCGTACTCCGTGCACGACGTGGAGGACGGGCTCCAGGCCGGGCACATCGACCCCCGCGCGCTCTCCTCCCGGCCGGACCGGGACACCGTCTTCGCCTGCGCCGCCGACCGCTACGCCCCCGCGGGCACCGACCCCGAGGAGCTCTCGGCCGCACTCGACCGGCTCCTCGCGCAGCCCTGGTGGCCGCACCGCCACGACGACTCCGCGCTCGGCCAGGCGCGGCTGAAGGACGCGGCGTCCCAACTCATCGGACGTTTCTGCCTCGCCGCGGAAACGGCGACCCGCCGCCGCTACGGCACCGCGCGCCTGACGCGGTACGGTGCCGAGCTTGTCGTGCCCCGCGAGCAGCGGCTCGAATGCGCCGTGCTCAAGGCTGTCGCCGACCGCTACGTCATGCAGCGCGCCGCCCAGGAGCGGCGGCGCGCCGAGCAGCGCGTCGTCATCCGCGAGCTCGCCGAGACGCTTCTCGCGCGGGCGCCCGACGGGCTCGATCCGCAGTTCCGGTCTCTCTTCCTCGCCGCCACCGACGACGCGGGGCGCTGCCGCGCGGTCGTCGACCAGATCGCGTCCCTCACGGACGCCGCCGCCACCTACCGTCTCCGACGGTGAGGCCGCCCCCGGAGGTGGGTGCCCCTTGCGGTGCGGTGCCTTCTTGTGCGGGTGCGTGGTGGTTGGTCGCGCAGTTCCCCGCGCCCCTGGGTCCTGCCCCCTGCGGTGTGTGTTTCGCCTGCGGGTGCGTATGGGCTTGGCGCGCAGTTCCCCGCGCCCCTGATCGGGTTGCTCGCCGCCGTTGGGTGCGGGTCGCGGTGCGCTGCGGAGCAGCCGCACATGCCCAGGGGCGCGGGGAACTGCGCGACCAACCACCACGCGCCCGCAGGCAATGGCACGCGCCGCTAGGGGCACTCACCCAGGGGCGCGGGGAACTGCGCGCTCAGCCACAACGCACCCGGAGGCAATGGCACGCGCCGCTAGGGGCACTCACCTAGGGGCGCGGGGAACTGCGCGGCCAGCCACTACGTGCCCGCAGGGGATGGCACCGCACCGGAAGGGGCTGCCACCCCCGGGGGCGGGGACGCGCCGTAGAGGGGGAGGGGCCCGGGGGCCGTGGGATGATCACGGCGCGGCACCCTTTTCGTTCGGGCCGCCGTGCGGGACGCTCAGCAGGGCAACGGACTACCCGCCGGGGAGGCACACCGTGGTGGACGCGCACCAGACCTTCGTGATCGTCGGAGCCGGCCTGGCCGGAGCGAAGGCCGCGGAGACGTTGCGCGCCGAGGGTTTCACCGGCCGGGTGATACTGATCGGCGACGAGCGCGACCACCCGTACGAGCGCCCACCGCTGTCGAAGGGCTTCCTGACCGGCAGCGCCGCACGCGACTCGGTCTTCGTGGAGCCCGCCTCCTGGTACGCGGAGCACGACGTCGAGCTGCACCTCGGCCAGCCCGTGGTGAACCTGGACCGCGCGGCGCACACCGTGAGCCTGGGCGACGGCACCGTACTCCAGTACGACAAGCTGCTGCTCGCGACGGGCGCGGAGCCGCGCCGCCTGGACATCCCGGGCACCGACCTCGCCGGGGTGCACCACCTGCGCCGGCTCGCCCACGCGGAGCGGCTGAAGCACGTGCTGACCAGCCTGGGCCGGGAGAACGGCCACCTGGTGATCGCGGGGGCCGGATGGATCGGCCTGGAGGTGGCCGCGGCCGCGCGCGGCTACGGCGCCGAGGTGACCGTGGTGGAGCCCGAGCCGACCGCGCTGCACGGCGTGCTCGGCCCGGAGATCGGCTCCGTCTTCACCGACCTGCACAGCGAGCACGGCGTCCGCTTCCACTTCGGCACCCGCCTGACGGAGATCACCGGCCAGGACGGCATGGTGCTGGCGGCGATCACCGACGACGGCACCGAGCACCCCGCGCACGACGTGCTCGCCGCGATCGGCGCGGCCCCGCGCACCGCGCTCGCCGAGGCCGCGGGGCTGGCGCTCGCCGACCGCGCGGAGGGCGGCGGCATCGCCGTGGACGCCTCGCTGCGCACCTCCGACCCGGACATCTTCGCCGCGGGCGATGTCGCCAACGCGGAGCACCCGCTGCTGGGGTCCCCCTCGTCCCGGACCAGGGGCGGCCGGCTGCGGGTGGAGCACTGGGCGAACGCGCTGCACGGCGGCCCCGCCGCGGCCCGCGCCATGCTCGGGCAGCAGGTCGGCTACGACCGCGTCCCGTACTTCTTCTCCGACCAGTACGACCTGGGCATGGAGTTCTCCGGGCACGCCGCGCCCGGGTCGTACGACCAGGTGGTGTGCCGCGGCGACGTCGGCAAGCGCCGGTTCATCGCGTTCTGGCTGCGCGAGGGCCGGGTGCTCGCCGGGATGAACGTCAACGTGTGGGACGTCACCGGGCCGATCCAGAACCTGATCCGCGACGGCCGCCCGGTCGACCCCGAGGCGCTGTCCGACCCGGCGGTGCCGCTAGCCTCGTTCCTGGACCGACCTGCACCGAACGCGGAGGAATGACCGTATGCGCACCGCCGTCGTACCCGTCGAGGAGATCTTCCCGCTGCGGTGGGAGGTGCTGCGCACCGGCATGCCGCGCGAGGCCGCGGTCTACCCGGAGGACGCGCGCGAGGACACCTTCCACATAGCCGCGTACGACGAGCAGGGCGCGGTCCGGGCGTGCGTGACGTTCTTCCCCGACCCCCTGCCGGGCGAGGCGGCACCCGCCTTCCGCTTCCGCGGCATGGGCAGCGCCGCCCAGGTGCGCGGGGGCGGCTTCGGCGCCGCCGCGCTGCGGGCCGGGCTGCGGGAGTCCGCGGCCCGGGGCGCCCAGGTGGTGTGGTGCAACGGCCGGGTCTCCGCCCGCGGCTTCTACGAGCACTTCGGGTTCACCGCGACCGGCGAGGAGTTCCAGCTCGCCCCGAGCGGACCGCACTACGTCTTCGTGACCAAGGAACTGGGCTGACCTGATCCCGGGACTTCCCGGGACAGGCCCGCCCGGGCACGCACGTCCCGCCACCGCCCCGCCGGAGCTGTCGGCGGCGGGCCGTAAACTACTTCCGTGGCAGGAAGGATCAGGGACGACGACGTGAGGGCGGTACGCGACGCCGTCCCGATCGACTCCGTCGTCTCCGACTACCTCCAGCTCAAGAACGCCGGCGGCGGCAACCTCAAGGGCCTGTGCCCCTTTCACGACGAGAAGTCCCCCTCCTTCCAGGTCAGCCCCTCCAAGGGCCTCTACCACTGTTTTGGTTGCGGCGAGGGCGGGGACACGCTCGCGTTCGTGATGAAGGTGGACCATCTGACGTTCGCCGAGGCCGTGGAGCGGCTGGCCGCGCGGGCCGGGATCACCCTGCGGTACGAGGAAGGCAGCGCCGTCCCGGGGCGGCAGCAGGGCGAGCGGATTCGGCTGGTGGAGGCGCACCGCGCGGCCGCCGCCTTCTACGTGGAGCAACTCGGCTCGGCCGAGGCGGAGATCGGGCGGGCCTTCCTCGCCGGGCGGGGCTTCGACCAGGCGGCGGCCGAGCACTTCGGCGTCGGGTACGCACCGGCCGGGTGGGACCACCTGGTGCGCTTCCTGCGCGGGAAGGGCTTCAGCGACAAGGAGCTGATCACCTCCGGGCTCGCCTCCGAGAGCCGCCGGGGCGGCGCCATCGACCGGTTCCGCGGCCGGCTGATCTGGCCGATCCGGGACATCACCGGCGAGGTGATCGGCTTCGGCGCCCGCAAGCTGCGCGAGGACGACCAGGGCCCGAAGTACCTCAACACGCCCGAGACGCCGCTCTACCGCAAGTCCCAGGTGCTGTACGGGATCGACCTCGCCAAGAAGGAGATCGCCAGGACCGGCCGCGCGGTCGTCGTCGAGGGCTACACCGACGTCATGGCCTGCCACCTCGCCGGTGTCACCACCGCCATCGCCACCTGCGGCACCGCGTTCGCCGGGGACCACATCAAGATCTTGCGCCGGCTGCTGATGGACAACTCCACCTCGGAGGTGGTCTTCACCTTCGACGGCGACGCGGCCGGCCAGAAGGCCGCGCTGCGCGCCTTCGAGGACGACCAGAAGTTCGCCGCCGAGACGTCGATCGCGATCACCCCGGGCGGCATGGACCCCTGCGAACTGCGGCTGGCCGAGGGCGATCCGGCGATCCAGCGGCTGATCGACGGCCGCACCCCGCTCTTCGCGTTCGCGCTGCGCTCGATCGTGGGCCGATACAACCTCGACACCGACGAGGGCCGGGTCGCCGCGGTGGACGCCGCGGTGCCGGTGGTCGCCGCGATCAAGAACCAGGCGCTGCGCGACCGTTACGCGATCCGGCTGGTCGGGATGGCGGGGATCTCCACGCAGGCGGAGGAGCAGAGCATGATCCGCCGGGTGCGGGCGATGGCCCGGGCCCGCGCGGCGGGCGGCTCGGCCGGCACCGGCCCCTCCCGCGGCGGGCCGTCCCGTGGCGGGCCGGGCGGACCGTATGCGAACGGGTCGCACCCGAACGGGTCGGGCGGTGGGCCGGAGCGCGCCGAGCGGCGGGCGCCGTCCGGGCCGCGGCTGGACCTGCGCAGCCCCGCGCACCGGGTGGAGCGCGAACTGCTGAAGCTGGCCCTCCAGTTCCCCGCCCTGGTCTCCCCGGCCTTCGACGCCTACGGCGAGGACGAGTTCACCGGCCCGCCCTACGCCGCGGTGCGCCGCGCGATCGCCGAGGCGGGCGGCGCGGAGTACGCCGACGGGGACTATCTGCTGCGGGTGCGCGAGGCCGCGCCCGACGACACGGTGCGCGGCATGGTCACCGAACTGGCCGTCGAACCGGTCATGCACAAGACGCCCGAGGTGTACGCGGGCGAGGTGCTGGTGCGGGTGCGGCTGCTCGCGGTGGACCGCCGGGTGGCGCAGGTCCATGCGACCGGGGCACGGCTGGCGGCGCAGGGCGTGCCGGCGGACGCGCCGGAGGCGGTCGCGGCGGCGAACGAGTTGTGGGCGCTCCAGCAGTACGCCCAGCGGCTGCGGGTCAGCGGAGCAGCGGCGCTCTAGGTCGACACACCTGGGGCAGCGTGGTCAACGGCCGCCTGGTCGACGGCCGCGCGGTGCGGACTGCGCACCGCGCGGCCGGCCGTCACCGAGGCCGCCGTCACCGGGTGCACCGGCGCCGCGGAAGCTCGCACAGACAAGGTGCCGGCCCGGTCAGACCGGTGTGCAGGCGGTGATGCTGAGGTCCGCCGGGCAGGGGGTGATGGACAGCACGTGGAAGCCCGCCTCCTTCGCCTCGCGCCGCATGTCGGCCTCGCTGCGCTCGCGGGCCTGCGCCTCGCCGACCACCATCTTGACCAGGTTGCGGAAGGCGGCCCCCGAGTCGTGCTCCACCAGCGGGTCGATCACCAGGAGCTTCGAGCTGTCCTCGGTCGGCGTCGCGCCCTCGGGAACCACCGCCCGGCGGATGTTCCGCAGGATCTGCACGCCGCTCTCCGAACTCCAGTCGTGCAGCACGTTCTTGAGGATGTAGAGGTCGCCGCCGGCGGGCACCTCGTGCAGGATGTCCGCGGGCTGGAAGGTGAGCCGGTCGGCGAGGTCCGCGCTGCCCGAGGCGGCGAGCTCGGCCTCGGCGCGGCGGCAGGTGTCCGGGCGGTCGACGCAGACGCCCCGCAGATGGGGGTGGGCGGTGAGGATCGCCTTGAGCAGGGTGCCGTTGCCGCCGCCGACGTCGACGACGGTGCGCACGCCGGCGAACGGGACGTGCTCGGCGAGCACGGTGCCGATCGGCCGTGCCCAGTCCTCCATGGCGCGGTCGAAGATCCGGGCGCTGTCGGGGTGCTGGTCCAGGTACTCGTAGAGCGAGACGCCGAACGCGGTGGGCATCACCGACGTCCCGGTCCGTACCGCCTCGGTCAGTCCGCCGGTCGCCGCGTGGCCGTACAGGCCGCACAGCAGCGCCGCCAGGTTGCGGACCGACTCCGGGTGGTCGCTCCTGAGCGGCTCGGACAGCGGGGAGTTGGCGTACCGGCCCTGCTCGTCGCGGGTGAACACGCCCAGCGCGGTGAGGGCTTGCAGGACGGAGCCGAGGGAGTCGGCGTCCGCGTCGACGGCCTTGGCCAGCTCGGGCGCAGTGGCCGGACCCTGCGCCAGCACGTCCGCGACGCCCAGTTGGGCCGCCGTGCCGACCGCGGCGGAGGCCATCGCCCCCATGACCAGACTCATCAACGACATTTCCTGGTTCCCCAATCGCTTGTGCCGCACGCGCGTGTGCCGCACGGCCGACCGCCGGTGGGACCCGGCCGGCCGGTGCGGTGGCACCGTCCGAACACGGCCGTCACAACCTGCCGTTGTGTGAAACGAGTGTGTGCATGAGCACAGTGGTGCCACTGCGCAGGTACGATCCGTGCGGCACACGCTAGACAAACGGCCGCCGTACGTCGTGCCGTTCAACCCGATCGCACCCGACCCGACGGCCCCGCACGGGCCACCTGTTCCCCGTGCAGCCGCATGTGGGCCGACCCGCCCGCCCACGGGGCCCGTTCACGCGCGATCGGTCGGCAGTTGAACGTCGTAGGGCCGAGCCGCAGCGCTCCGGGCCCGGCCGGGCGGCCGGATCGAGTGCCTTGAGAATCCACTGGTACGGGAAGAGGCTGGACACCATGACTGATGAGAAGCCGTCGATCGATGACGGCGCGGAGGACTCGCAGGCAGCGCTGCGGGCGTCGGACGCGGACCGGGAACAGGTGGTGGAGATCCTGCGGGACGCCGCCGGGGACGGCCGGCTGACCTCCGAGGAGGTCAGCGAACGGGTCGAGGCCGCACTGAGCGCCCGCACCGTCAGCGAACTGGCCCAGCTCACCAGGGACCTGCCGGTCTCGCCGGTCCCCGCCGACGCCGGCACCGGGTCCGAGCGGCCCAAGGACGTCGTGGAGATCAACCAGCGGTGGGGCACCCTGCACCGCTCCGGCAGCTGGGAGGTCCCGCGCCACCTGGACATCCGGATGCACGGCGGCGACGTCAAACTCGACTTCACCGAGGCCGTGATCGGCCACGACACGCTGGACATCGACGCGCAGATCAGCATCGGCGGCAACCTCATCCTGGTCGTCCGGCCGGGCATCGTGGTCAGGACCGACGACGTGACCGTGCGGGTGGGAGAGGTCAAGTACCGCAATCCCGCGTCCGACGCGGACGCCCCGGTCGAGCTGCGCGTGAACGTCACCGGACTCCTCAAGGGCGGCGACATCGTGGTCCGCCACCCGCGGCGGACGCTCGGCCAGTGGATGCGCGGGGAAAGCGCCCTGAGCACCTCCGACAGCAAGAGCTGACCCGCCGATTCGGCGCACTCGCGGGGCGGTTGAACGGCCAACGGCCGATTCACCGCCCCGCGCTCGTTTTTCCCCTCGCACCGCCCGAACGGTATCCCCCGCGGCGCCGGCACCGCGTTCAACTGACGCGTTGCGGCACCCATGGGGCCTGGATATGTTCCTGTCGCTGGTGGACTCGACCTCAGGGTAAACATCGGCTTCACCCCGGTATCCCGGTCCGGAAGTTGCTGACGGCAATCGTGAGGTGGCGTGTGCGGCAGAAACTCCCTGGGAGCCCTGCCACGGTGAAAGTGTGACGGTATTCCACTGCCGGGACCGGGTTTTCCAGCCCGTGCTGCCCGCGCACCGATATTGCGTACTTCCTGGATAACGCCACATCGCGTCCCCCGAGATCGACGGCGGATTATCCTCGGCACAGCAGGGATGGCGGATTCAGGTGTCCAACGAAGAAAAGCTTCGCGATTACCTCAAGCTCGTGACGACCAACCTGCGCCAGGTCCGCCGCCGTCTGGCCGAGGTGGAGGAACGCGACCAGGAGCCGATCGCGATCGTCGGGATGGGCTGCCGCTTCCCCGGCGGGGTCCAGGGCCCGGAGGACCTGTGGCGGCTGCTCGCCGCCGGCACCGACGCGATCGGCCCGTTCCCGCAGGACCGCGGCTGGGACCTGGAGAACCTGTACGACCCCGACCCGGACCACCCGGGTACCTCCTACGCCCGGCACGGCGGGTTCATCTACGACGCGACCGACTTCGACGCCGACTTCTTCGAGATCAGCCCGCGCGAGGCGGTCTCGATGGACCCGCAGCAGCGGGTGCTGCTCGAAGTGGCCTGGGAGGCGTTCGAGCAGGCCGGGATCGACGTCAGCGCGCTGCGCGGCACCCCCACCGGCGTGTTCGCCGGGTCCTACGGCCAGGGCTACGGCACCGATCCCTCGATGCGGTCGGGCGCCTCCGAAGGGCACCTCCTCACCGGCGTGTCGACCAGCGTCACCTCCGGGCGGCTGGCGTTCACCTTCGGGCTGGAGGGCCCCGCGGTGACCATCGACACCGCCTGCTCCTCCTCCCTGGTGGCCCTGCACATGGCCGCCCGGTCGCTGCGCGCGGGGGAGTGCTCGCTCGCCCTCGCCGGCGGCTCCACGGTGATCTCCGCCCCGTCCGTGTTCGTGGGCTTCTCCCGGCAGCGCGGCATGTCCGAAGACGGACGCTGCAAGTCCTTCAGCGAGGGTGCGGACGGCTCCGGCTGGGCCGAGGGCGTCGGCATGCTGGTCGTGGAACGCCTCTCCGACGCCCGGCGCAACGGCCACAAGGTCCTTGCGGTGGTGCGGGGTTCGGCGATCAACCAGGACGGCGCGTCCAACGGCCTGACGGCGCCCAACGGCCCCGCGCAGCAGCGCGTCATCCGCGCCGCGCTGGCCGGCGCCGGCCTGACCACCGCCGACATCGACGCGGTCGAGGCGCACGGCTCGGCGACCAGGCTCGGTGACCCGATCGAGGCCGAGGCGCTGCTGGCGACGTACGGCCAGGGGCGTCCCGAGGGCCGGCCGCTGTGGCTGGGCTCGGTGAAGTCGAACATCGGCCACACGCAGGCCGCGGCCGGTGTCGCCGGTGTGATGAAGATGGTGCTGGCGCTCCAGCACGGGCAGTTGCCGCGCACGCTGCATGTCGAGGAGCCGACCAGTGAGGTGGACTGGTCGGTGGGCGGGGTGGAGTTGCTGGCGGAGCCGGTGGCGTGGCCGGGTGGGTCGGGGCGGACGCGGCGGGCGGGTGTGTCCGGTTTCGGGATGAGCGGGACGAACGTCCACGTGATCCTGGAGGAGGCCCCGGCCGCGGAGACGGCTGCGGAGGCGGCTGAGCCCGGGGACGACGGAGACGACGGGGTCGCCGCGGACGTGCCGGAGGCGGCGGAGGAGGTCGCTGCTCCGGCCGTTCTCGCGGGGGGTGGGGTGACGGCGTGGGTGGTGTCGGGTCGGTCGGAGGAGGGGCTTGCGGCGCAGGCGGGGCGGTTGCGGGAGTGGGTGGCGGAGCGGCCGGGGCTTGAGCCGGGGGATGTGGCGTGGTCGTTGGCGGTGACGCGTTCGGTGTTCGAGCGTCGTGGTGTGGTGGTGGGTTCGGGTCGGGGTGAGTTGTTGGCGGGTGTGGCGTCTTTGGCGTCGGGTGGTGCGGCGCCGGGTGCGGGTGCGGGTGTGGTGGGTTCGGGTGGTCGTACGGCGTTCGTGTTCGCGGGTCAGGGTGCGCAGTGGGTGGGGATGGGGCGTGAACTGCTGGGTTCTTCGCCGGTGTTCGCGGCGCGTCTGGCGGAGTGTGAGGCGGCGCTTGCTCCGTATGTGGGGTGGTCGTTGGGTGAGGTGTTGATGGGTGTGGTGGGTGCGCCGGTGTTGGAGGCGGCGGAGGTGGTGCAGCCGGCGTTGTGGGCGGTGATGGTGTCGTTGGCCGCGGTGTGGGAGGCGGCGGGTGTCACTCCCGACGCTGTTATGGGTCATTCGCAGGGTGAGATTGCGGCGGCGACGGTGGCGGGGATGTTGTCGTTGGAGGATGCGGCGCGTGTGGTGGCGGTGCGTTCGCGTGCGTTGTCGGGGTTGTCGGTGGCGGGGTCGATGGTGTCGGTGGTGATGCCGGCTGCTGCGGTGGAGGAGTTGGTGGATGGTTTCGGTGGTCGTTTGTCGGTGGCTGCGGTGAATGGTCCGGCGTCTGTGGTGGTGTCGGGTGATCAGGATGCTCTTGCTGGTTTTGAGCGGGAGTTGGCGTCGCGGCGGGTGTTGCGGTGGCGTGTTCCGGCGTCGGATTTTGTGGCGCATTCGCCGTTGGTGGATTCGTTGGCGGGTGTGCTGGAGGGGGAGTTGGCGGGGATTGCTCCGTGTCGTGGCCGGGTGCCGTTGATGTCGACGGTGACGGGGGAGATGCTGACTGGTGAGGAGTTGGATGGGGGGTATTGGTTTGCGAATGTGCGGCGGATGGTGCGTTTTGAGGAGGCGGTGCGGGGCCTGCTGGGGGTGGGGTTCGGTGCGTTCGTGGAGGTGTCGCCGCATCCGGTGCTGACTGCGGCGATCACGGAGACGGCTGAGGACGCGGGTACCGGGTCGGTGCTGACGGTGGGGACGTTGACGCGTGAGGACGCGGGTGCGGCGCGGGTGCTGCGGGCGTTGGGTGAGGCGTATGTCGGCGGGCTTTCCGTGGACTGGCGCAAGGTGCTCCCGGCCGCCGAGGTCGTCGAACTGCCCACCTACGCCTTCCGGCGCCGCCGCTACTGGCTGGAGTCTTCGGCGGCGGAGGCGGCCGCCGGCGGGGACGCGGTGCCGGGGGGTGTGGAGGAGCGGTTCTGGGCTGCCGTTGAGGGCGGTGATCTGTCGGCTCTCGCCGACTCGCTGTCGGCGGAGGACCGGCGGGACCTGCTGGGGGTGCTGCCGGTTCTGGCGTCCTGGCGGCGGCGTGAGCGGGACCGGTCAGCCACTGCGGACTGGCGTTACCGCGTCGAGTGGGCGCCGGTCGCGGACCCGGTCGCCGCGGTCCTGACCGGTCGCTGGCTGCTGCTGACCGGGCCGGACGGCGACAGCCTGACGGGTGCCTGTGCGGCGGCACTTGCCGCGCGTGGCGCGGACACCACCGTCGTCCGTGTGCCCGCCGAGGCCGTCGATCGTGCGGCGGTGGGCGCCGTACTGGGTCAGGTGCTCCAGGACGCGGCGGCCCCGGCCGGTGTGGTGTCGCTGCTTGCTCTCGACGAGACCCCGGTGCCTGGACACTCGGCGGTGCCGCGTGGCCTGGCGGGTACGTTGGCTGTGGTCCAGGCTCTTGGTGACGCGGGGGTGGACGCGCCGCTGTGGGCGTTGACCCGTGGCGCGGTCAGCGCGGCTCCCGGCGAGGCGACCGTGTCCCCGGTGCAGTCTCTGACGTGGGGCTTCGGCCGCGTTGCCGCGCTGGAACACCCCGACCGCTGGGGCGGCCTGGTCGACCTGCCCGCCGGGTTCGACGGTTCCGACGGTCGGGTTGCCGCGCGTGTGGCCGGGGTGCTGGCGGGGTCTGGTGAGGACCAGGTCGCGATCCGCGCGGCGGGCGTGCTGGGCCGGCGGCTCGTACACGCCGCGTTGCCGGCGGCGCCGGAGCGGGCGTGGAGCCCGCGGGGCAGCGTGCTGATCACCGGCGGCACCGGCCCCATGGCCGGTCCCGTCGCCCACTGGGCGGTCGAACGCGGCGCCGCCAGGCTGCTCCTGACGGGCGGCGGCACCGCGACCGCGCGGACCGCCGCACTCGCCGCCGAACTGGCCGCCGGCGGCGCCCGCGTGGACGTCCTCGCCTGCGACGCGAGCGACCGCGACCAGGCGGCCGGAGCGCTGGCGTGGGCCGGGACGACCGGTCCGGCCGTGTCCTCGGTGCTGCACCTCGCGGAGATCGTCGACAACGTCCTGGTGGACGACCTGGACGTGCCGCACCTGGCCCCGGTGCTCGCCACCAAGGCGGGCGCGGCCGCGGTGCTGGACGAGCTGACCGCCGACCTCGACCTCGACGCGTTCGTGCTGTTCTCCTCCGTCGCCGCGGTCTGGGGCGGCGGCCGCCAGCCCGGCTTCTCCGCGGCCAACGCCCAGCTGGACGCCCTGGCGGAACGCCGCCGGGCCCGCGGCGCGAGCGCCGTCTGCGTGGCCTGGGGCCCCTGGAACGTCGGGACCGCCGGCACCCGCGACGACGGCCTCCAGCTGGAGCGCCGCGGACTGCGGCTCCTCGACCCGGACCTCGCCGTCGGCGCCCTCGCCCGCGTCCTGGACGCCGGCGAGACGAGCCCGGCCGTCGTGGACGTCGACTGGGAGCGCTTCGCGCCGCCGTTCACCCTGCGCCGGCCCAGCCCGCTGATCGAGCAGCTGCCCGAGGTCGCCGCGGCCCTGTCCGGCACCGCCGCCGCAGGCGACGTCGTACCCGGCGCCGACAGCCCGCTGCTCGCGCAGCTCGCCGGGCAGAACACCACCGAGCAGCTGCGCACCCTCACCACCCTGGTCCGCGGCGAGGCGGCGGCCGTCCTGGAGCACTCCTCCGCCGACGCGGTGGGCAGCACGCGCGCCTTCAGCGAGCTGGGCTTCGACTCCCTGACCGCCGTCGAACTGCGCAACCGCCTCGCCACCGCCACCGGCCTCAAGCTGCCCGCCACGCTCCTGTTCGACTACCCCAGCCCCGGGGTGCTGGCCGGCTACCTGGCCACCGAGCTGCTGGGCGGCGGCACCGCGAGCGCCGGCGGCACCGTCGTGCCCGCCACCGCGGCCGCCGACGACGACCCGGTGGTCGTCGTCGGCATGGGCTGCCGTTTCCCCGGCGGCGTGAAGACCCCCGAGGACCTGTGGGAGCTGCTGGCCACCGGCACCGACGCGATCGGGGCCTTCCCGCAGGACCGCGGCTGGGACCTGGACGCCCTCTACGACCCGGACCCGGACGCGCCCGGCACGGCCTACGTGCGCCGGGGCGGATTCGTCTACGACGCCGCCGAGTTCGACGCGGGCTTCTTCGGGATCAGCCCGCGTGAGGCGCTGGCCATGGACCCGCAGCAGCGGCTGCTGCTCGGCACGTGCTGGGAGGCCCTGGAGCGGGCCGGGATCGTGCCCGGCACGCTGCGCGGCTCCCGCACCGGGGTGTTCGCCGGCGGCAGTTTCGCCGGCTACGGCCTGGCCCAGCCGGCCGCCACCGAGGGCCTGGAAGCGCACCTGCTGACCGGCACCACGACCAGCGTGCTGTCCGGCCGGGTCGCCTACACCCTCGGGCTCGAAGGCCCCGCCGTCACCGTGGACACCGCCTGCTCCTCCGCGCTGGTCGCCGTCAACATGGCCGCGCAGGCGCTGCGTTCGGGGGAATGCACGCTGGCCCTCGCCGGCGGCGCCTTCGTCGCGTCCACCCCCGAGCTGTTCGTGTGGGTCAGCAAGCAGCGCGGCCTCGCCCCCGACGGCCGCTCGAAGTCCTTCTCCGCCGACGCCGACGGCATGGGCATCGCCGAGGGCGCCGGCATGGTGGTCCTGGAGCGCCTGTCCGAGGCCCGCCGCAACGGCCACCCGGTGCTCGCCGTGGTCCGCGGCTCGGCCATCAACCAGGACGGCGCGTCAAACGGCCTGACCGCCCCCAACGGCCCGTCCCAGCAGCGCGTGATCCGCGCCGCGCTGGCCAACTCCGGCCTGACCGCCGCCGACATCGACGCGGTCGAGGCGCACGGCTCCGGCACCCCGCTGGGCGACCCGATCGAGGCGCAGGCGGTCCTGGCCACCTACGGCCAGGAGCGCCCCGAGGGCCGCCCGCTGTGGCTGGGCTCGGTGAAGTCCAACATCGGCCACACCCAGGGCGCGGCCGGCATCAGCGGCCTGATCAAGATGGTGCTGGCGCTCCAGCACGAGCAGTTGCCGCAGACCCTCCACGCCGAGCAGCCCTCGCCGCAGATCGACTGGTCGGCCGGCGAGGTGGAACTGCTGCGCGCGGCCCAGCCCTGGCCGGCCGGCACCGGGCGGCCGCGCCGGGCCGGCGTGTCCTCCTTCGGCGTCAGCGGCACCAACGCCCACGTCATCCTCGAAGAGGCCCCGCTCGACGCCGAGCCGCAGGCGGGTCCTTCCGCCGACCCGTCCGGCGCGGGTACCGGCGCCGCTGCCCCGCAGCCGCCCGCGGTGCTGGACACCACCGCCGACACCGCCTGGCTGGTGTCCGGACGCACCGCCGACGCCCTGCGCCGGCAGGCCGCCCGCCTCGCGGAGCACCTGGCGGCCCACCCCGGCAGCGACCCGCGCGATGTCGCCTGGTCGCTCGCGGCGACCCGCTCGGTCCACGAGTACCGGGCCGTGGTCACCGGCGCCGACGGCGGCGAACTCGTCGCCGGGCTCACCGCGCTGGCCGCCGGGACGGGCGACCCCCGGGTGGTGGCCGGCACGACCGCGGCCGCCGAGAGCGGTGAACCCGTCTTCGTCTTCCCCGGGCAGGGCGCCCAGTGGGCCGGCATGGGCCGCGAACTGCTGGCCGCCTCACCGGTGTTCGCCGCCCGCTTCGCGGAGTGCGCGCAGGCCCTCGCCCCGCACGTGGACTGGTCGGACTGGACGCCGGCCCAGGTGCTGGCCGGCGCCGAGGGCGCCCCAGGACTGGAGCGCGCGGACGTGGCGCAGCCCATGCTGTGGGCGGTGATGGTGTCGCTGGCCGCCGTGTGGGAGGCCGCCGGTGTCACCCCCGGCGCGGTGGTCGGCCACTCCCAGGGGGAGATCGCCGCCGCCACGGTGGCCGGTGTGCTCTCCGTCCAGGACGCGGCCCGGGTCGTGGCGGTCCGCAGCCAGGAGCTGTCCGGGCTCGGCACCGGCGGCGGCATGCTGTCCGTGGTGATGCCCGCCGAGGCCGTCCGCGACCTGCTGGCGCCCTGGGGCGACCGGCTGGCCGTCGCCGCGGTGAACGGGCCCGCCGCCACCGTGGTCTCCGGCGAGACGCAGGCGCTGACCGAGTTCGGGGCCGAACTCGCCGCCCGGCGCGTCATGCGCTGGCCGATCCCGGTCAGCGACTTCGTCGCGCACTCCGCCGGCGTCGAGGCGCTCGCCGGCGTCCTGGCCGAACGCCTGGCGGGCATCACCCCGGGACCCGGCCGGGTGCCGCTGTACTCCACCGTCGAGTGCCGCTGGATGGACGGCACGGAACTCGGCGCCGACTACTGGTACGCCAACGTCCGCAGCACCGTCCGCTTCCACGAGGCCGTACGGGAGCTGGCCGCCGCCGGACACGCCACCTTCGTCGAGGTCTCCCCGCAGCCGGTGCTGACCGCCGGGATCACCGAGACCGTCGAGGAACTGGCGACCGCCGACACCCCGATGGCGGTCACCGTCACCGGCACGCTGGACCGCGACAACAGCGGCCCGCTGCGGCTGCTGGCCGCCCTCGCGCAGGTGCACGTGGCCGGGACCGCCGTCGACTGGCGCCGGGTGCTGCCCGCCGGCCGCCGCGTCGACCTGCCCACGTACGCCTTCCGCGACCAGCGCTACTGGCTCGGCGCCGACGCCCCCGCCCAGCAAACGGCCACCGCCGTACACGGCGGGGACAGCGCGGCCACCGAGGCCGAGACCCGCTTCTGGGCCGCCGTCGAGGACGGCGACCTGCGGCGCCTGGCCGACACCCTCGCCGTGGACGCCGCCGAGCCGTTCGGCGCGGTGCTGCCCCGGCTGGCGTCCTGGCGGCGGCGCGAGCGGGACCGCGACGTCACCGGCACCTGGCGCTACCGGGTCAACTGGACCCCGCTCGGCGACCCGGCACCGGCCCACCCGGCCGGCACCTGGCTGGTGGCGGTCCCCGTCGACCCCGCCCCCGGCACCGCGGACCTGCTCCGGGCGTGCGTGACCGCGCTGACCGCACGCGGCGCCCGCGCCGAGGTCGTCGAGGTCGCCGCCGGCACCGCCGAGCGCGGCGCCCTGGCCGCCGAACTCACCCGCGCCCTGCACCCCGACGGCACCGCCGGCGCACCGGACCCGCACCGGTCCGCGCCGCCCGCCGGTGTGCTGTCGCTGCTCGCGCTGGACGAGACCCCGACCCTCCGCCACCCCGAACTGCCCGCCGGGCTGGCCGGCACCCTGACCCTGCTCCAGGCGCTCGCCGACGCGGCGGTCACCGCCCCGCTGTGGATGCTCACCACCGGCGCGGTGGCCACCGCCCCCGGCGACCCCCTGACCCGGCCGGTGCAGGCGCAGACCTGGGGCCTGGGCCGGGTCGTCTCGCTGGAGCAGCCCGACCGCTGGGGCGGCCTCATCGACCTGCCCGTGGTCCTCGACGACCGCGCCGCGAGCCGGCTGCGCACGGTCCTGGCCGGCTGCGGGGAGGACGAGGTCGCCATCCGCCCGGCCGGCATCCTCGCCCGCCGGCTCAGCCGCGCCCCGCAGCCCGCCGCCGACCGCGCGTGGGCGCCGCGCGGCACCGTACTGATCACCGGCGGCACCGGCGCCGTCGGCGGGCACGTGGCCCGCTGGCTCGCCGGCCGCGGCGCCGAACGGCTCGTCCTGGCCAGCCGGTCCGGCGCCGCCGCCCCCGGTGCCGCCGCCCTCGCCGCGAGCGCCGCGGCAGCCGGCAGCACCGTGGAGATCCGCGCCTGCGACAGCGCCGACCGCACGCACCTGGCCGCGCTCCTCGACCGGATCGCCGCCGACGGCCCGCCGCTGACCGCCGTCATGCACACCGCGGGCGTCCTCGACGACGGCGTGCTCGACCGGCTGGACGCCGACCGCCTGGCCAACGCGCTCGCCGCCAAGGCCGCCGGCGCCGCCCACCTCGACGAGCTGACCGCCGGCCTGGACCTCGACGCGTTCGTGCTGTTCTCCTCCGCGGCCGCGACCTTCGGCGGCGCCGGCCAGGCCAACTACGCCGCCGCCAACGCCTACCTGGACGCCCTCGCCGAGAACCGCCGCTCCCGCGGCCTGCCGGCCCTCGCCGTCGCCTGGGGCCCCTGGTCCGGCGACGGCGTGTCCCAGAACACCGAAGCGGCCCGGCAGCGGCTGCGCCGCAACCGCTGGGAGGTCCTGATGGACCCGCAGCTGGCGGTCAAGGCACTGGGCACCGCACTGGCCGGCACCGACACCGTGCTGACCGTCATGGACCTCGACCTCGCCGCCTTCGCCTCCTCCCCCGGACAGGAACAGGCCCTGGAGGCGCCGCTGCTGCGCGACCTCGCCGAGGTCCGGCAGCTCAAGGCGGCCCACCGCCCCGACAGCGGCGCCCAGCGGGTCGAAGGCGACCTGGCGAGGGAGCTCGCCGGCCTGTCCCGGGCCGAACAGGACCGCCTGCTGGTCGACCGGATCAGGGACGAGGCCGCCGGAGTGCTCGGCCACACCGGCTCCGACGAGGTGGAACCCGGACGCGCCTTCAGCGACCTGGGCTTCGACTCGCTGACCTCCGTCGAACTGCGGAACCGGATCGCCGCCGTCACCGGACTCCGGCTGCCGGCGACGCTGATGTTCGACCACCCCACCCCCGCGGTGCTCGCCGCCCACCTGCGGACCGAACTGCTCGGCGCCCTCGACGCGGACGACGCACCGGCCGGTGCCGCCGCCGTTCCCCAGGCCCCGGCGGGTACGGACGACGACCCGATCGCCGTCGTCGGCATGAGCTGCCGCTTCCCCGGCGACCTCAACACCCCCGAAGAACTCTGGGAGTTGCTCGCGGGCGGCGGCGAGGGAATCTCCGGCTACCCGCAGGACCGCGGCTGGGACGAGCACGCCCTCTTCGACCCGGACCCCTCGCGCCCCGGCACCTCCTACACCCGCGAAGGCGGGTTCCTCCACCAGGCCACCCGCTTCGACGCCGGGTTCTTCGGCATCAGCCCGCGCGAGGCACTGGCCATGGACCCGCAGCAGCGCCTGATGCTCGAACTGTCCTGGGAGGCACTGGAGGCCACCGGCCTCGACCCCGCCACCCTGCGCGGCTCCCGCACCGGCGTGTTCATCGGCGGCTACTCCTCCAACTACGCCCTGGCCAGCATGCAGCTCGGCGGGCAGGAGAGCGCCGCCCAGGTCGAGGGCCACCTCGTGACCGGCAACGCGACCAGCATCATCTCCGGCCGCGTCTCCTACACCCTCGGCCTCGAAGGCCCCGCGATGACGGTGGACACCGCCTGCTCCTCCTCGCTGGTCGCCCTGCACACCGCCGCGAAGGCGCTGCGGTCGGGCGAATGCCCGCTGGCCCTGGTCGGCGGCGTCGCGGTGATGGCCACCCCGTGGGAGATGGTCGGCTTCGCCCGGCAGCGCGGACTGGCCGCGGACGGACGCTCCAAGGCCTTCTCCGCCGACGCCGACGGCATGGGCATGGGCGAGGGCGCCGGCATGGTCGTGCTGGAGCGCCTGTCCGACGCGCGCCGCAACGGGCACCACGTGCTCGGCGTCATCCGCGGCTCCGCCGTCAACCAGGACGGCGCCTCCAACGGCCTCACCGCGCCCAACGGCCCCTCCCAGCAGCGGGTCATCCGCGCCGCGCTCGCCGACGCCCGCCTCACTCCCGCCGAGGTGGACGCCGTCGAGGCGCACGGCACCGGCACCCCGCTGGGCGACCCGATCGAGGCACAGGCGCTGCTGGCCACCTACGGCCAGGAGCGTGCCGGGGGCAGGCCGCTGTGGCTGGGCTCGGTGAAGTCCAACATCGGCCACACCCAGGCCGCGGCCGGCATGGCCGGTGTGATCAAGGTGCTGCTGGCGTTGCGGCACGAGGAGCTGCCGCGGACGCTGCACGTGGACGAGCCGTCGCCGCACGTGGACTGGTCCGCGGGTGAGGTGCGGCTGCTGGGTGAGCCGGTGGCGTGGCCGGCCGGCGAGCGTCCGCGCCGGGCGGGCGTGTCGGCGTTCGGGATCAGCGGGACGAACGCCCACGTCATCGTGGAGGAGGCGCCGGCCGAGCAACCGGCCGAGGGTGACTCCGCCACGGCTGTGACGGACCCGGACGCGCTGCCCCTGCTGCCGTACGCGGGTGCCTGGCCGGTGTCGGCCCGTTCCGCGGAGGGGCTGGCGGCGCAGGCGGACCGGCTGCGGGAGTGGGTGGCGGCCCGTCCGGAGCTGCAACCGGCCGATGTGGCGTGGTCGTTGGCGGCGACGCGTACGGCGTTCGAGCACCGTGCGGTCGTGTTGGGCGCGGATCGTGGGGAGTTGCTGGCGGGGGCGCAGGCCGTCGCCGAGGGTGCGTCGTCGGCGTCGGTCGTCTCCGGAGTGGCCCGCTCCGGGGCCAAGGTGGGGCTGGTCTTCGCCGGCCAGGGATCGCAGTGGACCGGCATGGGCCGGGAGTTGTACGGGTCCAGCCCGCTCTTCGCCGAGGTCTTCGACCGGGTGTGCGGGCTGCTGGAGTTGGAGCTCGGGGCTGATGTGCCGGTCCGGGACGTGGTCTTGGGCTCCGAGGGTGTGGACGCCGACCTGGCGGATCAGACGTTGTACGCGCAGACGGGGTTGTTCGCGTTCGAGGTGGCGTTGGCTGGGGTGTTGGAGGCTGCGGGGGTGCGGCCGGATGCGGTGGTGGGTCACTCGGTGGGTGAGGTGGCTGCCGCGTACGTCGCCGGGGTGCTGTCGCTGCCGGACGCCTGCAAGCTCGTCGCGGTACGTGCCCGGCTGATGCAGGAGCTTCCTTCGGGTGGCGCGATGGCGTCGATCAAGGCGCCGGAGGCGGAGGTTGTGGCCTCCTTCGCCGAGGTGACGGGTGCGGTCGCGGTCGCCGCGGTGAACGGTCCGGACTCGGTCGTCGTGTCCGGCGCGGTCGAAGCGGTGGACGCGCTGGTGGAGTTGTGGCGGGAGCGGGGTCGCCGGGTGCGGCCGTTGCGGGTGTCGCACGCGTTCCACTCCCCGGCGATGGACCCCGTCCTCGACGGTCTCAGTGCCGCGGCGCAGGGGATCGAGCACCGCCGGCCCACCGCGCTCTGGGCGGGCGCCCTCAGCGGCGAGTTGGTGTCGGACCCGGACGCCGGGTACTGGCCTGCGCAGGTGCGGCAGGCGGTCCGCTTCGCCGACGCCGTCGCGGCTCTGGCGCGTGAGGGGATCTCGGTCTTCCTGGAGGTCGGCCCGGACGGTTCGCTGTCCTCCCTCGGCCCGGACGCGGTCGCCGAAGTGCAGGGCGTGGAGCCCGCCTTCGTGCCGCTCCAGCGCCGTACCGACGAGGGCGTGACCGGCCTGGAAACGGGCCTGGCGCGGGCCTTCGTCCAGGGTGCCCCGGTGGACTGGAAGCGGGTGCTTCCGCAGGGCGAGACGGTGGAGCTGCCGACGTACGCCTTCCGCCACCAGCGCTACTGGCCGGACGGCATCCAGACCCTCCCGCACGCCTGGGGCGACGGCACCGGAACCGCCACCGACGCCGCGTTCTGGGCCGCGGTCGAGGACGGCGACCTCGCCTCGGTCGCCGACGGCCTGGCCGCCGAGGACCAGCGGCAACTGGCCGACGCCCTGCCCGCGTTGGCGTCCTGGCGGCGCCGGGAGCAGGAGAAGTCGGCCACCGCCGACTGGTGGTACCGCGTGGCCTGGGAGGTGGTCGCCGACCCCGCCCCGGCGGACCCGTCGGGCACATGGCTGCTGGTGGCCCCCGCCGTACCCGCCGCGAAGACGCTGGCCGACCACTGCGCCCAGGCGCTGACCGACGGCGGCGCCGAGGTGGTGCTGCTCACGCCCACCGAGACCACCGACCTGGGGCGGCTGGCGGCCCAGATCGCCGAGGTCGTTCCGCAGGACGGCGTGGCCGGCGTCGTCCATCTGCTCGCCGTCGACGAGACACCGCTGCCCGGGCACCCGGCGCTCGCGACCGGCCTGGCCGGCTCGCAGACACTGGCCCAGGCCCTCGTCATGGAGGGCGTGCTCGCGCCGGTGTGGGGCGTGACCCGCGGCGCCGTCGCCGTCGCACCGGAAAAGGCCCCGGCCAGCGCGGTGCAGGCCCAGGCGTGGGGACTCGGCCGGGTCGTCGTCCTCGAGCACCCCGACCACGGGGGCGGGCTCATCGACCTGCCCGAGGAGTTCGACGAGCGGACCGCACAGCGGCTGCGCGCGGTGATCGCCGGCTGCGGCGAGGACCAGGTCGCCATCCGTCCGTCCGGTATCCACGGCCGCCGCCTGACCCGCGCCGCGCAACCCCGCCGCACCGGCGGGCAGTGGGCGCCGCGCGGCACCGCGCTGATCACCGGCGGCACCGGCGCCCTCGGCGGCCGGGTCGCGCGCTGGCTCGCCGACCGCGGCGCCGAGCGGGTCGTCCTGGCCGGCCGCTCCGGCCCCGGCACCGCCCACAGCGCGGCCCTTGCGGCCGAACTCGCGGAGCGCGGCGCGCACGTGGAGGTCCTCGCCTGCGACGCCGCGCAGGAGTCCGCACTCGCCGGCGCCATCGACTGGATCGGCGCCGGCGGCCCGCCGCTGACCGCCGTCATGCACGCGGCCGGCCTCGGCCAGATGACGGCCCTCGACGACGCGTCCGTGCCGGAACTGGCCGCGATCCTCGCCGCCAAGGCCGGCGGCGCGACCGCCCTCGACCGGCTCACCGCCGACCTGGACCTGGACGCCTTCGTGCTGTTCTCCTCCATCGCCGCCACCTGGGGCAGCGGTATGCAGGCCGGCTACGCGGCCGCCAACGCGCACCTCGACGCCCTGGCCGAGCACCGCAGGGCCCGTGGCCTGGCCGCGACCTCGGTGGCCTGGGGTCCGTGGGGCGGCGGCGGCATGACCGACGAGGAGGCCACCGGGCACATGGAGCGGCGCGGCCTGCGCCTGCTCGACCCGGACGCCGCCATCCGCGCCCTCGACCAGGCGCTTTCCACCGACGAAGCGGCGATCACCGTCGCGGACGTCGACTGGGAGCGGTTCGCACCGCCGTTCACGCTGCGCCGGTCCAGCCCGCTGATCGAGGGCCTGCCCGAGGTCGCCGAGGTGCTGGCCGCCCGCAGTGACGCCGACGGCGCGGACGAGGCGTCGGCGGCCGGCAACGCGCTGGCCGCGCAACTGGCCGCCCTGAGCCGCACGGAACAGGACCGGTTGCTCACCGAAATGGTACGGACCGAGGCCGCCGTCGTCCTGGGCCACGCGAGCGCCGAGACCGTCGCGGCCGACCGGGCGTTCAGCGACCTCGGGGCCGACTCGCTGACGGCCGTGGAACTCCGCGACCGGCTGGGCCGGGCCACCGGGCTGCGGCTCCCCAGCACCCTGCTCTTCGACTACCCCACCTCGGCCGCGCTCGCCGACCACCTGCGCGTCCGCCTGACCGAGGAGGCCAGCCCGGTCAAACCGGTCCTGGCCGAACTGGACCGCCTGGAGCAGATGCTCGCCGCACTGCCCGGCGACGGCGAGTCCGCCCAGATCACCAGCCGCCTCGAGGTCGTCCTTTCCAAGTGGAAGGAGACCCAGGCGAGCGATGCCGCACCCGGAGTTGCCGAGAAGCTCGAATCGTCGTCCGACGACGAGGTCTTCGACTTCATCGGAAAAGAACTCGGAATCTACTGACCGTCCAGCGCTGCGACTTCTTCGAATAGGTGAGTTAAATGAGCGAGGAGAAGCTTCGCTATTTCCTCAAGCGGGTGACCGCCAACCTGCACGAGACCAGGCAGCGCCTACAGGCAGTGGAGGCGGCCGGCGGCGAACCGGTGGCCCTGGTGGGCATGGCCTGCCGCTTCCCCGGCGGGGTCCGCACCCCGCAGGCCCTGTGGCAACTGCTGGACGCCGGGCGGGAGTCGGTGGCCGGGCTGCCGCAGGACCGCGGCTGGGACCTGAGCGGCCCCGACGGCACCGGGCAGGACGCCGCCGAGGTGCAGGCCGGCAACTTCGTCTACGACGCCACCCGGTTCGACCCGGCCTTCTTCGGGATCAGCCCGCGTGAGGCGGTCTCGATGGACCCGCAGCAGCGGGTGCTGCTGGAGGTGGCCTGGGAGGCACTGGAGCGGTCCGGGATCGACCCCGTGTCGCTGCGCGGCTCCGCCACCGGTGTGTTCGCCGGCGGCTCGGCCTCCGGCTACGGCTGGGTCAGCGGCGAACAGGGCGACCTGGACGGGCACGTGATGACCGGCAACGCCATGAGCGTGCTGTCCGGCCGCGTCTCCTACACCCTGGGCCTGGAGGGCCCCGCGGTCACCGTGGACACCGCCTGCTCCTCGGCCCTCGTCTCGCTCCACCTGGCCTGCCAGGCGCTGCGTTCCGGGGAGTGCTCGATGGCACTGGTCGGCGGCGCCTACGTGGCGGCCACCCCGGTGCTGTTCACCGACTTCAGCACCTCCCTCGGGCTCTCCCCGGACGGGCGCTGCCAGGCGTTCGGTTCCGGTGCCGACGGCATGGGCGTCGCCGAGGGCGTCGGCATCGTCGTGGCCGAGCGGCTGTCGGACGCGCGGCGCAACGGCCACAAGGTCCTTGCGGTGGTGCGGGGTTCGGCGATCAACCAGGACGGCGCGTCCAACGGTCTGACGGCGCCCAACGGGCCCTCGCAGCAGCGCGTCATCCGCGCCGCGCTGGCCAGCGCGCGGCTGTCGGCCGCCGATGTGGACGTGGTGGAGGCGCACGGCACCGGTACGCCGCTGGGCGACCCGATCGAGGCGCAGGCGCTGCTGGCCACCTACGGGCAGGAGCGTCCCGAGGGCCGGCCGCTGTGGCTGGGCTCGGTGAAGTCGAACATCGGCCACGCCCAGCAGGCCGCGGGCATGGCCGGAATCATCAAGATGGTGCTGGCGCTCCAGAACGAGCGGTTGCCGCGCACGCTGCATGTTGAAGAGCCGACCAGTGAGGTGGACTGGTCGGTGGGCGGGGTGGAGTTGCTGGCGGAGCCGGTGGAGTGGCCGGGTGGGTCGGGGCGGACGCGGCGGGCGGGTGTGTCCGGTTTCGGGATGAGCGGGACGAACGTCCACGTGATCCTGGAGGAGGCCCCGGCCGCGGAGACGGCTGCGGAGACGCCGGACGACGGGATCGACGCCGACGTCGCCGAGATGGTGGGCGAGGACACCGACGAGGCTCCCGCGCCGGCCCCCGCTGTCCTTGCGGGGGGTGGGGTGACGGCGTGGGTGGTGTCGGGTCGGTCGGAGGAGGGGCTTGCGGCGCAGGCGGGGCGGTTGCGGGAGTGGGTGGCGGAGCGGCCGGAGTTGGAACCGGCCGATGTGGCGTGGTCGTTGGCGGCGACGCGTTCGGTGTTCGAGCGTCGTGGTGTGGTGGTGGGTTCGGGTCGGGGTGAGTTGTTGGCGGGTGTGGCGTCTTTGGCGTCGGGTGGGGTGCCGTCGGGTGTGGTGGGTTCGGGTGGTCGTACGGCGTTCGTGTTCGCGGGTCAGGGTGCGCAGTGGGTGGGGATGGGGCGTGAACTGCTGGGTTCTTCGCCGGTGTTCGCGGCGCGTCTGGCGGAGTGTGAGGCGGCTCTTGCTCCGTATGTGGGGTGGTCGTTGTGTGAGGTGTTGACGGGTGTGGAGGGTGCGCCGGTGTTGGAGGCGGCGGAGGTGGTGCAGCCGGCGTTGTGGGCGGTGATGGTGTCGTTGGCCGCGGTGTGGGAGGCGGCGGGTGTGGTGCCGGATGCGGTGGTGGGGCATTCGCAGGGGGAGATTGCGGCGGCGACGGTGGCGGGGATGTTGTCGTTGGAGGATGCGGCGCGTGTGGTGGCGGTGCGTTCGCGTGCGTTGTCGGGGTTGTCGGTGGCTGGGTCGATGGTGTCGGTGGTGATGCCGGCTGCTGCGGTGCAGGAGTTGGTGGATGGTTTCGGCGGTCGTTTGTCGGTGGCGGCGGTGAACGGTCCGGCGTCTGTGGTGGTGTCGGGTGATCAGGATGCTCTTGCTGGTTTTGAGCGGGAGTTGGCGTCGCGGCGGGTGTTGCGGTGGCGTGTTCCGGCGTCGGATTTCGTGGCGCATTCGCCGTTGGTGGACTCCCTGTCGGATGTGCTGGAGGGGGAGTTGGCGGGGATTGCTCCGTGTCGTGGCCGGGTGCCGTTGATGTCGACGGTGACGGGGGAGATGCTGACTGGTGAGGAGTTGGATGGGGGGTATTGGTTTGCGAATGTGCGGCGGATGGTGCGTTTTGAGGAGGCGGTGCGGGGCCTGCTGGGGGCGGGGTTCGGTGCGTTCGTGGAGGTGTCGCCGCATCCGGTGCTGACTGCGGCGATCACGGAGACGGCTGAGGACGCGGGTACCGGGTCGGTGCTGACGGTGGGGACGTTGACGCGTGAGGACGCGGGTGCGGCGCGGGTGCTGCGGGCGTTGGGTGAGGCGTATGTCGGCGGGCTTTCCGTGGACTGGCGCAAGGTGCTCCCGGCCGCCGAGGTCGTCGAACTGCCCACCTACGCCTTCCAGTACCGCCGCTACTGGCTGGAGCCGTCCACCGCGGAGGCGGCCCCCGCTTCTGCGGAGTCCGGCGCCGACCCGGCCGAGATCCGCTTCTGGAACGCCGTCGACGGCGGCGACGTGGCCCACATCGCCGAGGTCCTGCAACTCGACGACGAGCACTCGCTGGGCGAGGTGCTGGCCGCCCTCACCTCCTGGCGGCGGCGTGAGCGGGACCGGTCGGCCACTGCGGACTGGCGTTACCGCGTCGAGTGGGCGCCGGTCGCGGACCCGGTCGCCGCGGTCCTGACCGGTCGCTGGCTGCTGCTGACCGGGCCGGACGGCGACAGCCTGACGGGTGCCTGTGCGGCGGCACTTGCCGCGCGTGGCGCGGACACCACCGTCGTCCGTGTGCCCGCCGAGGCCGTCGATCGTGCGGCGGTGGGCGCCGTACTGGGTCAGGTGCTCCAGGACGCGGCGGCACCGGCGGGCGTCGTGTCGCTGCTTGCTCTCGACGAGTCCCCGGTGCCTGGACACTCGGCGGTGCCGCGTGGCCTGGCGGGTACGTTGGCTGTGGTCCAGGCTCTTGGTGACGCGGGGGTGGAGGCGCCGCTGTGGGTGCTGACCCGCGGTGCGGTCAGCGCGGCTCCCGGCGAGGCGACCATGTCCCCGGTGCAGTCCCTGACGTGGGGCTTCGGCCGCGTTGCCGCGCTGGAACACCCCGACCGCTGGGGCGGCGTGGTCGACCTGCCCGCCGGGTTCGACGGGCACGAGGACGACGACGCCCAGGTCACCGCGCGGCTCTGCGCGGTGCTGGCCGGCTGCGGCGAGGACCAGGCCGCCGTCCGCCCGTCCGGGATCTACGGCCGCCGGCTGAGCCGGGCCGACCGCCCGGGCGGCGACGCCGGGCGCTGGACGCCCGGCGGCACCGCCCTGGTCACCGGCGGCACCGGCGCCATCGGCGGGCACGTGGCCCGCTGGCTGGCCGGCCGCGGCGCCCAGCGGCTGGTGCTGACCAGCCGCTCCGGCCCGGCCGCCGCGGGAGTGGCGGCCCGCGCCGCCGAACTTGCCGCCCGCGGCAGCCAGGTCGACGTCTTCGCCTGCGACGTCAGCGACCGCGCCCAGGCGGCCGGGACCCTCGACCGCATCGCGGCGCGGGGCCCCGCCCTGACCACGGTGCTGCACACCGCCGGCATCAACCAGGCCACCCTGGTGCAGGACACCGACCTCGCCGAGACCGACGCCGTCCTCGCCGCCAAGGCGGCCGGCGCGCTGCACCTGCACGAACTGACCCGTGCCCTCGACCTCGACGCGTTCGTGCTGTTCTCCTCGATCTCCGCCACCTGGGGCAGCGGCCTCCAGCCCGCCTACGCCGCCGCCAACACCTTCCTCGACGGCCTCGCCGAGTACCGCAGGGCCCAGGGCCTGCCCGCCACCTCGGTGGCCTGGGGCTCCTGGGGCGGCGGCGGCATGACCGACGAGGAGGGCGCGGCCCAGGGCATACGCCGCGGCCTGATCGTCATGGACCAGGACCACGCCGTGCAGGCGCTCGCCCAGGTCCTGGACGCCGGCGAACCCCAGCTGACCGTCGCCCACGTGGACTGGGAGCGGTTCGCGCCGCCCTTCACCCTGCGCCGGCCCAGCCCGCTGATCGAGCACCTCCCCGACGTCGCGAAGGCACTGGCCGGGGACCGGCCCGACGCCTCCGCGGGCAGCGCCGCGGACTCCGGACCGGACTCCTCGGCGTCCTGGCGCAAGCAGCTCGCGGGACTGTCCCGCACCGAGCAGCAGCGGACCCTGGTCACCCTCGTCCAGACCCAGGCGGCCGACGTGCTCGACTACGCCTCGCCGGGCGAGGTCGAGGCCACCCGTGCCTTCAGCGACCTCGGCTTCGACTCGCTGACCTCGGTCGAACTGCGCAACCGGCTGAGCGGCGCCACCGGCCTGCACCTGCCCGCCACGCTGATGTTCGACGCCCCCACCCCGGCCGCGACCGCCGACTTCCTGCTCGCCGAACTCGCCGACACGGCCGACCTGGCCGACCAGGAAGGCGCCGCCCGCTCCACCGGGACGCCCGCGCCGACCGGGCCCGCGGACGAACCGCTGGCCATCGTCGGCATGGCCTGCCGCTACCCGGGCGGCGCCACCGGCCCGGAGGAGCTGTGGAACCTCGTCACCGCCGGGGTCGACGCCGTCTCCGTCCTCCCGGCGGACCGCGGCTGGGTCATCGAGGACCGCGAGGGCGACGCCCCGGGCCCCGTCCGCTCCGGCGGCTTCGTCTACGACGCGAGCGGCTTCGACGCCGGCTTCTTCGGGATCAGCCCGCGTGAGGCGGTCTCGATGGACCCGCAGCAGCGGGTGCTGCTGGAGGTGGCCTGGGAGGCGCTGGAGCGGTCCGGGATCGACCCCGCCTCGCTGCGCGGCTCCGCCACCGGCGTGTTCGCCGGCGCCTCCGCCTCCGGCTACGGCTGGAGCTCCGGCGTCCAGAAGGAACTCGACGGCCACCTGGTGACCGGCATCTCCACCAGCGTGGTGTCCGGCCGGGTCTCCTACGTGCTCGGCCTGGAGGGCCCCGCGGTCACCGTGGACACCGCGTGCTCCTCGTCCCTCGTCGCCCTGCACATGGCCTGCCAGGCGGTGCGCTCGGGGGAGTGTTCCCTCGCGCTGGCCGGCGGTGTCATGGTGGCCGCCAACCCGCTGCTGTTCGACCAGTTCAGCAAGCAGATGGGGCTGGCCCCCGACGGCCGCTGCAAGCCCTTCTCGGCGGGCGCGGACGGCATGGGCCTGGGCGAGGGCGCGGGCATGCTCGTGGTCGAGCGGCTGTCGGACGCGCGGCGCAACGGCCACAAGGTCCTCGCGGTGGTGCGGGGTTCGGCGATCAACCAGGACGGCGCGTCCAACGGCCTGACGGCTCCCAACGGCCCCTCGCAGCAGCGCGTCATCCGGGCGGCGCTCGCCAACTCCGGTCTGACCGCCGCCGATGTGGACGTGGTGGAGGCGCACGGCACCGGCACGCCGCTGGGCGACCCGATCGAGGCGCAGGCGCTGCTGGCGACCTACGGCCAGGAGCGTCCCGAGGGGCGCCCGCTGTGGCTGGGCTCGATCAAGTCCAACATCGGCCACACGCAGGCCGCCGCCGGTGCGGCGGGCGTCATCAAGATGGTGCTCGCCCTCCAGCACCGCACGCTGCCGAAGACGCTGCACGCGGCCGAACGCTCCCCGCACATCGACTGGACCGCAGGCGACGTCCAACTGCTCACCGGGGCGGAACCCTGGACGGCGGAGGGCCGGGTGCGCCGGGCCGGCGTCTCCTCGTTCGGCATGAGCGGCACCAACGCCCACCTCATCCTCGAGGAGGCCCCCGCCGAGGACGCCGCACCGCTGGACACCGAACCGGTTGAGGCTCCACGGGTGGACGCCGACGAGGCTCCCGCATCGGACCCCGCAGTTCTCGCGTCGGGTGACGTGACGGCGTGGGTGGTGTCGGGCCGCTCGGAGGAGGGGCTCGCCGCGCAGGCCGGGCGCCTGCGGGACTGGGCCGCGGAACGGCCGGAGCCGACGCCGGCGGACGTGGCGTGGTCGCTCGCGGCGACGCGTTCGGTGTTCGAGCACCGTGCGGTGGTGGTGGCCGGTGACCGGGACGGGTTCGTGGACGGGGTGCGGTGCCTGGCCGCGGGGACCGGGGCGCCGTCGGTCGTCACCGGCACCGCCCGCCCGGCTGGTCGTACGGCGTTCGTGTTCGCGGGTCAGGGTACGCAGTGGATCGGGATGGGGCGTGAACTGCTGGGCGCGTCCCCGTTGTTCGCCGCGCGTCTGGCGGAGTGTGAGGCGGCTCTGGCTCCGCATGTGGAGTGGTCGCTGCGTGACGTGCTGATGGGTGTGGAGGGTGCGCCCGAGTTGGAGGCTGCGGAGGTCGTGCAGCCGGCGTTGTGGGCGGTGATGGTTGCTCTGGCTGCGGTGTGGGAGGCCGCAGGCGTGACGCCGGACGCGGTGGTGGGGCATTCGCAGGGTGAGATCGCGGCGGCGACGGTGGCGGGGATGCTGTCGTTGGAGGACGCGGCCCATGTGGTGGCGGCGCGTTCGCGTGCGTTGTCGGGGTTGTCGGTGGCGGGGTCGATGGTGTCCGTGGTCATGCCGGTGGGCGCTGTGCAGGAGTTGGTGGACGGCTTCGAGGGTCGTCTGTCGGTGGCGGCGGTGAACGGTCCTGCCGCGGTGGTGGTTTCCGGTGCGCCGGAGGCGTTGGCGGACTTTGAGCGCCAACTGGCCGCCCGTAGGGCGATGCGGTGGCGTATTCCGTCCACGGATTTCGTGGCGCACTCTCCGGCGGTGGAGCCGTTGGCGGAGCAGTTGCACGGCGAGTTGAGCGGTATCGCGCCTCGCGCCGGTCGGGTGCCGATGGTCTCGACGGTGACCGGTGAGTGGTTGACCGGCGTGGAGGTTGATGCGGGGTATTGGTTTGCGAATCTGCGGCGGACGGTGCAGTTCGAGGGTGCTGTGCGGAGTCTGTTGGCTGCCGGGTACGGGGCGTTCGTGGAGGTGTCGCCGCATCCGGTGTTGACCGCGGCGGTCGCGGAGACGGCTGAGGACGCGGGGGCCGCGGATGTTCTGACGGTGGGGACGTTGGAGCGGGAGAACGCGGGGTCGGCGCGGCTGCTCACGTCCCTCGGGCAGGCGCATGTCGGCGGGCTGCCGGTGGACTGGCGGCGGGTGCTACCGGTCGGTGTGACGGTGGATCTGCCGACGTATGCGTTCCAGCGGCGCCGGTACTGGCTGGAGTCGGCGGGTGCGGCGCCCGTCGTCGGCGGGGATGGTGCGTCGTCGGAGGCGGAGGCCCGGTTCTGGGCGGCGGTGGAGGGTGGTGATCTGGCGGGGATCGCGGAGACGCTGTCCATCGAGGACGAGCGCCAGCTGCACGACGTGCTGCCCGCGCTCGCGTCCTGGCGGCGGCGTGAGCGGGAGCGGTCGGTGACGGAGGGATGGCGCTACCGGGTGTCGTGGGTTCCGGTGGCCGATCCGGTGGGCGGGGTGTTGTCAGGTCGGTGGTTGCTGGTGGTTCCGGCAGGTGGTGCCGGTGGTGGGCTGGCGGATCAGTGCCGTGCGGTGGTGGAGGCGCGCGGGGCCGAGGTCGTGGTGGTGGAGGTGGCCGGGGCCGTGAGCCGGGAGGCGGTGGCGGAGCTGGTGCGGGGTGTAGTGCCGGAGGGCGGGTTCGCCGGGGTGTTGTCGTTGCTGGCGGTGGATGAGGCGCCGTTGGAGGGGTACCCGTCGGTGTCGGTGGGGCTGGGCGCCACGTTGGGGTTGGTGCAGGGGCTGGGGGACGCGGGTGTGGGGGCGCCGCTGTGGGTGGCGACGTGCGGGGCGGTGGGCGTGCCGGGTGATGAGCCGGTGCGTGCGGAGCAGACGCAGGTGTGGGGCCTGGGCCGGGTGGTCGGGTTGGAGCACCCCGAGCGGTGGGGTGGCCTCGTGGATCTCCCGGCCGTGTTCGACGGCGCGGACGGCAGGATCGCCGCGCGGTTGGCGGGGGTGCTGGCGGGCTGCGGTGAGGACCAGGTCGCGATCCGTGCGGCGGGCGTGCTGGGCCGGCGGTTGCTGCACGCCGCGTTGCCGGCGGCGCCGGAGCGGGAGTGGAGCCCGCGGGGCAGCGTGCTGCTCACCGGCGGCACCGGCGCCATCGCCGGGCACAGCGCGCGCTGGCTGGCCGGCCGCGGCGCCCAGCGGCTGGTGCTGACCAGCCGGTCCGGTCCGGCCGCCGCCGACGTGGCCGCGCGCGCCGCCGAACTGGCCGCCGGCGGCGCCCGCGTGGACGTCCTCGCCTGCGACGTGAGCGACCGCGCCCAGGTGGCCGGGACCCTCGACCGGATCGCGGCGGAGGGCCCCGCGCTCTCCGCGGTGCTGCACACCGCCGGCATCGGGGAGACCGTGCCGGTGGCGGAAGCCGACCTGGCCGCGACCGACGCGCTCCTGGCCGTCAAGGCGGCGGGCGCCCGGCACCTGGACGAGCTGACCCGCGAACGCGGCCTGGACCTGGACGCGTTCGTGCTCTTCTCGTCGATCTCGGCGGTCTGGGGCAGCGTCGTGCAGCCCGCCTACGCGGCCGCCAACACCTATCTCGACGGCCTCGCCGAACGCCGCAGGGCCCAGGGCCTGGCCGCGACCTCCGTGGCCTGGGGCCCGTGGGGCGGGGGCGGCATGACCGACGACGAGACCGCCGGACGGCTCGCCCGCGGCGGGGTGGCCCTCATGGACGCCGACCTCGCGGTGCAGGCGCTCGCCCAGCTCGTGGACGGCCGCGAGGGGCCGACGACCATCGTGAACGTGGACTGGTCGCGGTTCGCCGTGCCCTTCACGCTGCGCCGGTCCAGCCCGCTGATCGAGAGCCTGCCCGAGGTCGCCGCGGCCCTCGCCGAGGAGGCCGCGGAACCGGCCGGCGACCCGGCCGCGGGCGCCTCGCTCCGCGAGGAACTGGCCGATCTGCCCCGGGCCGAGCAGCACCGGGCGCTGGTCCGGCTGGTGCAGGCGCAGGCCGCCGCGGTCCTCGACTACGCCGCTCCGGAGGACGTGGAGGCCACCCGCCCCTTCAGCGACCTCGGCTTCGACTCTCTGACCTCCGTCGAGCTGCGGAACCGGCTGAGCGGCGCCACCGGCCTGCAACTGCCGGCCACGCTGCTGTTCGACCACCCCACCCCCGAGGCGGTGGCCGGCCACCTGTGGGACGAGGAGTTCCAGGAGCAGACGGGCCCGGCGTCCCTGGTGGAGGAGGTCGACCGGCTGGGGTCGCTGCTCACCGGCACGGCACCGGACGAGAAGACGTACGACCTGGTCACCGAGCGTCTCCAGGGTCTCCTCGCCCAGTGGAAGGAGACCGGCGCCCCGCAGGGGAGCCAGGCGGTCGCGGACAAGATCGGCTCCGCCTCGGACGACGAGATCTTCGAGTTCATCCACCGGGAACTCGGCCGGTAAATGGCCCACGTCAGGTGCGGACGGCACGTACGCGTTTCACGAACTGGACTGGTGACATCCGATGGCAGATGAAGAGGCCCTCCGCGATTACCTCAAGTGGGTGACGACCGACCTCTACCACACGCGGCAGCGCCTGCGTGAGGTCGAGGAGCGCAGCCACGAGCCCATCGCCCTGGTCGGCATCGGCTGCCGCTACCCCGGCGGAGTCGCGAGCCCGGAGG
The DNA here is from genome assembly GCF_057708125.1 of Actinacidiphila sp. bgisy145. Lineage (NCBI taxonomy): Bacteria > Bacillati > Actinomycetota > Actinomycetes > Kitasatosporales > Streptomycetaceae > Actinacidiphila > Actinacidiphila sp. bgisy145. The sequence goes on from NZ_JBYIRL010000032.1 coordinate 103,243, forward strand.
ACTTCTGGAACCTGCTGGCCACCGGCCAGGAGGGCATCGTCGACGTCCCCACCGACCGCGGCTGGGACCTGGAGAAGCTGACGGAGCCGGACCCGGACGGCGGCACGCGCCGCCTCCGGGGCGGCTTCGTCGACGACGCCAGCGGCTTCGACGCCGGCTTCTTCGGCGTCAGCCCCCGCGAGGCCGTCGCCATGGACCCGCAGCAGCGGCTGCTGCTGGAGGTGTGCTGGGAGGCGCTGGAGCGGGCCGGTATCGACCCGAACTCCCTGCGCGGTTCGCAGACCGGCGTGTTCGCCGGCGCGTCGCTGTCCGGCTACGGCTTCGGCACCGACGAGGACCTGGACGTCCACCTGATGACGGGGACCTCCACCAGCGTCATCTCCGGCCGGGTCTCCTACTCGCTGGGCCTGGAGGGCCCCGCGGTGACGGTGGACACCGCCTGCTCGTCGTCGCTGGTCGCGCTGCACCTGGCGGTGCAGGCGGTGCGTTCCGGGGAGTGCACGCTCGCGCTGGCCGGCGGCGTCACCGTCACCACCGTCCCCGTGATGTTCACCCAGTTCTCCAAGCAGCTCGGCCTTGCCCAGGACGGCCGCTGCAAGGCGTTCTCCGCCGACGCCGACGGCATGGGGATATCCGAGGGCGCCGGCATGGTCGTGGTGGAGCGCCTGTCCGACGCGCGCCGCAACGGCCACCCGGTGCTCGCCGTGGTCCGCGGCTCCGCCATCAACCAGGACGGCGCCTCCAACGGCCTCGCCGCGCCCAACGGCCCGTCCCAGCAGCGCGTCATCCGCGCCGCGTTGGCCAGCGCCCGCCTGTCCACCGCGGACATCGACCTGGTGGAGGCGCACGGCACCGGCACCACGCTGGGCGACCCGATCGAGGCGCAGGCCGTACTGGCCACCTACGGTCAGGGCCGGCCGGCGGACCAGCCGGTCCGGCTGGGCTCGGTGAAGTCCAACATCGGCCACACCCAGGCCGGCGCCGGCATCGCGGGCGTGATCAAGCTGGTGCTGTCGCTGCAGCACCAGCGGATGCCGCGGACACTGCACGCCGAGGAGCCCTCGCCGCACATCGACTGGTCGGCCGGCGACGTCGAGCTGCTGCGCGAGGCCCGGCCCTGGCCCCGGGGCGAGCGCACCCGCCGCGGCGGCGTCTCCTCGTTCGGCGTCAGCGGGACGAACGCGCACGTCATCGTGGAGGAGGCGCCGGCCGAGGAGCCCGCGGAGGCCGACGGCGAGAACGCCCCGGACACCCCGGACGCCGCCGCAGTAGAGGAGGACGGCGGCCGCACCGCGGAACCGCTGCTGCCCGGTGCCGGCGCCTGGCTGGTGTCGGCCCGTTCCGCGGAGGGGCTGGCGGCGCAGGCGGACCGGCTGCGGGAGTGGGTGGCGGCCCGTCCGGAGCTGCAACCGGCCGATGTGGCGTGGTCGTTGGCGGCGACGCGTACGGCGTTCGAGCACCGTGCGGTCGTGTTGGGCGCGGATCGTGGGGAGTTGCTGGCGGGGGCGCAGGCCGTCGCCGAGGGTGCGTCGTCGGCGTCGGTCGTCTCCGGAGTCGCGCGTTCCGGCGTCCAGGTGGGGCTGGTCTTCGCCGGCCAGGGATCGCAGTGGACCGGCATGGGCCGGGAGTTGTACGGGTCCAGCCCGCTGTTCGCCGAGGTCTTCGACCGGGTGTGCGGGCTGTTGGAACTGGAGTTGGGCGCGGCGGTTCCCGTGCGGGATGTCGTGCTGGGCTCCGAGGGTGTGGACGCGGGTCTGGCGGATCAGACGTTGTACGCGCAGACGGGGTTGTTCGCCTTCGAGGTGGCGTTGGCCGCGGTGTTGGAGGCCGCGGGGGTGCGGCCGGATGCGGTGGTGGGGCATTCGGTGGGTGAGGTGGCTGCCGCGTATGTGGCGGGGGTGTTGTCGCTTCCGGACGCCTGCAAGCTCGTGGCGGTGCGGGCGCGGTTGATGCAGGACTTGCCGTCGGGTGGGGCGATGGCGTCGATCAAGGCGCCGGAGGCGGAGGTTGTGGCCTCTTTCGCCGAGGTGACCGGTGAGGTCGCGGTCGCCGCGGTGAACGGTCCGGACTCGGTCGTCGTGTCCGGCGCGGTCGAAGCGGTCGACGCGCTGGTGGAGTTGTGGCGCGAGCGCGGTCACCGGGTGCGGCCGCTCCGCGTTTCGCATGCGTTCCACTCGCCCGCCATGGACCCCGTACTCGACGGCCTCGGTGCCACGGCGCAGGGGATCGAGCACAGCCGGCCCAAGGTGCTCTGGGCAGGCGCCCTCAGCGGCGCGTTGGTGTCGGACCCGGACGCCGGGTACTGGACCGCGCAGGCACGGCAGGCGGTCCGCTTCGCCGACGCCGTCGCCGCCCTTGCCAGGGAAGGCGTCTCCGTCTTCCTGGAGGTCGGCCCGGACGGCTCCCTGTCCTCCCTCGGCCCGGACGCGGTCGCCGAAGTGCAGGGCGCGGAGCCCGCGTTCGTGCCGCTCCAGCGCCGTACCGACGAGGGCGTGACCGGCCTGGAGACGGGTTTGGCCCGGGCCTTCGTGCACGGCGCCCCAGTCGACTGGCGGTCGGTGCTGCCCACCGCCACCCAGGTGGAGTTGCCGACGTACGCCTTCCGGCACCAGCGGTACTGGCCGAAGGGCATGATGTCGCTGCCCGGCACCGTGAAGCACGGCGCCGGCGACCCGGCCGAACTCGGGCTGGAAGCGTTCGGCCACCCCATGCTGCGCGCCGTCGTCGAACTCGCCGGCGAGGACCAGCTGGTGTGCACCGGACGGCTGTCCGCCCGCGCCCAGAGCTGGCTGACCGACCACACCCTCGGCGGGGTGGCGCTGCTGCCCGGCACCGGCTTCGTGGAACTCGTGGTCAGCGCGGGCCACCAGGCGGGCTGCCCGGTGCTGGCCGAACTCACCCTGGACGAGCCGCTGACGCTCCCCGCCGACGGTGCCGGCACGCAGATCCAGGTGCTCGTCGGCGCCGCGGACGAGGACGGCCGGCGCCGGGTGGACGTCTTCGCCCGCCCCGACCGCTCCGAGGAGGAGCACAGCTGGGTCAGGTACGCCACCGCCCTCGTCGCCCCCGGCCGCATGCCCGCGCGGCAGCCGGTCAGGACCCCCGCCGACCTCACCGCGTGGCCCCCGCGCAACGCCCGCGCCCTGGACGTCGCCGACCTGTACACGGTGCGGCTCGCCGACGTCTACGGCCCGGCGCTCCAGGGCCTGCGCGGCGTCTGGCAGCGCGGCGACGACGTGTTCGCCGAAGTGGCGCTGCCGGAGGACGCCGGCGTCGCCGACACCTACGGAATCCACCCGGTGCTGCTCGACGCCGCCCTGCTCGCCGACTCCGTCGCCGGGCCGGCCCAGGGCCGCGACAACGCCACCGGACCGGACCGCATCCGCGTGCCGCACGCCTGGCGGGGCGTGGAACTGCACGCCGCCGGCGCGTCCGTGCTGCGGGTCCGGCTGCGCCGGGACGCCGACGGCACCCTGGCGCTGACCGCGGCCGACACCGCCGGCACCATGGTGCTGTCGGTGGACTCCGTCGCGACCCGGCCGCTCTTGGCTGACCAGGTGCGGGCCGACGACGCCTGGGTCCGGGACGCTCTGTTCACCGTCGAATGGCTCCCGCAGCAGCGCGGCGGCTCGCGCGGCAGCGCGGCCAACCCCGCCCTGCACCCGCCGCAGCAGGGGGAGTGGGCCCTGATCGGCGCCGACCGCTTCGCCGCGGCCGAGCAGCTGAACGCCGCCGGGACACCGGTACGCACCTACCCCGGCGTCGCCGAACTCGCGGCGGACGCCGCCGCGGGCGCCATCGTGCCGCGCACCGTGCTCGCCTGCCTCAGCGGCGGCGCGGCCGACGACCCGTCCGCCCCGGCGGACCGAAGCGGTGTCGCCGCGGCCGCCCGGCGCGTCACCACCGAAATGCTGACGCTCCTTCAAGAATGGCTCGCCACAACGGAGTTGCAGCCCGCGCAGCTCGTCCTGCTCACCCGTGGCGGCGTCCCGGTGCACCCCGGCGAGCGCGTCGCCGACCCGGCGGCGGGAGCCGTACGGGGCCTGCTGCGCTCCGCCCAGATGGAGCACCCCGGCCGCTTCGTGCTCGCCGACCTCCCCGCCGACGGCGACGCCGCTGACACCGCCGCGCTGCCCGCCGCCCTGGCCGTCGGCGAACCCGAACTCGCCCTACGGCAACGGCAGCCGTACGTCCGCCGCATGGTCCGCCCCACCGGCGGACCCGCCTCCGACGACCGCCCCGGGACGCGAGAGACCGCGGGCCCGCGCACGGTACTGGTCACCGGCGGCACCGGAACCCTCGGCGGCGTCGTCGCCCGGCACCTCGCCGCCACCGGCCGGGCCGACGAGGCCCTCCTCCTCAGCCGCTCGGGACCGGCCGCCGCCGGCGTCGCCGCACTGGCCGCCGACGTGGCCGCGCACGGCGCCGACGTGCGGGTCGTCGCCTGCGACGCCGCGGACCGCGACGCGCTGTCCCGCGTCCTGGACGGCATCCCCGCCGGCCGCCCCCTGCGGACGGTCGTGCACACCGCCGGCATCATCGACGACGGCCTCGTCGACTCGCTCACCGCCGAGCAGGTGGCCGCGGTGCTGCGCCCCAAGGTCGACGCCGCCTGGCACCTGCACGAGCTGACCCGCGACAGCGACCTGGACCACTTCGTGCTGTTCTCCTCCGTGGCCTCCGCGTTCGGCGGCGCGGGACAGGGCAACTACGCGGCCGCCAACTCCTTCCTCGACACCCTGGCCGGCCACCGCCGGGCCGCCGGACTGGCCGGCACCGCCCTGGCCTGGGGCCCCTGGATGCCGGAAGCCGGCATCGGCCGGGACCTCGACGAGGTGATGCTCCGCCGCATGACCGGCTCCGGCCTCGCCGCACTCAGCGAGGACGAGGGCCTGACCCTGCTGGACCTGGCCCTGGACCGCCCCGAGGCCGTCCTCGTCCCGGCCCGCCTGCACAAGGCCGGGCTGCGGGCCCAGGCCGCCGCCACCGGTATCCCCACCCTGTGGACGGAACTCGCCGACGACCTCGCCCCGCGCCGGGCCGCCGTCACCTCCGCCGCCGGCGCCACCGCCGCGGCCGGCGCCGACGCAGCCCAGCAACTCCGGGAGCAGCTGTCCGCGCTGACCGGCCCCGAACGCGACCGGCTCCTGCTCGACCTGGTCCGCAGCCACGCGGCCGCCGTCCTCGGCCACCCCTCCGGTGACGCCGTGGAGGCCGGCCGGCCCTTCACCGACCTGGGCTTCGACTCGCTGATCGCCGTCGAGTTCCGCAACCGGCTGAACCCGGCGACCGGCCTGCGCCTGTCGTCCACCCTGGTCTTCGACTACCCCACCCCGGTGGAACTTGCCGCACACCTGCGGGAGCAGCTCGCCGACGACCTCACGGACGCCGCCACTGCCGTCCCGGAGACCTTCGCCGCGTCCGCCGCCGACGAGCCCATCGCGATCGTCGGTATGGCCTGCCGCTTCCCCGGCGGCGTGACCAGCCCGGACGAGCTGTGGCAGATGCTCACCGACGGCACCGAGGGCCTGTCGACCTTCCCCACCGACCGCGGTTGGGACCTCGAATCCCTCTACAACCCGGACATCGAGCACGCCGGCACCTCCTACACCCAGGTCGGCGGCTTCCTCCAGGAAGCCGGCGCCTTCGACCCCGGCTTCTTCGGGATCAGCCCGCGCGAGGCGCTGGCGATGGACCCGCAGCAGCGCCTGCTGCTGGAGACGTCCTGGGAGGCGCTGGAGCGCGCCGGGATCGACCCGGCCACCCTGCGCGGCAGCCGCACCGGCGCCTTCGTCGGCGGCTACGGCTCCTCCTACCTCGCCGTCAGCGTCACCGACGAAGAGGAACTCGAAAGCCTCGGTGCCCACCTGATGACCGGCAACGCCGCCAGCGTGCTGTCCGGCCGCGTCTCCTACACCCTCGGCCTGGAGGGCCCCGCGGTCACCATCGACACCGCGTGCTCCTCCTCGCTCGTCGCCCTCCACCTGGCGGCACAGGCCCTGCGCGCCGGGGAGTGCTCCCTGGCGCTGGCCGGCGGTGTCACCATCATGGCCAGCCCCGACGGCTTCCTGGCGTTCTCGCACGCCCGGGGCCTCGCGGCGGACGGACGCTCCAAGGCGTTCTCCGACGACGCCGACGGCATGGGCATGGCCGAGGGCGCCGGCATGCTCGTGGTCGAGCGGCTGTCGGACGCCCGCCGCAACGGCCACGAGGTCCTCGCCGTGCTGCGCGGCTCCGCCATCAACCAGGACGGCGCCTCCAACGGCCTGACGGCTCCCAACGGCCCTTCGCAGCAGCGCGTGATCCGGGCGGCGCTCGCCAACTCCGGCCTGAGCACGGCCGATGTGGACGTGGTGGAGGCGCACGGCACCGGTACGACGCTGGGTGACCCGATCGAGGCGCAGGCGCTGCTGGCCACCTACGGCCAGGACCGCGGCGACCGCGGCTCGCTGCTGCTGGGCTCGGTGAAGTCCAACATCGGCCACACGCAGGCCGCCGCCGGTGTCGCCGGCGTCATCAAGATGGTGCTGGCCCTCCGGCACGAGCAGCTGCCGCAGACGCTGCACGCCGAGGTGCCGTCCTCGCACGTGGACTGGACCGCCGGTGAGGTGCGGCTGCTCACCGAGGCCCTTCCGTGGCAGTCCGACGGCCGGGTGCGCCGGGCCGGCGTCTCCTCGTTCGGCATCAGCGGGACGAACGCGCACGTCATCCTGGAAGAGGCCCCCGCGGCGGAGCCTGTGGAGGCGGCCGGGGAATCCGGGGACTCCTCGGACCCCGAGGCCGCGGCGGTGGCGGCGGTCGCGGTCGCCGTCGCGCCGGACGCCGGCGCCGGGGCCTGGGTGGTCTCGGGGCGCACCGCCGAAGCGCTCGCCGCGCAGGCGGGCCGGCTGCGGGAGTGGGTCTCGGCCCGTCCCGAGCTGCAACCGGCCGACGTGGCCTGGTCGTTGGCGGCCACCCGCTCGGTCTTCGAGCACCGCGCGGTGATCGTCGGCGGTGACCGCCAGGAACTCCTGTCCGGCCTGGCGAGCGTGGTGTCCGGTACGCCGTCGGGTGCGGTGGTGTCGGGGAAGGCCCGTTCGGCGGCGCGTCCGGTGTTCGCGTTCGCGGGTCAGGGGTCGCAGTGGGTGGGGATGGGGCGTGAACTGGCGTCGGTGTCGCCGGTGTTCGCGGCTCGGTTGGCGGAGTGTGCGGCGGCTTTGGCGCCGTATGTGGAGTGGTCGCTGCATGAGGTGTTGGCGGGGGCTGAGGGTGCTCCGGCGTTGGAGGCGGCTGATGTGGTGCAGCCGGCGTTGTGGGCGGTGATGGTGTCTTTGGCGGCGGTGTGGGAGGCGGCCGGGGTGTCGCCCGAGGCTGTCGTGGGTCACTCGCAGGGTGAGATCGCGGCGGCCACGGTCGCCGGGATGCTGTCGCTGGAGGACGGTGCCCGGGTGGTGGCGTTGCGGTCGCAGTCGTTGAAGGTGTTGGCGGGTGCGGGCGGGATGCTGTCGGTGAGCAGGTCTGCCGAACAGGTTGAGGAGCGGTTGGTCCGGTTCGGGGACACCGTGGCGTTGGCGGCGGTCAATGGGCCTTCGGTGGTGGTGGTGTCGGGTGAGCCCGCAGCTCTGGAGGAGTTGAAGGCGGAGTTCGAGGCCGAGGGCGTCCGGGCGCGGATGGTGGCGGTGGACTACGCGTCCCATTCGGCGCAGGTGGACCGCCTGGAGGAGGAGATCACCTCGGTCCTGGCGGGGATCAGTCCGCGTCGGGGCCGGGTGCCGATGGTGTCGGCGATGACGGGGGAGACGCTGACCGGTGAGGAGTTGGACGCGGGGTACTGGTTCCGGAGTCTGCGGGCGACGGTCCATTTCGACCGTGCGGTGCGGACGTTGGCGGGGCGCGGCCATCAGCTGTTCGTCGAGGTGACTCCGCACCCGGTCCTGATGGGTGCCATGAACGACACCCTGGAAGAGGTCGCCCAGGAGGCGGGCCATGGCGCCGAACCCGCTGCCGTCTGCGCGACGTTGCGGCGTGACGAGGGCGGCACGGACCGCCTGGTGACCTCGCTCGCCGAAGCCTTCGCCGGCGGTGCGCCGGTGGACTGGACGTCGGTCCTGCCCGCCGGGCAGCAGGTGGAGCTGCCGACGTACGCCTTCCGCCACCGGCGCTACTGGCCGGAAGGCATGCTGGCGCTGCCCACCGGCGGCTTGGCCGCGACGGGCGGCGGCAGTGCGAGCCCCGATGTCGAGGCCGCGTTCTGGGCGGCCGTCGAGGGCGGCGACCTGACCCGCCTCGGGGGCACCCTCGCGTTGGACGCCGGGCGCCCGTTCCACGAGGTGCTGCCGGCGCTGGCGTCCTGGCGGCGGCGCGAGCAGGACCGTTCCACCACCGCCGGCTGGCGCTACCGGATCACCTGGTCGGCCGTCGCCGAGCCGGACTCCCGGCTGCTGTCCGGCCGGTGGCTGGTGGTGACCCCGGCCGGAGCCGACGACGACACGGCCGGGCAGTGTGTCGCCGCGCTCTCCGCCCGCGGCGCCGAGGTCACACGGGTCGAGGTCCCCGCCGGAACCGCCGACCGGACGGAGACGGCCGAACTGCTGGCCCAGGCCGCCGAAGTGTCCGCCGTCGCCGGTGTGTTGTCGCTGCTGGCGCTGGACGAGACGCCCCTGCCCGACCACCCCGTGGTCACCGCCGGCCTGGCCGGCACCCTCGCGCTCGTCCAGGCACTCGGGGACACCGGCATCGGGGCCCCGCTGTGGCTCGCCACCCGCGGCGCCGTCGCGGCCGGCCGGGGCGAGGCGCTGACGCACCCCGTGCAGGCGCAGGTGTGGGGCCTCGGCCGCGTGGTCGGGATCGAACACCCGGAGCGCTGGGGCGGGTTGGTGGACCTGCCGGAGACAGTGGACGAACGGGCCGGCGCGCGGCTGGTCGCGGTCCTGGCCGGCTGCGGCGAGAACGAGGTCGCCGTCCGGCGCGCGGGCATCCTGGGACGTCGGCTGTCGAGCGTCGCACGCGGCAGCGGCTCCGCCGACGGCTGGACCCCGCGCGGCAGTGTGCTGCTCACCGGCGGCACCGGGGCGATCGCCGGGCATGTGGCGCGCCGGCTCGCCGGCCGGGGCGCCGAGCGCCTGGTGCTGACCAGCCGTTCCGGCCCCGCGGCCGAGGGCGCGGCGGCGCTGGCCGCCGAACTCGCCGCGGCCGGCACGCGAGTGGACCTCGTCTCCTGCGACGTGAGCGAGCGCCCGGCCCTGTCCTCGCTGCTGGCGCGGATCGCGGCGACCGGCCCGGCCCTGTCGTCGGTGCTGCACACCGCGGCGGTGCTCGACGACGGCGTGGTGGACCGCCTGACCCCGGACCGCCTGGCCTCCGTGCTGCACGTGAAGGTCCGCGGCGCGGAGCTGCTGGACGAGTTGACCGCGGAGCTGGACCTGGACGCGTTCGTGCTGTTCTCCTCGGCGGCCTCCACGCTCGGTGGCCCGGGGCAGGGCAACTACGCCGCGGCGAACGCGTACTTGGACGCGCTGGCGGAGAACCGCCGTTCGCGCGGCCTGGCCGGTCTCTCGGTCGCCTGGGGCCTGTGGGGCGGTGCCGGGCTGGCGCAGTCCAACGAGGCGATCCGCTCCCGTATGCGCCGGACCGCCATGCCGCCGATGGACCCGCAGCTCGCGGTGGAGGCCCTGGTCGAGACCGTCAACGGCCCGCACGCCGCGGTGACGGTGATGGACTTCGACCCGGAGCAGCTGGGATCGGCACCGGGCACGGCGCACGTCCTCGACATGCCGCTGGTCCGTGACATGCCGGAGATCCGGCGGCTGGCCGCCGCCCGCGCCGGTGCGGGCAGCACCGTCGCCGCGCCGCGCGCCGAGGGCGAACTCGCCGCCCGGCTGGCCGGTGTGAGCCGGTACGAGCAGGACCGGATACTGACCGACCTGGTCCGTGCCGAGGCCGCCGCCGTACTCGGCCACGACTCGGCCGACCTGGTGCAGGCCCGGCAGGCGTTCCGCGACCTCGGCTTCGACTCGCTGACCTCCGTCGAACTGCGCAACCAGCTCAACGCGGTGACCGGGCTCCGGCTGCCGGCCACCCTCGCCTTCGACCACCCGACCCCGGTGGAGCTGGCCGCCTTCCTGCACGGCGAACTCGTCGGCGAGCAGGCGCTCGCCGGTCCCGCCGAAACCGC
>NZ_JBYIRL010000033.1:0-109918 GCF_057708125.1 Actinacidiphila sp. bgisy145
CCTGGGGGGTTGTTCGCCGGACCGGCCCCGCGGGGCGTACGGTCAGCTGCTGGCGGCCAGCAGCTGGTTGACCTGGTCGGTCGCGGTCTTGAGCAGCTTGTCGATGTCGGCGCCCTTGTTGGTCAGCACGCCCGACATCACGGTGTCGAGCACCGTGTAGACCTTCTGCGCGTTCGGCGGCTCGGCGAGCACGGGGGTGTCGACGCCGGTGTACGCCTTGAAGTTGTCCACCGGGATGGTGGCGCTGGCGGTCTTGAGCTGGTTGTCCTGGTCCTTGGCCGAGCCGGTGAAGAAGAACGGCTCGGGCAGGCCGACCGGCAGGCCGTCCGCCTTGGTGCGGGCGTAGTTGAACTGGCCCTTGCCCAGCGTCAGGTACTTGAAGTTGATCCAGGCGATGCCCGCCTTGATCTGGTCGGGGCTGTCCGACTTCTTGAACATGTAGTCGTTGCCGCCCATGAGCGCGATCTTGCCGCCGGGGATCGGGGCCATGCCCAGGTCCTTGTAGTCGGCGTGGTACTGCTGGACCTCCAGCGTCACGTCGTCGGGCGCGCCGACGTACATGCCGATCTTGCCGGTGCCCATCGCCTTCTGGACGTCGCCCCACTGCACACCGGGGTCGGCCGGCATCGACTTGTCGGTCCAGCGCATGTCGTGCAGCGTCTGGAGCACCTGCTTGGTGGCGGCGGTGTCGAAGGCGGCCTTGGTGCCGTCCTCGCTGACCGCGCGCACGCCCACGCCGTTCATCTCCGAGACCAGGTGCCAACCGCCCTGGTTGCCGCCGGAGTTGTCCATGTAGCCGGTGATGCCCTTGCCGCCGAGCTTGTCGGAGATCACCTTGGCGTCCTGGCGGATCTCGTCCCAGGTGGTGGGCGGGTTGTTCGGGTCGAGCCCGGCCTCCTGGAAGATCTTCCGGTTGTAGATCAGGCCCATCTTGTAGTTCGAGGTGGGCAGCCCGTACAGCTTGCCGCCGTCCTTGAGGACGTTCAGCACGCTCGGGTCGATGCTCGCCAGGTTCGGGATCGTCTTGGCGTTGACGTAGTCGGAGATGTCGGCGGCCTGGCCGGCGTCGAGCACCTGCGCGAGGTCGGTGTAGTACGAGTAGAACGTGTCCGTCTGGGTGCCGGCCTGGAGCTGGGCGGTGAACTTGGCCGGGTCCTCGCAGGGGAAGGCGTCCTTGCTCTTGATCGTGACGTTCGGATAGATCTTGTTGAACGCCGCGACGTCGTCGGTCCACTCCCGGCGCTCGGCCTTCTTCGTGGTCGGCGGCTCGCAGTCGACGCTGATGGTCACCTTGGTCTTCGGGTCCAAGGGGGTCGCGGCGTCGGCGCTGCTGGTGCTGCCCGAGCCGTCCTTCTTGCTGCTGGAACACGCGGTACCGGTCAACCCGATCCCCGCGACCAGAGCGACTGCCACCAGTCTGCGGTAGCCGATTCTGCTCATGTTCTGCCCTTCCCCTGAACCACTGCGCGTCGTTGGACTGCGATCTGGGACCCCCGTGGCACGTGAGGCACATGCGTCCGGCGCGAGAGTGCGCCGCCGTCCCGGGTTGGCTCAACGTACTTAACCCGATAGATGTCCGCAAGATGTCGCGCGAATTTCGCAAAGACACGACTTGGTCACAGCAGGGAGAGGGCGCTCAGGGGTGCCCTGGCGGGCGGGGAACGCGCAGGGGCGCGGGAGACCGCGCGGCCGGCCCGGCGCGGCATGGCGGCGGGCAGGTCGCGCGGTCTCCCGCGCCCCTGGGTGGCGGACGTCCCTCGGCGGCGCCTACGCGTTGGCGCGGGCCGGGCCGGTGGAGCCGCGGACCACCAACTCCGGCTCGAAGAACAGCTCGTCGTGGTCGACGGAGGCGCCGCTGATCTCCCCGGCGAGCAGGTCCACCGCGGCCCGCCCCATCGCCTCGATCGGCTGCCGCACGGTGGTCAGCGGCGGCTCGGTGCAGTTCATCAGCGAGGAGTCGTCGTAGCCGATCACCGAGACGTCCCCGGGCACGGACAGCCGGCGGCGCCGGGCGGCCCGGATCGTGCCGAGCGCGAGCAGGTCGGAGGCGCAGATGAACGCGGTGTTCCCGCGGGCCAGCAGCCGGCTCGCCGCGGCCTGCCCGCCCTCCAGCGTGAACAGCGCGTGCTCCACGGTGACCGACGGGTCCACCCGGCGGGCGGCGGCCAGTTTGCGGCGCGAGGGCACGTGGTCCGGCGGGCCGAGCACCAGCGCGATCCGCTGGTGGCCGAGCGAGATGAGGTGGTTCATCGCCTGCTCGACCGCCACCGCGTCGTCGCACGAGACGCGGGGGAAGTCGAGATGGTCGATGGCGGCGTTCATCAGCACGGTGGGCAGGTTGCGTTCGGCCAGGCGCGCGTAGTGGTCGTGCGGGGACTCCGCCTGGGCGTAGAGCCCGCCGAAGAAGACCACCCCGGAGACGTGCTGCTGGAGCAGCAACTCCACGTAGTCCGCTTCCGATACGCCGCCGGCGGTCTGCGTGCACAGCACCGGGGTGAACCCCTGCTGGGCGAGCGCGCCGCCGACCACCTCGGCGAACGCGGGGAAGATCGGGTTCTGCAACTCGGGCATGACCATGCCGACCAGTCGGGCGCGTTCGCCGCGCAGCTGGGTGGGCCGTTCGTATCCGAGCACGTCAAGGGCGGTGAGGACCGCGGCCCGGGTCGCATCGGAGACGCCCGGCTTCCCGTTCAGCACGCGGCTGACCGTGGCCTCGCTCACCCCGACCTTCTTTGCCACCTCGGCAAGTCGTCGTGTCATGGCGTCGATTCTAGTACAGCTACCGCAAGTTTCTTGCAGGGTATTTGCGAGATCTCTGCAAGCTATCCAAATCTTGCGAAATCCAATCGACATCTTGCTGTGACGTGTTCGGCATCCCTAGGGTGTGCGTCACGTCAGCGACTCCCGTCAGAAGGGAAGCCCCCCACCCCATGGACACCAGACGTCGCTCCTCGCTCGTGCTGGCCGCGGCCACCGCGGCGGCAGTGGCCGCGGGCGGACTCATCGCCCTGACCGCCACCGCCGCCGCCTCGGCGGCCCCCACCGCCGCCGGCCCCGCCGCCAAGGCATCGGCCGTCTCCCCGTTCGACGCCGCCGGCGGCGCCTCGGTGCCGTTCACGGAGTACGAGGCCGAAGCCGCGCACACCGACGGCACCGTGATCGGCCCCGACTACACCCAGGGCACCGTCGCCTCCGAGGCGTCCGGCCGCCAGGCGGTCACCCTCGGCCAGGGCCAGTACGTCGAGTTCACCCTCACCAAGGCCGCGAACGCCGTCGACGTCGCTTACAACCTGCCGCAGGGCGCCTCCGGCACCCTCTCGGTCTACGTCGACGGCACCGAGCTGAGCCGGAAACTCGCCGTCACCTCGCAGTACAGCTACGTGGACACCGGCAACATCGCCGGCTCCAAAACCCATCACTTCTTCGACGACTCCCGGCTGCAACTCGGCCAGAACCTCGCCGCCGGCGACACGGTCAAGCTCCAGATCGACTCCGGCGACACCGGCACCGCCACCATCGACGTCGCCGACTTCGAGCAGGTCGCGGCGGCCGCCGCCCAGCCGGCGGACTCGGTGTCGGTCGTCGACGAGGGCGCCGACCCCAGCGGCAGCGGCGACTCCACCCAGGCGTTCCGCCAGGCGATCACCGACGCCAAGGCCGCCGGCAAGGAGGTGTGGATACCCGCCGGCGACTTCAAGGTCACCTCGCAGCTCCCGGTCGACGACGTCACGCTGCGCGGCGCGGGCAACTGGTACTCCGTGGTGCACAGTTCGCACTTCATCGACCAGACGTCCGCGACCGGCAACACCAAGCTCTACGACTTCGCGGTGTTCGGCGACGTCAGCACCCGCAACGACAGCTCGCCCGACAACTTCGTCACCGGCAGCCTCGGCCCGAACTCCGTGGTCTCCGGGATGTGGGTGCAGCGCGAGAAGTGCGGCCTGTGGCTGACCGGCGACAACGACAACCTCACGGTCGAGGACAGCCGGATCATCGGCACCACCGCCGACGGGCTCAACCTCGACGGCAGCGCGCAGGGCGTCACCGTCAAAAACAACTTCCTGCGCAACCAGGGCGACGACTCGCTCGCCATGTGGTCGCTGGGCTCGCCGGACACCGGCAACACCTTCACCGGCAACACCATCGTGCAGCCCAACCTCGCCAACGGCATCGCGATCTACGGCGGTTCGGACAACACCGTGTCCGACAACGTCATCGCCGACACCAACGCCCTCGGCAGCGGCCTGGCCATCTCCAACCAGGCGTTCCTCCAGCCCTTCAACCCGCTCTCGGGCAAGGTCACGGTCTCCGGGAACACCCTCATCCGCACCGGCGCGCTGAACCCCAACTGGGGCCACCCGATGGGGGCGCTGCGGGTCGACTCCTACGACTCGGCGATCACGTCCGTGGACGTGCGGATCTCCGGCACCACCTTCGTCGACAGCCCCTACAGCGACTTCGAGTTCGTCTCCGGCGGCGGCCACGGCTACGACGTCAGCGGTGTGACCGTGGACGGCGCGACCGCGACGAACACCGGCACCGTGGTGGTGCAGGCGGAGACACCCGGGTCGGCGACGTTCAGCGATGTCACGGCCACCGGCACCGGCGCCACCGGCGTCTACGACTGCCCGTACCCGGCGGACCTGACGCCCTTCACCGTCAACCAGGGCTCGGGCAACAGCGGTTGGTCCGGCACCTGGGGCGACTGCACCACCTGGCCGCAGCCGGGCGGGGGCGACAGCAGCGGAGGTACGACGAGCGGCTCGACGGACGGCGGTTCGACGAGCGGTTCGACGAGCGGCTCGACGGACGGCGGTTCCACCGGGGGCACCACCCCGCCCTCCGACGGCAACCTCGCCCAGGGCCGGCCGGCCACCGACACCGGGCACGCGGACGTCTACACGGCGTCCAACGCGGTGGACGGCGACGCCAGTACGTACTGGGAGAGCACCGACAACGCCTTCCCGCAGTCGCTGACCGTGGACCTCGGTGCCACCCGGACCCTCGGGCGGCTGGTGCTGAAGCTGCCGCCGGCCACCGCGTGGGCCACCCGCACCCAGACCCTCTCCGTGCTCGGGTCCACTGACGGCTCGACGTTCACCACGCTCAAGGGCGCCGCCGACTACACGTTCGACCCGTCCTCGGGCAACACCGCGACGGTCACGCTCAGTTCGGCCGCCACCCGCTACCTGCGGCTCACCTTCACCGCGAACACCGGCTGGCCGGCGGGCCAGCTCTCGGAACTGGAGGCGTACGCCTCCTGACCCCTCCCGGGCGCCCCTTGTTCCGCGTACCGCACGCCGGGACGAGGGGCGTCCCGCGCTACGCCGGCGCGGTGCCGTCCTCGCCGTGGCGGCGCAGGTGCAGGGCGCGCAGCGCGATCTCCGTCGCGAACCGGTCGTCCGGGTGCGCGAGTTGGTCGCCGAACGCGCGGTCCAGGATGCGCAGGCGGTAGCGGACCGTCTGCGGGTGGACGCCCAACTGGTCGGCGACCTGGCCCGCGGTGCCCCGGGTGGTCAGCCAGATCCGCAGGGTGTCGATCAGCCGGGTGCGCTGCGCCGGGGTCAGCCCGACCAGCGGCGCGAGGTACTTCCGGGCCATCTGGTCGGCCAGCGCCGGGTCGCCCAGCAGCCACAGCGGCAGCAGGTGGTCCTCGCTGAGGACCAGCGCGTCGTCCGCCCCGTCGGCGGCGCTGCCTCCGACCACTCCGGAGCCGGCCAGTGCGAGGGTGTGCCGGGCCCAGCGCAGCGAGTCGGCGGCCTCACCGAGCCCCGTGGTCAGTCCGACCGCGGCCCGGCAGCCGCCGAGCGCGGCGGCCAGCGAGGCGCGCCGCTCCTCGCTGAACGCCCCCGGCACGAGTAAGTGCGGCTCGGGGTCGGCGAAGTCCTGGAGCACGTCGCGGTCGAGCGCGGTCCGGGCCGGCCGGGTGCCGGGGGCGACGGCCACCATCGTGACCTCCTCCGGCAGCGGCCACGCGGCGTGCTCGGCGAGTTCGGCCAGCGCGCTGCGCGCCACCGCGGTGCCGCCGAGTATCCGCCGCAGCAGCCGGCGCCGCCGGTTGTCCGGTTCCTCGCCCAACTCCGCGAGCGCCTGCACGTATCCCTCGCGGGAGAGCTCCGCCAGGTCGCCCATGTAGGCGAAGAGCGCGTCGGCGAAGGTGAGCATGAAGGACGCGGAGAGGTTGTAGCGGCGCCCGACCGTGCGCACCCGGCGCAGCGCCACCTGGCAGCCGATCCGGTACGCGGCCTGGAGGTTGTCCAGGCTGCGGCCCTCGTACGCCTCGAAGCGGCCGAACCGGCGGCACAGGTCGTCGCGCAGCGAGGTGGTCGCGGTGGGAGCGGCGACCCGGTCCACGAACGTGGCGATGCTCTGCTCGATCCCGATTTTGATCACCCGGCTGTTCGGGCCCTCCAGGAGGTGCCCGTATTCGGGGATCGCGGTGACGATTTCAGCCGCCATCTCTTTTAAAAGGCTGGGCAGTTCCGGGCGCATGATGGCGGCGAACTCCCGCGGAATCGGCCCCGGCGACTCGGTGTGCTCCGGGGTCTGCCGCATGATGGTCATCCCCGCCCCCTCCCCAGCGCCCCATCGCGCGTCGGTGACCTCGCTGCAAGATAGACCAAACGTCTACGGAGCGCAGCCCCATGGACACGCAAACGTTGTCGGCCGGTGCCGCGCGGGCCCGGGCCGGAGCGGCGGGGCGACCGTACCGCAGGGGCGGCGGGGTGCGCCGCGGCGGACGCCGACGGGCGGGCCGGCGGTCTGCAAGTGCTCACTCCTTTACAAAGCCGCCGGCGGCGATGTTGCCCCGGTGACAGAAAAATACCGGCCGGTAGTGATCGGTGGAGATTCTTCGGCCCGATTGTTGCGCCGTCTCGTTACCCGTGCGTAACGTCCTGCCCCGCAAGGGCAACCGACCGGAATCGGTACCCCACGTTCCAGGTAGTGAGTCGCAACCGAATTCGCGCTTCGAGCAGCGCGGACGACGGTTTTATCAGGCACGTCAACTCCCAGGAAGGAACAGCCCGTGCGTAAGATCTCGCCTCTCGTCAAGGGCGGTGTCGTCACCGGCGCCGCGTTCGCCGCGGCCCTCGGCCTCGCCATCAGCCCGGCCTCCGCGGCCGGCACGTGGACGGTCACCGGCGGCGGCGCCTTCACCGGCACCTCCACCAACACCGTCCTGAAGGACACCGCCACCGGCACCACGCTCACCTGCAAGACGTCCACTGCGACCGGCACCGCGGCGAACACCACCGGTGCCAGCGGCACCGGCATCGCCTCGATCGCCTCCGTGGCGTGGACCAGTTGCTCCGGCCCGCTGGGCATCACCTTCACCGTCACGGCCGACAACCTCCCGTGGTCGCTGAACGCGGTCAGCTACAGCGGCGGCGTCACCACCGGCACCCTGACCGGTGTCGAGGCGCACATCAGCGGCCTCGGCTGCACGGCCACCTTCGCCGGCGCCAGCGCCACCACGCCGGCCACGCTGGACGTCACCTACACCAACTCCACGCACGACCTGAAGGTGCTGGGCACCGGCAACCTGCACGCGTACAACGTGTCGGGCACCTGCCTCGGCCTGATCAACTCCGGTGACGCCACCACGTACTCCGGCGACTACACCGTCTCGCCGACCACCCTCCAGATCACCTCGCCGTGACCCGGCAGATCTCCTGACGGGCGGATCGCCACACCCCCGCCCACCCGCACCACCAGGGACCCCGGCCCGCGCCACGAGGCCGGGGTCCCTGCGCCAGGAGGGGGCACTCACTGGAGGACAAAGTTCCGGTTGGGGTTTGTCACGGGGTGACAAGAATCCCCGGTTCCGGAAATTGGCCGGATCTCCGGGTGTTCGATCACTTGTCCGGCCTTATTACCCACACGTAATGTCCTGCCGCCAGGGCTGGAAAAGGAGTTCGGAAATGAGGGGTGCCGTGCGCGTGAGCCGACCGCGTCCGCGTCGAGTGGTGCAGCTCGCGGGCGTCGCGGCAGCCGCGCTCCTGGCCGGGCTGCTGCCGGGCACCGACTCCGCGGCGACCGGCGCGGCCGACGGGGTGTCACTCGCGTACACCTGCCAGTTCGGCGCGGGCCAGGACCCGCAGGACATCAGCGTCGGCATCAAGCAGACCTACCCGTCGAACGGGGTGGTCGGCAAACCGATCCAGCCGGGCGACCTGACGCTCACCGTGGGCATCCCGCGGGCCGCGGTCACCGCGCTGGTCCCGGCCGAAGCCGACACCCTCGGCGGCAGCGCCGACATGAAGGCCAACGTCACGCAGGGCACCTCGCGCACCGTGGCGGTCTGGCCGGACCTGACCGCGCAGCCCACCACGGTGGCGGGCAGCGGCGACCTGGACCTGGTCTTCACCGGCAAGGTGCCCGGCGTGTCGGTGACCGCCGGGGGAGACCTGGTCTTCGCCGCCGGCGACCTGGACCTGACGCTGCACCCGCAGGCCGCGACCAGCACCCCCACCGACCCGGCCACGCCCACGCCGGACCCGTCCACCGGCGACGGCTCCGGTACGAGCGGGGCGGGTTCCGACAGCAGCGGTACCTCCGCGGACACCGCCGCCGCCACCGCGGCCGACGGCTCCGGGAGCACGACCGCCGCCGACCCCGCCGACGGCGCCGGCTCCGGCGCGCTCACCGACATCACCGGCCTGTGCGCGGCCAAGGCCGGCCAGGACATCACGCTCGCGACGGTCACCGTGCCCGGCACCGGCGACCCGACATCCGGCACCGGCGCTCCGACCAGCCCCACGGGAACAGCCGGTACGCCGTCCGGTTCGGCGTCGTCCTCCCCGTCCGCCGGCAGTCCGGCCGACGGCACCCGCAGCACCATCGTCCCGCTCGACACCCCGCCGCGCTCGGGCGTGACGTCCTGCGGCGCGGCGCCGAAGGGCGAGCTGGACCCGAGCCGGCTGCCGGTTCCGCCGGCCGGCGCCATCGTGCTGCCCCCCGCAGGGTTCGTCTATCCGGATGTGATCCTGTGCGGTTACTTCACCGGCTTCTCCAACGTCAACAAGCTCAGCGGCGCGATGATCGTCAACGACCCTCGTGGGAAGCCCGGGTTGGCGACCCTCAATTCGAACCGCAGGCTGGCTCTCAACACGAGCGAGAACTACTACGAGGTCGACTCCCTTCTCGGGATCGAACTTCCCTCCTCCCATTCGACGTTCCTCAGTTTCGGGTTCGTCCCCATCACCGCCGACGTCGACTTCGCCGCCGATGGCCCGATGACCGTGGTCAGCTCCGGGTACCCGTCGCAGGGAATTCCCCAGATCACGGTCGTCGGCGGGTACCAGGATCTGCGGATCAGCAACGTGAAGGTCAACGGCGTGTCCATGCACCTCGGAGCCGGCTGCCACACCACCAAGCCGTTGAACGTCGTCCTCACCGGACGCCAGGACGAGGGACTGCCCGGGGACGACGGCAGACCGGACTACACGATCGCATCGGGTGGCCCGCTCGTGGACGACAACCTGGTCATCCCCCCGTTCACCGGCTGTGTCACGCCCGACGGCGACAACCTGAACTCGCTCTTCACCGCGTCCCTGTCGGGACCCGGCAACACCCTCAACTTCGTCCAGGCGCCGCTGTGCTCGATGGACGGCACCACACCCGAGAACTGCGACGAGCCCGACATCCCGCTGCCCCAGCTCCCCGTCCGCGCCGGGTCCACCAAGTGACGGCCCGCCGCACGGAGTTCGACCGTACTCACGTCCCCCACCCGTCCGTCCACCGCAACCACCCCCGGGAGGTGCAATGGGAATCGAAGTGACCGTCGAGGGTCTGACGAAGTCCTTCGGCAAACAGACCGTCTGGGAGGACGTGACGCTCACTCTGCCGGCCGGCGAGGTCAGCGTGATGCTCGGGCCCTCCGGCACCGGCAAGACCGTCTTCCTGAAGTCCGTGATCGGCCTGCTCAAACCCGAGCGCGGCCGGGTGCTGGTGAACGGCGTCGACATGGTCGGCGGCAAGGAGCGGGACATCTACGAGACCCGCAAGCTCTTCGGCCTGATGTTCCAGGACGGCGCGCTGTTCGGCTCGATGAACCTCTTCGACAACATCGCCTTCCCGCTGCGGGAGCACACCCGCAAGAAGGAGTCGGAGATCCGCCGCATCGTCATGGAGCGGATGGACATGGTGGGCCTGATCGGCTCCGAGCGGAAGCTGCCCGGCGAGATCTCCGGCGGCATGCGCAAACGCGCCGGGCTGGCCCGCGCGCTGGTGCTGGACCCGCAGATCATCCTGTGCGACGAACCGGACTCCGGGCTCGACCCGGTGCGCACCTCCTACATCTCGCAGCAGCTGATCGACCTCAACGCGCAGATCGACGCCACCATGCTGATCGTCACCCACAACCTCGACATCGCCGCGACGGTGCCGGACAACATGGGGATGCTCTTCCGGCGCCGCCTGGTCACCTTCGGCCCGCGCGAACTGCTGCTCACCAGCGACGAGCCGGTCGTACGGCAGTTCCTCGGCGGCCGCAAGGAAGGCCCGATCGGGATGGCCGAGGAGAAGGACGAGGCCACCCTCGCCCGCGAACAGCTCACCGCGGTCGACGAACTGCCGCGCCGGATCGCACCCCAGCTCGAACCGAGCCCCGGACTGCCGCCGCGCGCGGCCGTGCAGCGCCGCCGGGCGCGGGTGCTGGCGATGTGGGACGACCTGCCGCCGGCCGCCCGCGCGGCGATGAAGGCCGGTCTCGCCCCGGTCGCCGCCCCCGTACAGGAGGAGCACGCATGAGGACCGGCCCCGCCGCGGGGGTGACCGCGTGAGCGCGCCGCCGGTGCCGGGGCCGGCGCCGCGCCCGCCCGCACCCGCTCCCGCCGTACCGCGCCGCCCCTTCCCCGGCACCGGGGCGCTGCGCCAGACCGGGCAGCTGATGACGCTCGGCGCGACCACCATCAGGGACACCTTCCGGCGGCCCTTCCAGGTCCGCGAGCTGATCGAGCAGTTCTGGTTCGTGGCGAGCGTGACGATCCTGCCCGCGGCCCTGGTGTCGATCCCGTTCGGCGCGGTGATCGCGCTCCAGGTCGGCTCGCTCGCCCAGCAGTTGGGCGCGCAGTCCTTCACCGGCGGCGCGAGCGTCCTGGCGGTGATCCAGCAGGCCAGCCCGCTGATCGTGGCACTGCTGATCGCCGGTGCGGGCGGCAGCGCGATCTGCGCGGACCTCGGCTCGCGGAAGATCCGCGAGGAGCTGGACGCGATGGAGGTGATGGGCGTCTCGCCGGTGCAGCGGCTGATCGTGCCGCGGGTGCTGGCCACGATGCTCGTCGCGCTGCTGCTCAACGGCCTGGTCTCGGTGGTCGGCACCGCCGGCGGCTACTTCTTCAACGTGATCGTGCAGCACGGCACCCCCGGCGCGTACCTGTCCAGCTTCTCCGCGCTGGCCCAGCTGCCGGACCTGTACATCTCCGAGATCAAGGCGCTGATCTTCGGCTTCATCGCCGGGATCGTCGCCGCCTACCGCGGCCTGAACCCCAAGGGCGGCCCCAAGGGCGTCGGCGACGCGGTCAACCAGTCCGTGGTCATCACCTTCCTGCTGCTGTTCGTGGTGAACGTGGTGCTCACCGCGATCTACCTCCAGCTCGTGCCGCAGAAGGGAGCCTGAGCGATGGCCCTGCTCGACAAGGACGCCCCGCGGCCCGAGCCGCCCGGGCCCCCCGCGCCGCCGCCCCGCGCCCGCCGGGTGCGGCCGGGCCGCTGGCTGCGCTGGCTCGACGACACCGGCGACCACCTGCTCTTCCACATCAAGGCCGTGCTGTGGGTGCCGCGCACCCTGCGCCGCTACCTCAAGGAGGTGCAGCGGCTGCTCGCCGAGGTCGCCTTCGGCAGCGGGGGCCTGAGCGTGATCGGCGGCACCGTCGGCGTGATGATCGGCATGACGCTGGCCACCGGCACCGTCGTCGGCCTCCAGGGCTACGCGGCGATGAACGAACTGGGCACCGCGGCGTTCACCGGCTTCATCTCCGCCTACTTCAACACCCGCGAGATCGCGCCGCTGATCGCCGGGCTCGCGCTGTCCGCGACCGTCGGTGCCGGGTTCACCGCGCAGCTCGGCGCGATGCGGATCAACGAGGAGGTCGACGCGCTGGAGAGCATGGGCGTGCGCTCGATGCCGTACCTCGTCACCACCCGGATCATCGCCGGCGTGGTGGCGATCATCCCGCTCTACGGCATCGGCCTGCTCAGCAGCTACGCGGCGTCCCGGCTGGTGACCGTGTGGTTCAACGGCCAGTCGCCCGGCACCTACGACCACTACTTCAACCTCTTCCTCGCACCGGAGGACGTACTGCTGTCCATACTGAAGGTGCTGATCTTCAGCGTCGTGGTGATCCTCGCGCACTGCTACTACGGCTTCACCGCCAAGGGCGGCCCGGCCGGTGTCGGTATCGCGGTCGGCCGGTCGGTGCGCAACGCGATCGTGATCATCTCGCTCACCGACTTCTTCCTGTCGCTGGCGCTGTGGGGCGCCACCACCACCGTGCGGGTGGCGGGATGACCACCACCGACACCCGCACCCCGGGGCCGGCGCCCTCGCCGCCCGCACCCCCGGCCCGGCCGCGCCTGCGCCGCCTCGGCGGCACCGCCCGCCGGCGCACCGCGGGCATCGTCTTCCTGCTGGTGCCCGCGCTGCTGGCCTGGCTCGCGGTGGCCGTCTACGACAAGTCGTTCACGCACTCCGTGACGGTCACCGTGGAGACCGGCAGCGCCGGCAACGAGATGAACCAGGGCGCGGACGTGAAGATGCGCGGCGTCGTCGTCGGCCGGGTCACCGCCATCCACGCCGACGGCGCCGGCGCCCGGCTGACGCTCGCCATCGACCCCGGTCAGATGCGGCACATCCCGGCCGGGGTCACCGCGCAGATGCTGCCCACCACGCTCTTCGGCGAGCGGTTCGTCGCGCTGGTGCCGCCGGCCGGCGCCGCCACCGGCACGGGCACCACCGGCACCGGCGCCACGCTCGCCGCGCACGCCACCATCCCGCAGGACCGGTCGGCCGACGCCGTCGAACTCGAACAGGTCCTGGACAACGTGATGCCGCTGCTGACGGCCGTCCAGCCGCAGAAACTCGCCGCCACCCTCAACGCGGTCTCCACCGCGCTCGACGGCCGTGGCCAGGAACTCGGCACCACCCTGGTCCAGCTCGACCGCTACCTGACCAAGCTCAACCCCCAACTTCCCGCGCTCACCGACGACATCAAGCAGCTCGTGACGGTCAGCAACACCTACGACGCGGCCGCGCCCGACATCGTGCAGGCCCTCACCGACTTCACCAGAACCAGCGGCACCATCGCCGAGCAGCAGGCCAACCTCAGCACGCTGTACGGCTCGACGACCGCCACCGCCCAGGACATCACCACCTACCTGCGGCAGAACAAGCAGAACCTGATCCACCTCGCCGCCGACAGCCGCGGCACCCTCCAACTGCTCGCGAAGTACGCCCCGTCCTTCCCCTGCACCCTGCGCACCCTCGCGGACTTCGTGCCCGAGATGGACAAGGCGCTCGGCAAGGGCACCGACGAACCCGGCCTGCACGTCGACGTCACCGCCGTCGCCTCCCGCGGCAAGTACGTCGCCGGCAAGGACACTCCGGTGTACGACGCGAGCGGCGACCCGCAGTGCTACCCGGTCCCGTACACCGGCCGCGGCACCACCCCGGTCGCCAACTCGCCGCAGGAGAACGAGCTGGTCAACGAGTTGCTCGCGCCCAGCATGGACACCTCGCCCACGAAGCTGCCGGACTGGAGCAGCCTGCTGACCGGGCCGGTCTACCGCGGGGCGGAGGTGACGGTGAAGTGAACCGCCGCAGCCTGACCGGACCGATCGTCAAGTCGCTGATCTTCATCCTGGTCACCGCGTTCGCCACCACGGTGCTCGCGGTGAGCATCGCCGGCGCCGGCGTCGGCAGCACCTCCGGCTACAACGCCGAGTTCACCGACACCACCGGGCTCAACAAGGGCGACAGCGTCCGCATCGCCGGGGTCAAGGTCGGCCAGGTCGACTCGATCAAGGTGGTCCGGCACCGGATCGCCGAAGTGCACTTCTCCGTCCGCAAGGACCGCACCCTGCCCGCCTCGGCGACCGCCACCATCAAGTACCTCAACCTCGTCGGCCAGCGCTACATCGACCTGGAGCAGGGCAGCGGCCCGGTCGGCGCCGGCCTGCACCCCGGCGGCACCATCCCACTCAGCCACACCAAGCCCGCGCTCGACCTCACCGAACTCTTCAACGGGTTCCAGCCGCTCTTCGAGGGGCTCTCCCCGAAGGACGTCAACCAGCTGTCCGGGGAGATCGTGCAGGTCCTCCAGGGCGAGGGCGGCACCGTGGACAGCCTGATCGGCAACATCGGCACGCTGACCACCACGCTCGCCGCGAAGGACCAGGTGATCGGCCAGGTGATCGACAACCTCAACTCGGTGCTGACCACCGTCAACACCCGCGAGGCCGGCTTCAACGACCTGATCACCTCGCTCCAGCAGCTCGTCACCGGCTTCTCCGCCGACCGCAAGCCGATCGGCCAGTCCATCACCGCCATCTCCCAACTCACCACCAGCACCGCCGGTCTGCTCCAGGACGGCCGGCAGCCGCTGAAGAACTCCATCGCCCAGCTCAACCGGGTCTCCACCAACCTCGGCGACAACACACCCCAGTTGCAGCAGTTCCTCACCACCACCCCCGGCAAGCTCCAGACCATCGGCCGGCTCGCCTCCTACGGCTCCTGGCTCAACCTCTACCTGTGCCAGGCCACCGTGCACGGCGTGACCACCTCCGACGGCAGCACCCCGCCCACCGGGATAGCGATCACCGAATCGAGGTGCCGGCCATGAGGCTGCGAGCCCCCGCGCTGCGCCTGCGCGCCCCCGCCCGGCGCGGCCCGCTCTTCCGGCCGCTGCGCGAACGCAACCAGGTCGCGGTCGGCATCGTCGGCCTGCTGGTGCTGGCCCTGCTCAGCCTGGTCGCCTACAACGCCGACGCGCTGCCGCTGATCGGCGGCGGCACCACCTACTCCGCGTACTTCACCGAAGCCGCCGGCATCAAGAGCGGCAACGAGGTACGGGTGGCCGGCGTCAAGGTCGGCAAGGTCACCCACGTCGGGCTGGACGGCGCCCAGGTCAAGGTCACCTTCCGGGTCCGGCACACCTGGATCGGCAACGCCAGCACCGCCGCCATCGCCATCAAGACGCTGCTCGGCGAGAAGTACCTCGCGCTGGACCCGCTCGGCAACGCCAAGCAGAACCCCGGCGACACCATCCCCAAGTCCCGCACCACCTCACCGTACGACGTCACGCAGGCGTTCAACGGCCTCGGGCAGACCTTCGACGCGATCGACACCAAGCAACTCGCCGCCAGCTTCCAGGCGATCGCGGACACCTTCAAGGACACCCCGGACTCCGTGCGCACCGCCGCGACCGGCCTGTCGTCGCTGTCCAAGACCATCTCCAGCCGCGACGCCCAACTCGCCTCCCTGCTCAGCGGCAGCAAGCAGCTCACCAAGACCCTCTCCGACCAGAACAGCCGCTTCCAGCAGCTGATCTCCGACGGCAACCTGCTCCTCGGCGAGGTCGAGAAGCGGCGGACCGCCATCCACTCCCTGCTCACCGGCACCCAGTCCCTGGGCACCCAGCTCAACGGCCTGGTCACCGACAACACCCAGCAGCTCGCCCCCACCCTCGACGCCCTCGACCGCGTCACCGGGGTGCTGCTCGCCAACCAGGCCAGCCTCGACAAGGTGCTGGCCCTGGCCGGCCCCTACTACCAGGTGGTCGGCAACACCCTCGGCAACGGCCGCTGGTTCGACAGCTACCTGTGCGGCCTGGTGCCCAAGAACTACCTGCCCAGCGGCACCCAGCCGACCACCGGCTGCATGCCGCCCAAGGCGACCGGAGGAGCGTCGTGACCCTCTTCCCGCGGCGGCTGCGCCGCACCACCCCCCGGCCGCCGCGCACCGGCCGCCGGCTGCGGGTACCGCTGCGCGCCCTGTCCGTGCTGGTCGTACTGGCGATCGTCGCCGCCGGGGCCGTCACCGCCGGGTTCGTCGCCTTCGGCGGGCCGTCCGGCAAGCACGTCACCGCGTACTTCGACCGCACCGTCGGCGTCTACGCCGGCTCCGACCTGCGCATCCTCGGGGTGAAGGTCGGCACGGTGGAGTCGGTGAAGCCGCAGGGCAAGCAGGTGAAGGTGACCCTGCGGCTGGACCACGGCATCAAGGTGCCCGCCAAGGCCGGGGCCGTGGTCGTCGCGCCCAGCGTGGTCGCCGACCGCTACGTCCAGCTCACCCCGGCGTACACCGGCGGCGCCCAACTGCCCGACCACGGCGTCATCCCGGCCAGCCGCACCACCACCCCGGTCGAGATCGACCAGCTCTACGCCTCCGTCACCCAGCTCAGCAAGGCGCTGGGCCCCGACGGCGCCAACACCAACGGCGCCCTGTCCGACCTGCTCGACGTCGGGGCGCAGAACCTCAAGGGCAACGGCAAGGACATCGGCGACAGCATCGACCAGCTCGGCCAGGCCACCAAGACCCTCAACGGCCACAGCGGCGACCTGTACGCGACCCTCGCCTACCTCCAGTCCTTCACCACGATGCTCAAGAACAACGACGGCAAGGTGAAGACCGCCACCGACCAGCTCTCCACGGTCAGCGGCTTCCTCGCCGACGACAAGGAGGACCTGGGCGGCGCGCTCCAGCAGCTGTCCACCGCGCTCGGCTCGGTGAAGACCTTCATCCAGGACAACCGCAGCCGGCTCAAGGCCAGCATCGACAAGCTCACCCCGATCACCCAGACCCTCGTCGACCAGCGCGCCTCGCTCGCCGAACTCCTCGACGACGCGCCGCTGGCCGCCGACAACCTGCTCAACACGTACAACCCGGCGACCGGCACCCTCGACGGCCGGGCCGACATCAACGAGCTGAGCATGGGCGGCAGCGTGGACCCGACCGACACCGGCGCGTCCGCGGTCAAGCGGAACACGACGACCACCACCGGTACGGCGAGCACCACCGGCACGACGTCCGGTACGGCCGCCGACGACGCGGTGCCGCTGCCCCTGCCGCCGGTCGGCACCGTCTACGGCAGCGACACCACGACCGGCGGCACGGCCGGTTCCTCCGGTTCACCGGGTTCCACCGGCTCCGCCGGTTCCGCCGGCAAGGGGGCGGCGAAGTGAACGCACGCCACGCGGCCGCCGCCGCCCTGCTCACCGCCGCCGCCCTCACCCTGACCGGCTGCTCCTTCACCAACGTGCAGAACATGCCGCTGCCCGGCGGCGCCGACGTCGGCAGCCACCCCTACACCGTCAAGGCCCGCTTCGCCGACGTGCTGGACCTGGTGCCGCAGGCGTCGGTGCGGGTCAACGACGTCGCCGTGGGCCGCGTCACCAAGATCTCGCTGGCGCACGGCAGTTGGTCGGCGGTCGTGACGATGCAGCTCAACGGCAAGGTCAAGCTCCCGGCGAACGCCTACGCCCAGCTGGAGCAGTCCAGCCTGCTCGGCGAGAAGTACATCGAACTCACCGCCCCGCCCAGCACCGAGACCTCCACCGGACGGCTGGAGTCCGGCGACACCATCCCCGCCTCGCACACCAACCGCAACCCCGAGGTCGAAGAGGTCTTCGGCGCGCTCTCCCTGGTGCTCAACGGCGGCGGCATCCAGCAGATCCACACCATCAGCACCGAGCTGAACAAGGCGCTGGGCGGCAACGAACCCGCGGTGCGCGACATGCTCACCCAGGTCGACACGCTCGTCTCCGACCTGAACGCCCACAAGAAGGACATCACCGACGCCCTCGACAGCGTCAACAAGCTCTCCGCGACGCTCGCCACCCGCGACCAGAAGATCGGCACCATCCTCACCTCCCTGAGCCCCGGCCTGAAGGTGCTGGAGCAGCAGCGCGGCTCGCTGGTCACCATGCTCCGCTCGCTCGACACCCTCTCCGGGGTCGCCACCGACACCGTCAACCGGAGCAAGGACGACATCGTCGCCGACCTCAGATCGCTGGCCCCCACCCTCCAGCGGCTCGCCGACGCCGGCGACGACCTGCCCGACTCCCTCCAGGTGCTGCTGACCTACCCGTTCACCGACGAGGTGCTCAACGGCGTCAAGGGCGACTACCTCAACGTCTACCTCGACCTCACCGCGAGCGCCGGCACCCAGCTCATCCCCGAACTCCAGGCGGGCGACAGCGACTACCCCGGCCTGGTGGCCACCTCCTCCGCGAAGAAGTCCGGCACCTCCGCGAAGGACCTGCCGCTGCCCCTGCCCTCGGTGACCGGCTCGGCGTCCACCTCCTCCGCGCCCGCCACTTCCTCCTCGCCGTCCCCGCCGTCCTCGCCCTCCTCCTCGTCGGCCACCACCCCGGGGAGCAACTGATGCTGACCCGCGCCACCCTCGCCAAGAACCTCGCCTTCCTGATCGTCGCGGTCCTCGTGATCGGCTTCGTCGGCGTCCGCTACGCCGACCTCGGCCGCTACGTGGGCCTGCGCGGCTACTACACGGTGGACGTCCAACTCCCGCAGACCGGCGGCCTGTTCGAGCACTCCGACGTCACCTACCGGGGCGTGTCGGTCGGCCGGGTCGGCCCGATCCGGCTCACCGCCGACGGCGTGCGGGCCGAACTGCGGATCAACAACTCCGCCCCCCGCATCCCCGCCCGGCTCACCGCGGTCGTCGCCAACCTGTCCGCGGTCGGCGAGCAGTACATCGACCTGCAACCCGCCACCGACAACGGGCCCTACCTGCACGGCGGTTCGACCATCGTGCAGGCCAGCACCAAGGTGCCCGCGCCGGTCACCAACCTGCTCACCAGCGTCAACGACCTCACCAAGTCCGTGCCGCTGGACGCCCTGCGCACCGACGTCGACGAACTCGGCCTCGCCTTCAGCGGCCAGGGCGACAACCTCCAGTCCCTGCTGGACACCAGCAGCGAGTTCCTGACCGCCGCCGACGAGAACCTGCCCACCGACACCAAGTTGATCGACGACGGGCAGACGGTGCTGCACACCCAGGTCGACGAGTCCGACGCGATCAGGAACTTCGCCACCAGCGCCAACCAGCTCGCCAAGCAGCTCGACGACTCCGACACCGACCTGCGCCGGCTCATCGCCGCCGCCCCCGGCGCCGCGACCCAGGTCAGCGCGCTGCTGCGGGACGTCGGCCCCAACCTCAGCGTGGTGCTGGCCAACCTGCTGACCACCTCCGATGTCGCGGTCACCCGGCAGAACGGCATCCAGGAGTTCCTGGTGAAGATGCCCGCCGTGGCCGCCGCCGGCTCCTCGGCGGTCAAGGACGGCAAGCTCGACTTCGGCATGGCGGTCACCTTCTTCTCGCCGCTGCCGTGCACCTCCGGGTACGGCAGCACCACCTACCGCAACGGCCTGGACACCAGCCCGCCGACGACCGCCTTCAACACCGCGGCCACCTGCACCGCGCCCGCCTCCTCCGGCACCGACGTACGCGGCTCCGCGCACGCGCCCAGCGGCGGGGGAGTGCCGAGCCCGGCGCAGCCCGGCTCCGTCCTGCCGACGACCACCTCCGCGACCACCTCCGTGAGCGCCGCCACCACCACCGCGGCTTCGGCGCTGCCCGGCGCCCTCGCGCTGCCCGCGCTGCCCGCCGCCGGGCCCACCACCATGGCGGGCCTGCTCGGACTGGAGGACCACTGATGAGCGGGACGACGAAGAGCCCGAAGGCGGCGGAGTCCGAGCCCGAGGATGTGGCGGAGCCGGTGGACCCGGATGGTGCGGTTGACCCGGACACCGCGCCCGAGGGCCGTACGCCCGCGCGCGGCCGTACCGCACGCGCCGCCCGGGCGCTGCGGGCCCGGCGCACCGCGGTCGCCTGGGCCGCCGCCCTCACCGTCGCGCTGCTGCTGGCCGGCTACTCCGCCTGGTCCTACGTCGACACCCGCGGCGACGGCGCGCTGTCGTACGGCAAGGCGCGCGACGCCGCATTGGCCGCGGGCACGCGCGGGGTGGCCCGGCTCAACACCGTGGACGCCGCCCACGTCGCCCGGGACCTCGACGACTGGCTCGGCGTGACCACCGGCCCGCTGCACGCCCAGCTCACCCGCACCCACGCGTCCGACACCGCGACGATGAAGGCGGCCGCCACCTCCACCCGCGGCACCGTCACGGACGCGGCCGTCACCGAGCTGGACACCCGCGCGGGCACCGCGCAGCTCATCGTCACCGTGCAGGTCCGGCTCACCCCCGCGGCGGGCACGGCCACCACCGACCGCAAACGCTTCGAAGCCAACCTGTCCCGTACGGACGGCACCTGGAAACTCGCCGCGCTCACCGCGGTCCCGATCGGTGCGAGCTGAGGGCGAGGGACAACGAGATGACGACCATCGACAACACCGAGCAGGTCCTCGCGGACACCGACGCGGACGTGGACGCGGACGCCGACGCCGGGGCGGACACCGAACCCGCGGCTGTGACCGAGCCCGAGTCCGAAGCCGAGCCCGTGGACGCCGAGGCCGAGCCTGCGGAGCCCGATGTGCCGGGCGGCGTACGGCTGCGCGGGCTGCTGCGGCGCACGCGGGCGTACGGGTGGCGGCGCATCGTTGGGGCCGCGGTGGTCGCCGCCCTGCTGCTCGGCTCCGGCGGGCTGCTCTACGCCGCCCAGGACCTCAAGGACCCGGCGGCCACCCGCAACCGCGCGCTCACCGACACGGCCACCACCGACCAGGCGATCGGCGACGTCAGCAGTGCGCTGAGCCAGATCTTCGCGTACACGCCCGACGGCACCGACGCCACCGAGCAGGCCGCGCGCAGCGTCCTCGCCGGCGCCGCGGCCACCCAGTACCAGGCGCTGTTCGCGCAGATCAAGCAGAACGTCGCCGCCCAGCAACTCACCCTCACCACCAGGGTCGTACGGGCCGGTGTGGTCAGCCTCACCGGCGACCGCGCCCGGCTGCTGGTCTTCCTCGACCAGACCGCGCAGCGCGCGGGTTCCACCGCCACCAGTGCCGCCGCCCAACTCTCGGTCACCGCCGAGCAGATCAACGGCCACTGGCGGATCACCGCACTCAAGGCCCGCTAGGGGAGAGGCAGATGCCACGTATGCGTTTCGGCTCGCGCCCACCGCGCAAGGACGACCCCCGGGCCGCCGAGGCCCCTGCCGAGGTCTCCACGAAGACCCCCGCGGAGACCGACGAGGAAGCGGCGCCCGCGCTGAAGGACACCCGGCCCGCGCCGACCGGGCGGCGGCCCGTCCTCGGCGCGGCGGTCGCCCTCGTGGCGGCCGCGGCCGTCGCGGCGGCGTGGACCGGCTGGTCGTGGTACTCCGCCGCCCATGACGACGACGCGGCGTTCGCGCGCAGCCGGGACACCGTACTGGCGGCGGGCGAGCAGGCGGTGCAGAACCTGAACACGCTCGACCACGCCCATTTCGCGGCCGGGCTCGCGGTGTGGGAGCAGAGCACCACCGGCGACCTGCACGACGAACTCGTCCAGGGCCGCAGCGCCTTCGAGAAGCAGGTGCAGCAGGCGCAGACGGTCAGCACCGCGAAGGTGCTCAGCGGCGCGGTCACCGACCTCGACGACCGTACGGGGAAGGCGGACGTGATGGTCGCGCTCCAGATCACCGTGCAGGCGCCCAAGGCGAAGCCGGCGGTGAAGGAGAGCCGGCTGCTCGGCGAGATGACCCGCACCGCGGCCGGGTGGAAGCTCAGCGCGCTCGGCGACGCGCCGCTGGGCGACAGCGCGGCCACCTCGACGGACACCGCCCCCGCGACCGCCACCGCCACCCCCACGACGACCGCCGGCCACTGACCCCCGCACAGCCGCCCCGCCCGCCCCCCCCGCACAGCCGCACCGCCCGCGCCCCGCACCGCAGCAGCGCCGTATGCCGCACGCCGTACGTTCGTACGCGAGAGGACCGCAGCCCATGTCGACCACCACCCGCCACCTCATCAACCGGCAGCGCAGACTCGCCGCGGTGGGCGCGCGCACCGTCGTACGGCCGGCCCCCGACCGTACGGCCGGTCCCGCCGCCGACCCTCCCGCCGACCCGGCGGCTCCCGCCGCGCCGGAACCGGCCGCCCCACCCGCGGTGGACGAGGACACGGACCCGGAAGCGGACGGCAGCGGTGACGCCGTCGGGCAGTCCCGGACCCGCCTCGCGCGGCGGCCCGGCCGCTTCCCGCTCGCCGTCGCGCTGCTCGCGGCACTGACGGTGCTGCTCGGCGGTTTCGCGGCCTGGGCGGCCGGCAAGGCCTCCGCGCTGCACGACGACGCGGCCACCGCCAACACCGCGCTCACCGACAACGCCCGCACCGCCGAGGTCAAGGGCCAGATCGCGCAGGACGTGAACTCCGTCTTCTCCTACGACTACAGCAACACCGCCCGCACCGACGCCGCCGCGAAGAAGGTGCTCACCGGCAAGGCCGTCCAGCAGTACGCCACGATGATCGCGCAGGTGAAGGCGGCCGCCCCCAAGCAGAAGCTGGTGCTGACCACCACGGTCACCGCCACCGGCGTGGAGATGATCAGCGGCGACCGGGCCCGCGTGCTGGTCTACGCCGACCAGTCCAACACCTCCACCGCCAAGGGCGCGAACGCCGGAAGCGCTTACTCCGCCGCCATGCTCGCGGTCGACGCGGTGCGCCAGGCGGGCAGCTGGAAGATCTCCGCCATCGACACCTTCGGCTGAGCGGCCGGGCCGCCGCCCGGACGGGGTGCGGCGCCCGCCCCGCCCGGGGTGCACCATGGAGGAGCGGCGCGCGCAACGCGTGCGAAACGGTGTGGTGCAATGCTCCTGATCCCCCGGTATGGCGACGGCGGGGGAGCGGTGCTGAGCGGCGAGGATGGAAGCATATGGACAAGCAGCAGGAGTTCGTTCTCCGCACCCTGGAGGAGCGGGACATCCGCTTCGTACGGCTGTGGTTCACCGACGTGCTCGGCTACCTGAAGTCGGTCGCCGTCGCGCCCGCCGAACTGGAGCAGGCGTTCGACGAGGGCATGGGCTTCGACGGCTCCGCGATCGAGGGCTTCGCCCGGGTGTACGAGTCCGACATGATCGCCAAGCCGGACCCGAGCACCTTCCAGATCCTGCCCTGGCGCGCGGAGGCACCCGGCACCGCCCGGATGTTCTGCGACATCCTGATGCCCGACGGCTCCCCGTCGTACGCCGACCCGCGCTACGTCCTCAAGCGCGTGCTGGCCAAGACCTCCGACCTCGGCTTCACCTTCTACACCCACCCCGAGATCGAGTTCTTCCTGCTCAAGGAGCGCCCGCTGGACGGCACCCGGCCGACGCCCGCGGACAACTCCGGCTACTTCGACCACACTCCGCAGAACGTCGGCATGGACTTCCGCCGCCAGGCCATCACGATGCTGGAGTCGATGGGCATCTCGGTGGAGTTCTCGCACCACGAAGGCGCCCCCGGCCAGCAGGAGATCGACCTGCGCTACGCCGACGCGCTGTCCACCGCGGACAACGTGATGACCTTCCGGCTGGTGATGAAGCAGGTCGCCCTGGAGCAGGGCGTGCACGCCACCTTCATGCCCAAGCCGTTCTCGGAGTACCCCGGCTCCGGCATGCACACCCACCTCTCGCTCTTCGAGGGCGACCGCAACGCGTTCTACGAGTCCGGTGCGGAGTTCCAGCTCTCCAAGGTCGGCCGGTCCTTCATCGCGGGCCTGCTGCGGCACGCCGCGGAGACCGCCGCGGTCACCAACCAGTGGGTCAACTCCTACAAGCGGATCTGGGGCGGCTCCCAGCGCACCGCGGGCGCCGGCGGCGAGGCCCCCTCGTACATCTGCTGGGGCCACAACAACCGCTCCGCGCTCATCCGGGTGCCCATGTACAAGCCCGGGAAGACCGGCTCCACCCGGGTCGAGGTCCGCTCGCTGGACGCCGGCGCCAACCCCTACCTGTCCTACGCCGTCCTGCTCGCCGCGGGCATGAAGGGCATCCAGGAGGGCTACGAACTGCCCGCCGGCGCCGACGACGACGTGTGGGCCCTCAGCGACTCCGAGCGCCGCGCCCTCGGCATCGAACCGCTCCCCCAGAACCTCGGCGAGGCCATCTCCCTGATGGAGCGCAGCGAACTCGTCGCCGAGACCCTCGGCGAGCACGTCTTCGACTTCTTCCTGCGCAACAAGAAGCAGGAGTGGGAGGAGTACCGCAGCGAGGTCACCGCCTTCGAGCTTCGCAAGAACCTCCCGAACCTGTAAGCGCGGGCTCTCCGGGGCGTCGGCACGCACGTGCGGTGGGCCCGGCGGGATCGTCCGCCGGGTCCACCGCGGTTCGGCGAGGACCGCTTGGCTGCCGCCTGCCGGGGCGGAGGGGTCAGCGGACGCGCCCGGGGGACTCCTCCTCCTCGTCGGACTCCTCACCGGGTACGTGCACGTCGCGGACGTTGACGTTGACCTCGACGACCTCCAGGCCCGTCATGAGCTCGACGGCGCTGGTGACGCTGCCCCGGATGTCGGAGGCGGTCTCGGCGATATGGGTGCCGTAGAGGACGACGACATCGAGGTCGATCGCGGCCTGTTCCTCGCCGACCTCGACCTTGACGCCGCGGGTATGCGCGTCGGAGCGGGCGACCCGGTCGCGGACCGCCCCCACCGCGCGGGTGGCGCCGCCGCCCATCGCGTGGACCCCTTCGACCTCCCGGGTGGCGATCCCGGCGATCGTGGCCACCACCGAGTCGGCGATCGTGGTCCGCCCGGCGGTCTCCTTGTGGCGGCCGGGACCGGTCTTGGCAGAGTTCTCCGCGGTTGTCATGGGGCAAGCCCCTTCTCTCTCGACTGCCCGCCGGCGAAACGCGGGCTCTCCTACCACTGTGAACCCGCCCCGGCACCCGTGCCACTCCGATGCAGTAGCGCCCCACCCGCGCCACACTGGGGGGATGGGTGCCCGCACGGTCTGGTACGTCTCCTACGGCTCCAACACGCACCTGGCGCGGCTGCACCGGTACCTGGCCGGGGGCCGCCCGGCCGGCGGCGCGCGGGAGTACCCGGGGTGCCGGGACGCCACGCCCCCGGCCCGTTCGGTGCCGTGGGAACTGCCCGGCACGATGTACTTCGCCACGCACTCCCCGGTGTGGGGCGGCGGCCGCGCCTTCTACGACCCGGCCGCGCCCGGCCGCGTGCTGGCCCGCGCGCACCTGGTCACGGTCGGCCAGTTCTCGGACATCGCCGCGCAGGAGATGTACGCCGCGCCCGGCCGCGACCTGGACCTGACGCGGGTGCTGGCCACCGGCCGCGACCGGCTGGGCCCGGGCCGCTACGAGACGCTGGTGCGGGCCGGTTCGCTGGACGGCGTACCGCTGCTGACGTTCACCGCGCCCTGGGCGATGGCGGAGGTGCCGTGGACGGTGCCGTCGGCGGCCTACCTCGACCACCTCGCGGCGGGCCTGCGCGAGGCGGGCGGCTGGCGGGACGCGGACATCGCGCACTACCTCGCGGGGCGCCCGGGCGCGGCCGGGCACTGGACCGTACGGGACGGCGCGCTGGTGCCGGGCGGCCCGGACCGTACGCCGGCCAGCCCCGACCGTACACAGGCCGCACCGGACCGTACGCCGTGCCCCCGTACGCCCGGCGCCCCGACCCGTACGCCCGGCGCGGCCGGACCGCAGGCCCCGCCGGGCGCCGCGGACCGGCCGGACGGCTAGGCTCGTCACGGCGGCCGGCGCAGGTCGGCCGCCCGTCATGTGCCGCAGCGCGGCGAACCGCGGTGACCCCCGGGAGGGCCGATGCAGGGTCGACGCAGCAGTACGTTCTCCCGTCTGCTGCGGCACGGGTTCACCGATGCCGCGGCCGCCGAGCGGCTGCTGCAGGACGACGCCCTCGCGGGCGTCCGCGGCGACCCGGTGCTCCTCGAAGCGCTCGGCGCCACCGCCGACCCCGACCAGGCGCTGCTCGGCCTGGTCCGGCTCGCCGAGGCGCTCGACCCGGGCGAGCGCCACACCCTGCTGGACACCGTGACCAGCGCCAAGCCCCTGCGCGACCGCCTGCTGGGCGTGATGGGCGCCTCCGAGGCGCTTTGCGACCACCTCGCCCGCCACCCCGCGGACTGGCACGCCCTGGTGACGTACGAGGCGCGCGATCTGCACCCGGGCGTCGAGGAGTTCGAGGAGCTGCTCGCCGCCGCCCGCACCGCCGACGCGCTGCGCGCGGCCTACCGGCGGTGCCTGCTCGGCATAGCGGCCAGGGACGTGTGCGGCACCAACGACCTGGTGCGCACCGCGGCCGAACTCGCCGACCTCGCCACCGCCACGCTGCGCGCCGCCCTGGCGATCGCCGCCGCCGAACTGCCGCAGGACGCGGCCGCCTGCCGGCTCGCCGTGATCGGGATGGGCAAGTGCGGCGGCCACGAGCTGAACTACGTCTCCGACGTGGACGTCATCTTCGTCGCCGAACCGGCCGAGGCAGCCGCGGCCACCGCAGACGGCGACGGAGAGGGCGGGGGTGGTGGCGGGGGCAGCGACACCGCGGCGCTGCGGTCCGCGACCCGGCTCGCGGTGCGCATGATGGGCGTCTGCTCCGACACCACCGCCGAGGGCACCATCTGGCCGGTGGACCCGAACCTGCGCCCGGAGGGCAAGAACGGCCCGCTGGTGCGCACCCTCAGCAGCCACCTCGCCTACTACCGGCGGTGGGCCAAGACCTGGGAGTTCCAGGCACTGCTGAAGGCCCGCCCGGTCGCCGGGGACGCCGCGCTCGGCGCCGCGTACGTCGACGCGATCCGCCCGATGGTCTGGCAGGCCGCCGAACGCGACAACTTCGTCACTGACGTGCAGGAGATGCGCCGCCGGGTGGTCGACACCATCCCGGCCGCACAGGTCGAACGGGAGCTGAAACTGGGCCCCGGCGGCCTGCGCGACGTGGAGTTCGCGGTGCAGCTGCTGCAACTCGTGCACGGCCGCACCGACGCGAGCCTGCGCAGCCCCACCACCCTGACCGCGCTGGCGGAGCTGGCCGCCGGCGGCTACGTCGGCCGCGCCGACGCCGCCTCCCTGGACGCCGCCTACCGCTTCCTGCGGCTGATGGAACACCGCATCCAGCTCCAGAAGATGCGCCGCACCCACCTGGTGCCCGACGACGAGGCCGGACTGCGCCGGCTCGGGCGGGGCCTGGGCTTCCGGGTCGAACCCGTGCAGTCCCTGGACCGGGAGTGGAAGCGGCACGCCCGCGAGGTGCGGCGGTTGCACGAGAAGCTCTTCTACCGCCCGCTGCTGGACGCTGTCGCCCAACTCGACCGCGAAGAGACCCGGTTGAGCACCGAAGCGGCCAGGACCCGGCTGCTGGCCCTCGGTTACGCCGACCCGGTCGCGGCCATGCGCCACCTGGAGGCCCTGGCCAGCGGGGTCAGCCGCAAGGCCGCCATCCAGCGCACCCTGCTGCCGGTGCTGCTCGGCTGGTTCGCGGACTCCGCCGACCCCGACGCCGGACTGCTCGGCTTCCGCAAGGTCTCCGACGCGCTCGGCAAGACCCCGTGGTACCTGCGGCTGCTGCGCGACGAGGGCGCCGCCGCCCAGCGGCTGGCCCGGGTGCTGTCCTCCGGCCGGCTCGCCCCCGACCTGCTGATGCGCGCCCCCGAGGCCGTCGCGCTGCTCGGCTCCCGCGACGGCCTGGCCCCCCGCGACCACCAGGCCCTGGAACAGGAGGTACTGGCCGCCGTCGGCCGCGCCGACACCCCCGAGCAGGCCATCGCCGCCGTCCGCGGCGTCCGCCGCCGCGAGCTGTTCCGCACCGCGGCCGGCGACCTCATCGACACCTACGGCGACGACGAGGAGTCCGACGGCCCGCTCGACCCGGCCGTCCTCGTCGACCGGGTCGGCACCGCCGTGTACGGGCTCACCTCGGCCACCGTCGCGGGCGCGCTGCGCGCCGCGGTCAACGCCGTCACCGGCGGCGACGCCCACCCGCTGCCCACCCGCGTCGCGGTGATCGGCATGGGCCGCTTCGGCGGCCGCGAACTCAGCTACGGCTCCGACGCCGACGTGCTGTTCGTGCACGAACCCCGCGAGGGCGCCGACAGCACCGACGCCAACCGCGCCGCGCTCGCCGTCGCCAACGAACTGCGCCGCCTGCTCCAGATCCCCACCGCCGACCCGCCGCTGCTGATCGACGCCGACCTGCGCCCGGAGGGCAAGTCCGGGCCGCTGTCGCGCAGCCTCGCCTCCTACGAGGCGTACTACCGGCGCTGGTCGCTGGGGTGGGAGAGCCAGGCACTGCTGCGGGCCCTGCCGGTCGCCGGGGACGCGGAGCTGGGCGAGCGGTTCATCGCCCTGATCGACCCGCTGCGCTACCCCGCCGACGGCCTCGACGACGAGGCGGTGCGGGAGATCCGCCGGCTCAAGGCGCGGATGGAGGGCGAGCGGATACCGCGCGGCGCCGACCGCACCACCCACGCCAAGCTCGGCCGCGGCGGGCTGTCCGACGTGGAGTGGACCGTACAGCTGCTCCAGC
Organism: Actinacidiphila sp. bgisy145; assembly: GCF_057708125.1. Classification (NCBI taxonomy): domain Bacteria; kingdom Bacillati; phylum Actinomycetota; class Actinomycetes; order Kitasatosporales; family Streptomycetaceae; genus Actinacidiphila; species Actinacidiphila sp. bgisy145. Next base: position 28,436 of record NZ_JBYIRL010000033.1, read on the forward strand.
TCCAGCACGGCGCGCGGCTGCCGTCGCTGCGCACCACCGGCACCCGGTCCGCGCTGGCCGCCGCGTGCGCCGAGGACCTGATCGGCGCGGAGGACGCCCGCATCCTGGACGAGGCGTGGGTGCTGGCCACCCGGGTGCGCAACGCGGTGATGCTGGTCCGCGGCCGCCCCGGCGACACCTTCCCCGGCGACGGTCGCGAACTGGCCGCGGTGGCCCGCTACCTCGGCTACCCGGTCGGGCACGTCGGCGACATGCTGGAGGAGTACCGCCGCCGCACCCGCCGGGCCCGCGCGGTGGTGGACCGGCTGTTCTACGAGGCGTGAGGCGCTGGTCCACCAGGAGCGTGCCGCTGGTCTTACGAGGTGGGCGCCGGCCGGTACGCCCACCGCCCGTACAGCAGCCACACCAGCCCGTAGCCGGCGCCGAGGCAGACCACGCCGCCGACCGCGTCCAGCCAGAAGTGGTTGCCGGTGGCGATGATGACGGTGAGGGTGAACACCGGGTACAGCAGCGCCACCACCCGCACCCACCTGCGCCGGGCCAGCGTGAAGACGGTCACGCCGCACCACAGCGACCAGCCGATGTGCATCGACGGCATGGCGGCGTACTGGTTCGACACGTGGGCCAGGCTGCCCTGGGAGAGCGAGCCCCAGGTGTCGTGCACGGCCACCGTGTCGATGAAGCCGCCGCCCGGCAGCAGCCGCGGCGGGGCCAGCGGATAGGCCCAGAAGCCGATCAGCGCCAGCCAGGTGGTCGCGAACAGCACCAGCCGGGGCGGCGCGTAGCGGTCGGGATGGGCGACGTACAGCCACACCAGCACACCGATGGTGATGACGAAGTGCAGGGAGGCGTAGTAGTAGTTCATCCCCACGATCAGCCATGTCACCGAGTCCAGCGCGTGGTTGACGCTGTGCTCGACGCCCAGGCCGAGATGGCGCTCGAAGTCCCACACGCCGTGGGCGTGGCGCAGCGCGGTGGTGCGCTGGGCGGGCACCGCGTTGCGGATCAGCGAGTAGAGCCAGTAGCTGACACCGATCAGCACCAGTTCGAACCAGAGCCGGGGCCGGCGCGGGGTGCGCAGCCGGGTCAGCAGCGCGCCGGGCGACCAGCCCGGTCCGGGGGCCCGGGAGGCGCCGCCCGTGTCCGGCCCGGAAGAATCCGGCCCGGAAGCGTCCGGTCCCGAAGCGCCCTGCCCGGTACGTGCGGTGCCTGCGCGGTCCGCTCCGGCGGCGCCGGCCCCGGCGGTGTCGACGTGGTCGGCACGGCGGGCCTTCGGCGACTTGGCGGTGTCGGCGGTCGGTTCCCCCATGGGACACCAGTCTGCCAGACCGGCCCGGTCAAACAGGTGCCAGGCCCGCTGAACCGGACATCGCGTGTCGGTGTCCGGCCGGGCCGTCAGCCGGCCGACGGCGCCCCGCGGTCGGCCGGACCGGCGGCGGTCGAACCGCGGACCACCAGCTCGGGCATGAAGACGAACTCGCTGTGCGGGGGCGGGTTGTCGCCGATCTCCTCCAGCAGCGCGTTGACCGCCGCCTGGCACATGGCGGGGACCGGCTGCCTGATCGTCGTCAGCGGCGGGTCGGTGAAGGCGATCAGCGGGGAGTCGTCGAAGCCGACCACCGAGATGTCGCCCGGCACCGCGTGCCCGAGCTGCCGGGCCGCGCGGATCGCGCCGAGCGCCATCATGTCCGAGGCGCAGACGATCGCCGTGCAGCCGGCGGCTATCAGCGCGCCGGCCGCCGCCTGCCCGCCCTCCAGCGTGTACAGCGAGTGCTGCACCAGCGCCTCGGCGTCGTCGTGCGACAGCCCCAGCACCTCGCCCATGGCCGCGAGGAAGCCCTCGATCTTCCGCTGCACCGGCACGAACCGCTTCTGCCCGACGGCCAGCCCGATCCTGCGGTGCCCGAGCGCGGCGAGGTGGGTGACGGCCAGCCCCACCGCTGCTCGGTCGTCCACCGACACCGACGGCGCGTCGATCTTGTCGGAGTAGCCGTTGATCAGGACGAACGGCACGCCCTGGCCCTGGAGCCGGGCGTACCGCTCGGTGTCGGCGGTGGAGTCGGCGTGCAGGCCCGAGGCGAAGATGATGCCGGCCACGCCGCGTTCGACGAGCATCTCCACCAGCTCGTCCTCGGTGGAGCCGCCCGGCGTCTGGGTGGCCAGCACCGGGGTGTAGCCCTGCCGGGTCAGCGCCTGGCCGATGACCTGCGCCATCGCCGGGAAGATCGGGTTCCCCAACTCCGGGGTGATCAGCCCGACCAGGCCGGCGCTGCGCTGCCGCAACCGGACCGGTCGCTCGTAGCCGAGCAGGTCCAGTGCGGCCAGCACGGATTCGCGGGTGGCCGCGGAAACACCTGGCTTGCCGTTGAGCACCCGGCTGACCGTCGCCTCACTGACCCCCGCCTGGGCTGCGATGTCTGCGAGCCGCGCGGTCACAGCACCGGATGCTACGGGGCGGAACACCGCCATGTCAGATCGCCCACCAAATTGCCGTGTCGGCGGGGAGCGTGACGAAGCCGCCCGCCGGAACCGACCCGTCGGTAACCTGCGTGGCGCCTGTGAGCTGCGCGTCCTCGGCCGCCGCCGTCGCGGCCGTCTCCGACTCGGCCCCCGCCGCGTCCGCGGCCGCCGGTGCTTCCGCGTCCGCCGCCGGGCCGTCGCTGGACAGCAGCAGCCGGCCCGGGCGCGGCAGTCGTACCGGCGACGCCGTCGGGTTCACCGTGCAGACGAACGCGCCGCCGGGCGCGTCGCGCCGGAAGGCGAGCACCCCCTCGGGCGCGTCGAGCCAGGTCACCTCGGTGCCGGCGCCGAGCGCCGGGTGCGCGCGGCGCACCGCCAGCGCCGAGCGGTACAGCTCCAGCGTGGAGTCGGGGTCGCCGGTCTGCGCCTCGACGCTCAGCCCCGCCCACTCCGGCGGCTGCGGCAGCCAGCTCGGTCCGCCCGCGACCGGGCCGAAGCCGTAGGGCGCCGTGTCGCCGGACCACGGGATCGGCACCCGGCAGCCGTCGCGGAAGCCGTCCTGCCCGGCCGCGCGGAAGAACGACGGGTCCTGGCGCACCTCGTCCGGCAGGTCCGTGACGTCCGGCAGCCCCAACTCCTCGCCCTGGTAGAGGTAGGCCGAACCGGGCAGCGCCAGCATCAGCAGCGTGGCCGCGCGGGCCCGGCGCAGGCCCAGCTCCCGGTCGCCGGGGGTGCGCAGCTGGGTCGGCGGCGCCGGCGGCGCCTGCCCGGCGGTGAGCGGCGGGAGGTTGCCGAGCCGGGTGGCGTGCCGGGTCACGTCGTGGTTGGACAGCACCCAGGTCGCGGGCGCGCCGACCGCGCCCATCGCCTCCAGCGACCGGTCGATCACCTCGCGCAGCGTGTCCGCGCCCCAACCGGCGGTCAGGTACTCGAAGTTGAACGCCTGGTGCAGCTCGTCGGGGCGCAGGTAGCGCGCCGCGCGCTCGATCGTCGGCGTCCACGCCTCGGCGACCGCGATCCGCTCCTGGCCGCCGGCCTCGCCCACCGGCCCGTACTCGTCGAGGATGCGGCGCCAGTCCCGGTAGATGTCGTGCACGCCGTCCTGGTCGAAGTACGGCATCGCGGCGGTGCCCAGCAGCGCGACCTGCCCGCCGTGGCCGATGTCCGGCAGGCCGTCGGCCTTCACCAGGCCGTGGGCGACGTCGATCCGGAAGCCGTCGATGCCCAGGTCCAGCCAGAACCGCAGCACCGAGCGGAACTCGTCGTGCACCGCGCGGTGGTTCCAGTTGAAGTCCGGCTGCTCGGGGGCGAACAGGTGCAGGTACCACTCGCCGGGGGTGCCGTCCGGCTCGGTGACCCGGGTCCAGGCGGGACCGCCGAAGATGGACTCCCAGTCGTTGGGCGGCAGTTCGCCGTGCTCGCCCTTGCCGGGGCGGAAGTGGAAGCGGTCGCGGGCCGCCGAGCCGGGGCCCTCGTGCAGCGCCTGCCGGAACCACTCGTGCTGGTCGGAGCAGTGGTTGGGCACCACGTCCACGATGACCCGCAGGTCCAGCGCGTGCGCGGCGCGCACCAGGTCGTCGGCGTCGGTGAGGGTGCCGAACATCGGGTCGACCGCGCGGTAGTCGGCGACGTCGTAGCCGGCGTCGGCCTGCGGGGAGGCGTAGAACGGCGACAGCCACACCGCGTCGACGCCGAGGTCCCGCAGGTAGGGCAGCCGGGCGGTGATGCCGGGCAGGTCGCCCATGCCGTCGCCGTTGCCGTCGGCGAAGCTGCGCGGGTAGACCTGGTAGATCACCGCGTCGCGCCACCAGTCTCTGCGTCCGGCGTCGGCGTCGGTCGCGGCGGCGGTGCTGGGCGCGTCGGTGAGGTGCTGGCTCATTGATTCCCTTTGGGTTCGGGGGAACGACTAAGTGGCGTGCGGTCGTGCGGGGTTGTGCGGCCGCCGGGTGTACGGGGGGTGTACCGCCGGCGTGACGGGGGCGCGGACGCGGCGGGTCCGAGGTGCCCGGGGTGTCAGCCCTTGGTGCCGCCGGCGGTCAGGCCGGTGACCAGGTGGCGCTGGACGAGCAGGAAGACCACGGCCGCCGGTATCGCGATCAGGACCGAACCGGCCGTCATCGCACCCCAGTTGGCGCGGATGTTGGACGCGTACGTGGGCAGCCCCGCGGCCAGCGTGTAGTGGGTCTTCATGAACTGGCTGGAGTAGGCGACCTCGCCCCAGGCGGTGAGGAAGCTGTAGAACGCGGTGACGGCCAGGCCCGGCCGGGCCAGCGGCAGGATCAGCCGCCAGAACGTGCCGAACGGGCTGAGGCCGTCCATCCGGCCCGCCTCGTCGATCTCCCGGGGGATGGTGTCGAAGTACCCCTTGAGCATCCAGGCGCAGAACGGCACCGCGATGGTGCAGTACACCAGCACCAGGCCGAGGTAGCTGTCGAGCAGGTCCAGCCGCGCCATCAGGTTGTACAGCGGCACGATCAGCACCGCGACCGGGAACATCTGGGTGACCAGGAAGACCCACATCAGCTGGCGGTGGCCGGGGAACTTCATCCGGGAGATCGCGTAGCCGGCGCTGGCCGCGATGAACACGCCGAGCACCATGGTGGCCCCGGCGACGATCACCGAGTTGAGCATCCAGTGCGGGAAGCCGCTGTGCAGCAGCACGAACCGGTAGTTGGACAGGCCCAGGTGGTGGATCACCTGGCCGGGCTGCTGCCAGGCGCTGTCCGGGCCGAGCGAGATGAAGACGATCCACAGCACCGGGAAGACCGCGACGGCGCTGGCGGCGATCAGGGTGGCGTGCAGGGCGAGTGAGGCGCCCGTGCTGCGCTGACCGCGGCCGCGGGGAAGGGTGGCACTCATGGGTGACGGCTCCTCAGCTCTGCTCGGTCTTGACGCGGCTGCGGTAGAAGGTGGAGAAGGCCACCAGGATCAGCAGGATGACGATGCCGTAGGAGGCCGCGCTCGCGTAGTCGGAGATGCCGACGAACGCCTTCTCGTAGGCGAAGGTCACCAGGATGTCGGTGTCGCCGCTGGTGTTGCTGCCCAGCAGCAGGTAGATGATCGGGAACATGTTGAACGTCCACACGGTGCTCAGCAGGACCACCGTGCTGGTCACCGGGCGCAGTCCGGGCACCGTCACGTTGGTGAAGCGCTGGAACGGCGAGGCGCCGTCCATCTCCGCGGCCTCGTACAGCTCGTTGGGGATGGCCTGGAGGCCGCCGAGGATGGCCACCATCATGAACGGCACACCGCACCACACGTTGACGATGATGACGGCGACCTTCTGCGCGAAGGGCGTGCCCAGCCAGTCCTGCGAGGGCAGCCCGACGAGGTTGATGACGTCGTTGAAGACGCCGTACTGCGAGTTGAACATCAGCCGCCAGGCGAAGACGCCGACGAACGCGGGCACCGCCCAGGGCAGGATCAGCGCGAGCCGGTAGGCCAGCCGGAACCGCATCGGCCGGTTGAGCAGCACCGCCATGCCCAGCCCGATGGAGTAGGTGATCCCGACGCAGGCGACGGTCCAGATCACCGTCCACTCCAGCCGCGGGTAGAAGTCGCCGTCGGCGCCGGAGAGGATCTGCCAGTAGTTGTGCAGGCCGACGAAGTGGTAGCTGGCCGGCACATGCACCGGGCCGATGTTGGTGGCGACGTTCTGCGCGGTGGCGTTGGTGAAGGACAGGTAGACGCCGTAGCCGAGCGGGTACAGCACCAGGACGCCGAGGACGATCACGACGGGGGCGACCATCGCCCAGGCGTACCAGTGCTTGTCCCAGGCGCGGGCGAGGGACTTCAGCAGGCCCGGCCCGGGTTCCTTGGACCGCGCGGGGCGGCCGGGGCGCTCGGCCCGTTCTACGGTGGCGGTGGTCATCTCTCCTCGGCTCTGTCGTTGCCTGGGGCGTGGTGCGGGGTGCGGGGTGCGTTCCTGCGGGTGCACCGTCCGGGGGTGCGGGGGTGGTGGAGGGACCGGGCCGGCCGGTCGGGCGCGTGGGCCCGCCCGCCGCGTGGCGCGGGGGCGAGACCTCCGCCGGCCGGCCCGGAGCCGGGGGGCGCTACTGCACCGCGTAGTCCGGCAGCAGCTTGCCGAACTGCTTGGCCGCGGAGTCCAGTCCGCTCTGCACGCTCGCCTTGCCCTGGAGGATCTTGATGTACTCCTGCTGGAGCGGGGTGAACAGGCTGCCGACCTGGGGGAGCGCCACCCGCGGGCGGGCGGTGTCCAGGATCGGCTTGAACCCGGCGATCTGCGGGCTCTTGAGCACCTGCGCGGTGTACGCCGAGGTGCGGGTGGGCAGCGTGCCGTTCTTCACGGCGATCTGCTCCTGGCTGCTGGTGGAGGTCATGAACTGGGTGAACAGGTAGGCCGCGGAGAGGTTCTTCGAACCCTGGTAGACCGCCAGGTCCTGGCCGCCGGTCGGGGCGAGCGGCTTGCCGGTGGAGCCGGCCGGCACGGACGCGTAGCCGAGGTTGGCGGCGTCCTTGAACGCCGAGCCCGTCAGGTCGTCGCCCACCGACCAGGGGCCCTGGATCAGCATGGCGACCTTGCCGGTCTTGAACGACGTCTGCATGTTGTCGTAGGCGTTGGCGAAGTCGATCTTCACGGAGGAGGAGTCGTAGATCTTCTTCGCCTCGGTGACGGCCTTCACCGCCTCGGGGGAGTTGATCGTGACCTTCTTCGCCGACGGGTCGGCGAGGTCGGCGCCCTCACCGAAGAGGAAGGGCAGCAGGAAGTACGAGTCGGGGTTCATGTAGGTGCCGGTCGCGCCGGTCTTGGCCTTGATCTTCGCGGAGTCGGCGACCAGTTCGTCCCAGGTGGTCGGGGGCGCCGCGATACCGGCCTGCGCGAACAGCTTCTTGTTGTAGAGCAGCCCGAGGGTGTCCGTCACGGAGGGCACGGCGTACGACTTGCCCTCGTACTTCGTGGTGTTGAGCGGTCCGGCCACGAAGTCACCGGTGTCGGTGAGGGCGGTGGTGCCGTCGAGCGGGGCGATGTAGTGCAGCGAGGCGTACTCCGGGATCAGGCCGACGTCGGTCCTGATGACGTCGGGCGCGCCCTTGCCGCTCTGGGCGGCGGTCTTGAACTTCTGCTCCACCGTGGAGAAGTCGACGTTCTGGTAGTTCACCTTGATCTTCGGGTACTTCTTCTCGAAGTCGGCGATCAGCGCCTTGTAGGCCGGCGCTTCGACCTTCGCGTCGGAGGTGTCCCAGTAGGTGACCGTGCCCGACACCTGGGCGGGGTCCTTCGCCTTGCCGCTGTCCTGGCTGCCGCCACTGCCGCTGCCGCCGCCGCAGGCGGTGGCACCGAGGACGATGGCCGCGGCCATCGCCACGACGGATATGCCGCGTCGCATACCTGACTCCTTGATGAGGGAAGTGCCCGTTCACCCGATCCGGCGGCTCCCCGGCCCCATCCCACAGGCCGGTGTCCGCTCGGGCTGGGCAGGACCGTAACAGCGGTGCAACGTCTTGCGAAAGACTCTGCAAGAAACTTTCTGCAAGATCCTTCACCGCTGCCGCCGGATCACCCCTCACACACCTCCGCCGGACCGGGAACCCCCGATCCGGCGAAGTGCCGTGCGCAGTAACGCAGTTGGCGTCAGACGGTGTCCTCGAAGAGTTCCTCGGCCGTGGTGACCGTCAAGCTGCGGGTCAGCCACCGCATGAGGTCTTCTCGGTCGGGGTGGTGCAGGATGCGGTCGCGGGTCTCGTCCGGGATGTCGATCCCGCGGCTCTCCAGCACGAGCAGCACCGACTCGGCCACGCCCTCGATCTTGCCCTCTGCCTTGCCCTCGATCGTGCCTTCGCTCTTGCCCTCCAGGAACTTGCGCTCCGCGAGGGTGCCGCGGCCGGGGAAGTAGCTTCCGTTCTTCATGAGCTTGCTCCAGAGATCCTGTGCCGGGGTGTTCTCCCCGAGGCCGATTTCCAGCATTTCCGAGTAGTAGTCGCGTGACTCCTGGTCCGCCGTGGCGAGGGCCTTCGCCAGTGCTTCCAGTATGTCCGCGCTGTTCGGGTGGCGGCCATGCGTGATGGCCGAGAAGGCGGCGAACGCCAGGTGTTCGGCCGCCTGATCGCTGTCGGTGATCAGCGGGATGTTCCCGGGGCCGAGCGCCAGCGGACGGACGGTGAGCGCGGTCCACCCGCCCCACCCGTGGTGGAAGGGTCCCGCGGCCCACTCCGCGGTCGTCTTGTCCTGGCAGACGACCAGAAGCAGCGTGGGGCAGTCGTACTTGGCGCTCAAGTACGACAGGTAATACCCCCAACTCGACGGCTTCTTCTCGTCGCGGCGCCCCTGTGCCTCGATCGCGAGGATCAACCCCTGCGTGCCGTCGTCCGGTTGGAGCCGCAGCACGGTGTCCACGCGGCGCTCGACCGGGTGCATCTCGGTGACGTCCGTGGGCAGCACCTCGACGACCGGGTTGTGCGGTATCCGCACCCCCAGGACGCCGAAGACGGGGGTGATCAACTCAGGTCGGCCCTGGAAGATCCGATGCGACGCTTCGTGTCGTGAAGTGACCATGGAGTGACCGTATTCGATCATTTGGCGTGCGCGTCCGAAAACGGCAACTAATCACCCGATGGAGTGATTTGACTTGACGTACGTGCCAACTGGGCGAATAAAAAGAGCTTATAAGAGCCTGATGTGAGCCTTGCCAAGATGGGCGTCTGCACAACTTCCGCACAGTGAGGACAAGTTGTGACCAAACCCTTCACGGGAGCTTCTCAAAGTGAGACGGGTCACGATTGGCGGGAACGGGGGAACCTTTGGGGCATCTTGCGCGTCCATGTACCCATGAGCACCCCGCACGCCACGATCCGGCACGCCTCGATCGAGGACTTGGACGCGATCTGCGGCGTCCATGCCCGCGCCAGGGCCACGTACTACGAAGGCCACCTGGCAACGGAGTTGTACAGCGGCCCGGCCGAGCTGGAGCGGCAGCGGGCAGGCACCGCGCGCGCCATCACCGCGCGGGACCGCATCGTGCTGTGCGCGACCCGGCAGGACCACCTCGTGGGCTTCGCCGTCCTGGGCGCGCGCTTCGACGGGGACGAGCTGTTCCACTTCCACATCGACCCGGAGGTGTGGCGCACCGGCACCGGCACCGCGCTGCACCAGGCGTGCGTCGCCGAGTGGCAGGCCGCCGGGATCGGGCTGGCCCGCCTGCAGGTCTTCGCCCCCAACGCCCGCGCCCGCGCCTTCTACGTCAAGCAGGGCTGGGAGGAGGACGGCCGCAAGGACGACCACGTCACCATGCAACTGCGCATGCCCAAGCTGCCGTCCCCGCTGCCGCCCTCCGCCACGGCCCCCGCCGCCAGGCCCGCCTAGGCCGCGTAGACCTGCGGAGGACCGCCCGGCTGCCGCCCGCCTGAGCTGCGCCTGTCCGGCCCCCGCCTGTCCAGCCCCCGCCCGCCCGGATTCCTAGTCGTCGCCCAGGGGGGACAGCGCGGTGCCGTCGTCGAGGCGGCCGCTGAGCGTCGCCCGCGTCCCCCGCGCCGCCGGGGTGGACAGGAACGCCCCCTGGGACGTGGCCTCGACGCCGTTCGTCGCCTTGATGGACGCGGTGTCGCGGCTGCCGGCCGCCAGCAGGTACCACCGGTCGGCGGGCGACTTCCACATCACCCCGGCCATCACGTGCTGGTCGTAGCGGCTGCACGCGTTGCCGTCGGCTTGCTGCCCGGCGAGCGTGCCGAGCTCCGCCGTCTTCGCGGCCGGCGGCACGAACTGCACCAGCGCGATGCCCGGCCCGCGCCAGGTGTCGGCCCGGTCGCAGGTCCACGACGCGTCGCCCGCGCCCTCGGGCAGCGCGGTGTCCGCGAACTCCCAGTTGTCGACCGCCTTCACGCCCTGCCCGCGCAGCTCGACCAGCCGGCACGCGCTGTGCGCCCAACTCGCCAGCGCCTGCGACCCCGTGGCCTCCCGCGGTGCCACCGCGCCGCCCACCGACGACGGCGGGCTGTAGGTGAGGTGCACCGGCGCGAGGTCGCCGAGGTCGGCGACCAGGAACGACTTCTCCGCGCCGATCGACGCCGAGGAGCGCAGCTCCATCACCGGCCACGTCGTCCCGCACGCCGCGGAACCCGTCGCGTTCGACGCGGCGCTGGGCCCCGGCATCGGCACCGGGTCGGTCACGCCGTCCGCGCTGCGGTGCAGGTCGGCGGCGTCCTGGCCGGGGCGGAACAGGTCGCGGGTGCTCGCCTGCGTGACCCAAGGGGCCGTGAGGAAACGGGCGTTGCCATCCACCCGGTCCACCAGCAGCGCCGCCGAGGTGGTCAGGTCGGCGTTCTGCGCCTGCGCGAAGTCCAGCGCGGCCCGGCCCGTACCGCTCTTCGGCTGCGCGTAGCGCACCACCCGCAGCCCGTCGTAGAAGATCACCACGGTCGCGGCGTCCTCGTCCCCGGCGAAGAGCAGTTGCGGCGGCTGGGTGGGCCCGGTGCGCGGGGTGCCCGGGGTGGCGCTGACGTCCACCGAGGAACCGGGGTTCGCCCACACTGCCAGCGCCCGGCCGAGCAGCTCGGTGTCCTTCGTACGGTCGCCCCGCGCGGGCCAGGCGGAGAAGTCCAGCCGGGCGGTGGCCTTCCAGCCGGCCGCCGGCACCTTCACCAGCGCGGCCGGGTCCAGCGCGCGCGGGTCGGCGCCGGGCGTCCCGGAAGCCGCGTAGTGCTCCGTCGAGGAGCCGCCGCCGACCACCGCGAACAGCAGCGCGCCCGCGGCGACCACCGCGGCGGCCGTGCCCGCGATCCGGCCCCGGCGGCGGCGCCGCAGCAGGTCGGTGGGGCGCAGTTGCAGCGTGCAGGCGTCGAACTCGCCCGACGCCAGCAGCCGTCGGCCCGCGACCGGGCCCGTCGTGGTGTCGGCGCGGCCGCCCCCCGCGTCCGTACCGAAAGCCGCCCCCGGACCGGCGTCGAGGCCCGCGCCCGTGACGACCCCGGTCACCACGCCCGGCACCGCGCCGCTCCGGGCGGGCACCTTCACGCCCGCCGCGAGCCGTACCGCCTCGCGCGGGTCGACCACGCCCGCCGCGTCGAGCACACCGCGCGCGTCCGGCTCGCCCAGCGCCTCCGCGGACATCAGCGCGTACGCCGCCCGGGCCGGGGCCGGCAGCGAGGACAGCGCGCGGTACAGCGCCGCCTCGGCGTCGCCGCCTGCCTGCGGATGCGCCCGCAGCCCCGTCAGCCGCGGCGGCCGCACGTTCTCCAGCGCCGCGCGCAGCCGTCCCTGGTCGCCGAACTCCAGGGCCGCGCGCAGCACCCGCACCCGCAGCACCCCGTACGCGCCGCCCTGCCGGGAGGGCGCGGGCGAGGTCGGCAGCGCGGACTGCACCAGCCGGTGCGCGGCCAGCGCCCGGCGGTGCTTGCCGAGGTCGGCGGGCAGCGTCACGTACGCCAGCCGGACCAGCCGCGGGTAGTGCTCGACCAGTGCCGCCTCGGCCTGTGCGACCGAGATGGTGGCGGACGAGCCGCGGGAGGATGCGGAGGAGGTGCCGGATGCCGCTTGCGTCTTCACGCAGTGTCGAACGAGCCGTTGATGCGATGGTCACCCGGGGGCGTCACACGAACGTGTGAAGGGCGCCCCACCGAGTTCGGCGGGGCGCCCTTCATGCGGCGTACGGCGGAACGGCCGCGGCCCGGGACCGGGCGCGGACCGGCGCGGCCCTACGACGGCCGGCTCGGCTCGGCTCAGACCAGCCCGGCCTTCTCCAGCGCGGTCCCGCAGGTGTCCACGATCAGCCGCGTCACCACGTACGGGTCGATGTTCGCGTTCGGGCGGCGGTCCTCGATGTAGCCCTTCTGGTCCACCTCGACCTGCCACGGGATGCGCACCGACGCGCCGCGGTTGGACACGCCGTAGCTGTACTCGTTCCACGGGGCGGTCTCGTGGGCGCCGGTGAGGCGGTGCTCGACGCCGGAGCCGTAGTTCTTGATGTGCTCCAGCGGCTTGTCGTCGCGGCCCAGCGCCTCGGCGGCCTCGATGATCGCCTCGTAGCTCTCGCGCATCTTCTTGGTGGAGAAGTTGGTGTGGGCGCCCGCGCCGTTCCAGTCGCCCTTGGCCGGCTTGGGGTCCAGGGTGGCGGAGACGCCGAAGTCCTCGGCGGTGCGGTACAGCAGCCAGCGCGCGACCCACAGGTGGTCGGAGACCTCCAGCGGGCTGAGCGGGCCGACCTGGAACTCCCACTGGCCGGGCATCACCTCGGCGTTGATGCCGGAGATGCCCAGGCCCGCGGCGAGGCAGTTGTCCAGGTGCTTCTCCACCACCGGGCGGCCGAAGATCTCGTCGGCGCCGACCCCGCAGTAGTAGCCGCCCTGGGGCGCCGGGAAGCCGTTCTCCGGGAAGCCGAGCGGGCGCGAGCCCTGGAAGAACGTGTACTCCTGCTCGATGCCGAAGAGCGACTCCTGGTCGGCGAACTTCTCGGCGACCTCCCGCAGCGCGGCGCGCGTGTTGGACTCGTGCGGGGTGCCGTCGATGTTGAAGACCTCGCACAGCACGAGCTTGTCCGCGCCGCCGCGGATCGGGTCGGCGAAGGTGGCGACCGGCTTGAGTACGCGGTCCGAGGCGTGGCCCTCGGCCTGATTGGTGCTGGAGCCGTCGAAGCCCCAGATCGGCAGCTCGGCGCCGTCCGCGAGGATCTTCGTCTTCGAGCGGAGCTTGGCGGTCGGCGCGGTGCCGTCTATCCAGATGTACTCAGCCTTGTAGGTCACGGTGACGCCATCCTTAACGAACGTGAGCGCGGGTGCGGCACCGAGCCGCGCTGATCGGGCCGGTAGGCAGCGTCCCAACAGCGCTTTTCCCCGCCGTTGCCCGGCTGTTAACCACGTGTGAACTGCCCGCCGTGACCAGCGGGAACCCCGCCGTGAGGTGCAGGCGGGACAGGGGTGGCGCGCCGTCCGGAGCACGCCGGGCGCGGGTAGGGTCGAGGGTATGCCGCACAGCATCGTGGAGTACTCCGCCAACCTCGCCGACACCTTCGACCGCCCGCAGTTCGCCAAGGGCCTGCACGAGGCCCTGGTGCGGGTCGCCGGCGGCCGCGCCGAGGGCTGCAAGACCCGCTTCGTCCGGCTCGACGAGACGTACATCGCCGACGGCTCGCCGCACTACTCGATGGTCCACGCGCAGGTGGGCATCCTGTCCGGCCGCCCCCCGCAGGTACGGCGGGAACTGGCCGAGGCGGTGCTCGCGGCGCTGCGCGACACCGTACGGCCCCTGCCGGAGGCCGAACTCCAGCTGTCGGTCGACGTACGCGAGCTGGACCGCGAGACGTACGCCCAGCACGACACGCCCGCGCAGGTGCGGTCATGACGCTGCGCGTGGGGCTGCTCGGCACCGGACCCTGGGCGCTGAAGGCGCACGCCCCCGCGCTGGCCGCCCACCCGGACGTGGAGCTGGCCGGGGTGTGGGGCCGCCGCCCGGAGGCCGCCGAGCAGCTGGCCCGGGAGTTCGGCGGGCACGCGTACGGCGACGCGGACGCGTTGATCGGCGACGTGGACGCGGTGGCGATCGCCCTGCCGCCGTCCGTGCAGGCGCCGTTGGCGGTGCGGGCCGCGCGGGCCGGCAAGCACCTGCTGCTGGACAAGCCGCTGGCCGCGACCGTCGAGGACGCGCGCGAGGTGGCCGACGCGGTGGCGTCCGCCGGAGTGCGCTCGGTGGTGTTCTTCACGCTGCGCTTCGGCGCGGGCACGTCGGCGTGGATCGAGCAGCAGGCCGCCGCAGGGCCGTGGTTCACCGGCCGCGCCGACTGGTACGGGGCGGTCTTCGGCGGTGCTGCCAGCGCCTACGCCGACTCGCCGTGGCGGCGCGAGAAGGGCGGACTGTGGGACGTCGGCCCGCACGCCCTGTCGGTGCTGCTGCCGGTGCTCGGCGACGTCACCGAGGTGCACGCGGTACGCGGCCCGGCGGACCTGGTCCACCTGACGCTGCGGCACACCTCGGGCGCGTCGAGCACGGCCGTGCTGACGCTGACCTCGCCGCCGCCCGGCGCCGGCGTGGCGATCGAGTTCCGGGGCGCACCCGGGATCGCGACGTTCCCCGCCGACATCGGCAGCCCGCCGACCGAGGCGCTGGCCCGGGCCGTCGACGCGCTGACGAGCGGTGCGCCGCACGCCTGCGACGCCCGGTTCGGGCTGCGGGTCACCGAGATCCTGGCGGCGGCCGAGCGGGCACTCGACGCTTGACCTTCGGCGACCTGGCGACCTGGTGACCCGGTAACTGCGGCCCGCGCGCGGACAGGTGGAGCGCGGGGCCGGGCGCGCTGGGCCATCCGGGGGAATGCGGGCGAAGGTGCGCCGGATCGGGAAGAGACGTGCGTCGGTCGTGGTTCGCAAGTGGCATGAAGGCGATCGTTTACAGCAGCAGCGGCGGCCCCGATGTCCTCACCCTCACCGACCGGCCGGTGCCCGAACCCGGGCCCGGCGAAGTGCGGGTGAAGGTCCATGTCTCGGGGGTCAATCCGACGGACTGGAAGTCGCGCGAGAACACCTCCCCGCAGTATCCGCAGGTGCCCAACCAGGACGGCTCCGGTGTGATCGACGCGGTCGGCGCGGGCGTGCCGGCCGAGCGGGTCGGCGAGCGCGTCTGGCTGTGGGAGTCGGCCTACCAGCGGCCCGACGGCACCGCGCAGGAGTTCACCACGGTCCCGGCGCGCAAGGCAGTCCGGCTGCCTGACCACGCCTCCTTCGACCTCGGCGCCAGCATCGGGGTGCCCGCCATCACCGCCCACCGCGCCCTGACCGTCGCGGAGTTCGGCCCGGTCCGGCTCGCCCCCGGCGCCCTCGCGGGGCGTACGGTCCTGGTCGCCGGCGGCGCGGGCGCGGTCGGCAACGCGGCGATCCAGCTCGCCCGCTGGGCCGGCGCCACCGTCGTCACCACGGTCAGCAGCCCGGAGAAGGCCGCGCTGGCCACGGCGGCGGGCGCGCACCATGTGGTCAACTACCGCGAGCAGGACGCCGCGGCCGAGATCCGCGCCCTCGCGCCCGACGGCGTGCACATCGTGGTCGAGGTCGCCCCGGCGCACAATGCCGCCCTGGACACGGCGGTGACGGCGAACAACGCGGTGATCGCGTTCTACGCCAATGACGCCGGCGAGTTCACCGCGCCGGTGCGTGCCTCCATGGCCCAGAACCTGCGCTGGCAGGGCCTGCTGCTCTACACGGTGCCCGACGAGGCGAAGGACGAAGCGGTGGCCGCGGTGTCCGCCGCGCTCGCCGACGACGCGCTGCGGGCCGGGCCGGAGGTCGGCCTGCCCTTCCACCGCTACCCGCTGGAGCGGACCGCGGAAGCGCACGAGGCGGTGCGGGGCGGGGCGGTCGGGAAGGTGCTGATCGACGTGGCCGGGTAGGCCCGGGGCAGCGGGCTGATCCCGGGCCGCCGGTGCGGTGCGGTGGGGTGCGATGCGGTGCGTTGCTGTGGTGCGGGCGGTCGCACCGGTGCCTGGGGACTGCGGCGGCCGGGCGGTCAGGCGGTCAGGCGGCGGAGGCGACGTACGCCTTCGCCGCGGCCTGGGCGACCTGCTCGACCTGGTCGATGGCGCCCTGCTCGGTCCGCTGCCCGGACGACAGCACACTGACCAGCAGTCGGTGCCCGTCGTACGTCACCTCGCCGATGCTGTTGATGTCCCACAGCCCGGTGGCGCTGCGCTGGAGCCAGCCGTTCTTCAGCGCGTAGCCGGAGCTGTCGGTGTCGGCCGCCGACACGCCCCAGCGCTCACCGGCGACGACGGACCGCATCAGCCCGGCGATGTAGGCGCGGGAGGTGGACGACAGGGGCGAGCCGCTGTCGAACACCGCGTGCAGCAGGGCGATCTGGTCGCCCGCGGTGGTCTGGGTCAGCCCCCACAGGTCGTTGTCGCCGCCGACGGTGTGGGTCAGCCCGAAGGACGCGTTCGCCGTGGCCAGTCCCGCCTTGCGGCCGATGGTGCGCCACAGTTCGAGGGCCGCGCTGTTGTCGCTCTCCTCGATCATCTTGGTGGCCAATGCCTTCTGACTTGCCGTCAACTGGGTGCCGGTCTTCTGGTGTTGGAGCAGCAAGGTGGCGAGGATGTCCACCTTGACGATGCTCGCGGTGTCGTACGAGGTCGCGCCGGTGGCGTAGGTCGCGGCGGAGCTCGTGCCGGCGGTCGAACCGGCATCGGTGACCGCGACGGACACATTGCCGCTGACGCCGAGGGCGCGGACCGCCGAGGTGACGGCGGCCTGGGTCGAGGCGGTGGTCGTGGCCGCGGTGTCGGCCGTACCGGCGTCGGTGGCGGACACGTCGGTCGGCGAGGTCGTGGTGGAAGCCGAGGCCGAGGGGCTCGACGGGCTGGCGCCGGCCTTCGGGGTGGCCGTGTCGGTGGTGGTGTTGGTGTTGATGTCGGAACCCGCCTTCGCCGACGGCGACTGCACGATCGTGGCGAGCGTGAGGACGGCCATCGCGGCGAGGGCGGTCACGGAGATCAGCAGCGGACGGGTCCAGGAGCGGGCGGCGGCGTGCGCGGGCGCGGAGCCGGTCGCAGCCGCCGCGGGTATCGCGCCGGGGGCGACGAGCCGCGTGGCGGGCTCGGGGGCGCCGGCGTCCTCCTCCGCTCGCGGTGGGACCGGGGCCGCGCCCGTACCGTCGCCGTGTGTGCCGGCCATGGCCGCCCACCCCCCGCCTTCGCGGTCCGCCAACGGTCTGCGCTGTTCCATGCCACCGACCCTAGGAACGGTTTCTGGGGTTCCTCTGAGAGCCGGGTGGCAATCGTCTGAGACATGCCCGGGGCGCCCGCGGGTGCCCGTGCCGGGGCGCCTACGGGCGGGGGTGCCTGCGGGAGGTGCCCGCCCGACGCGTCCGTGCGCGGTATTTCGCGGGGCCGGACGGTGCCGACCGGCGTGCGGCTGACGCTACGAGCGGGGTGTTGTCGCCGTGTGACCGGGCGGTGACGATCAGCGCACTGGTGCGGTGGGCGCGGTCCCCGTGCTGGATGAGGGGGCGGCGCCCGGCGGGAACCCGGCGCTCGGCGCGGACGTGCCGGTTGATGCGGGCGCGCTGTCGTGTTCAGCCCCGTAGTCCGATCCTGCGACGATGCTCAGCCGCAGCCGGGTCTCGTCCTCGCTGCCGACCGCGGCCGTCATGATGACGATCTTCAGCTCGGAGTCGCCGTCGGTCAGGACGTCGCAGTCCACCGTCACGGTGCCGACCACCGGGTGCTCGACCCTCTTGTGGTCCTCGCGGTGCGCGGCGACCGTGCCGGCCGCCCACAGCTCGGCGAACCGCTCGTTGCCGGCGGTCAGGTCGCGGATCAGCGCGGCCAGACGGCGGTCCCGGGGGAAGCGCCCGGTGGCGCGGCGCAGGTCGGAGACCACGGCGGCGTCGGTGGCGGGGCGGTCCGCCTCGATCACCGGCCACCGCGACAGGACCCTGGTGCTGCCCTCCACCGGGAAGCGGTCGCGGGCGAAGTTGCGCTGCTGCGGGGGCGCGCCGGACGGGTCGCCGATCAGCGCGGCCCAGCCGCGGTTCCACCACAGCAGCTGCCAGTCCGCGGCGAAGACGGCGGCGGCCGTGCCCTGGAGGCGGGTGAGCACGCGGTTCATGCCGGGCGGGAGGTGGTCGGAGACCGTGCCGTTCACCGGCGGGACCAGCCCGGCCAGCCGGTAGAGGTGGTCCCGCTCCGCGGTGGTCAGGTGCAGGGCGCGGGCGAGGGCGGCCACCACGGAGGATGAGGGAGTCGTGGCGCGTCCCTGTTCCAGGCGTACGACGTAGTCGACCGAGACCCCGGCGAGGTCGGCCAGTTCCTCGCGCCGCAGCCCGGTGGCCCGCCGTCCGTGGGCGACGGGCAGGCCGACGGCGGCCGGGGGGAGGCGGTCGCGCCAGGTGCGGATCGTCGCGCCGAGCCCGAGCCCGAGCCCGAGTCCCGGCCCGGGTGTCGGCTCCGGCGTGGCCGCGGGCGCCGGGCGGCCCGGCCCTCCGGCTGCCGTCGGTGTGCTGTCCCTGCCGCGCACGTCGTCCATGCTTCCATGCTCGCGCACCCGGAAACGGAGCGGCAGCCACGAAGGTGGTACGGCTGTTCCTACCGTCGGACCGTCCCTGGTCGGCCCCTCCGGCCGTCGGCACCATCGAACCCATGACGATCACTTTCATCACCGGAGCCAACAAGGGCCTCGGCCGCGAGACCGCCCGCCGCCTCGTCGCACAGGGCCACACCGTCCTCCTCGGAGCGCGCGACCGCGCCCTGGGCGAGGAGGCAGCCGCGGCAGTGGGCGCGCGCTACGTCCCCATCGACGTCGCCGACGACGCGTCCGTGGCCGCCGCTGCCGCCGACATCGCCGCCCACGAGGGCCGGATCGACGTCCTGATCAACAACGCGGGCGTGCGCGGCCCGTCCGGCGGTCCCGGCGAACTCACCGCCGCCGACGCCCGAGCCGTCTTCGACGTCAATGTCACCGGCGCGGTCCGCACCACTGCCGCGTTCCTGCCGCTGCTGCGCCGGTCGGACGACCCCGCCATCATCAACGTCAGCAGCGGCATGGGCTCGCTCGCCTTCACCCACGACCCGTCCCGGCCCGAGTTCCATGTGGTCGTGCCGCTGTACTGCGCGTCGAAGGCGGCGCTCACCATGCTGACCACGCAGTACGCCAAGGCCCTGCCCGACATCCGCGTCAACGCCGCCGACCCCGGCTACACCGCGACCGACCTCAACGACCACCGCGGCACCCAGACCGTCACCGAGGGCACCGACGCGATCGTCGCGCTGGCGACCGAGGGTCCGGGCGCGGGCAGCGGGCGCTTCGTCGACCGCTACGGTGACATCGCCTGGTCCTGACGCGGGTGCGGGGCACGGAGGGGTCCCGCGTGCAACAGCACGTCGGAGGTGAGCGGGGCGATCCCCCGGTGCGCTACCAGCTGCTGCCGATCGTGCCTGCCGCAGCCAGGATGCCGCCGAACCGGTTCTCGCCGACCTGCCCGATCACGCGGCCCGAGACGGCCGACCGCCTTGGGGCAGCCCGTACTTGACCGTGCCGTCCAGCGACAGCCGCTGCTCGGCAGCGAGTTGGAGCACCCCGGGCCGCCGCCGCACCCAGCCGGCATCGCACGCCCTCGTCGCTCGTCGCTCATGGCTAGTCGCCCGGCCCGCCCGGGTCCGGCACGGGTGCCTGTCGAGCCGGCCGGCCAGGGGCCCCGCCCGCGCGCTCAGCTCGGCCGCGACCAGGCGTCCCACAGCGCCGCGTACGTGCCCCCGGCCGCGCGCAACTCCTCATGGGTGCCCTGCTCGGTCACCCGCCCTGCCTCCATGACGAGGATCGTGTCCGCCGTCGCGGTCTGCGCGAGCCGGTGGGCGACGAGCAGCGCGCTGCGCCCCCGCAGCACCCGGGCAGCGGCGGTGTCGAGCAGCCGCGCGGAGTCGCTGCCGCCCTCGGCCGTGGCCTCGTCGAGCACCACCACGTCCGGATCGAGCAGGAACAGGCGGGCCAGGGCGAGGTGTTGGGCCTGGCTGGGGCCGAGGTGGTGACCGCCGGCACCGATCACCGTGGCGGCGCCGTCCGGCAGCGCGCCGACCCATCCGGCCGCGCCGACCGCCTCCAGGGCGGCGCCCACCTCCGCGTCGGACGCCTCGGGCCGCGCCAAGCGTATGTTGTCGGCCACGGTGCCGGCGAAGAGATGGGTCTCCTGGGTGACGAGGGCGACCGAGCGGTGCAACTCGGCGGGGGAGAGGTCGGTGAGCGGCACCCCTTCCAGCGTCGCGCTGCCGCGCCGGGGCGTCCGCAGGCCGGCGAGGAGCGTGGCCATCGTGGACTTGCCGGACCCGGTGGTGCCCACCACCGCGACATGACGGCCCGGCTCGATCCGCACGGTCACCCCGTGGACGACGTCGGGCCCCTCGCCGTAGCCGAAGTCCGCGGACTCGAGGCGGAGGACAGGCGGCCCGGACCGGGTACGGGGGAGCGCCGGTGCGGGCAAGGGCACGGGCCGTGGCTCGGGCGCCCCGGCGGTCCTCGCGGGAGCCGCGTCGAGCACCCCGATCAGGCGGGCCAGCCCCGCCGCCGCCTGCTGCACGCTGTCGAACGCGCCCAGCACCATGTTGATCGGGTCGAAGAGCCCGACGAAGAAGAGGGCAGCCGTGGTCGCCGCTCCGACGCTCGCCGAACCGGACCGGACCAGCACCGCGGCGGTGAGCAGGATCGCGCCGAGCCCGATGAACTCCGCGACGTTGAGCCGCCCGAAGAAGCGGGTGGCGGTGCGGATGGCCCTGAACTCGTACTCCGCCGCTTCCAGGGACGCCTCCTCGACCCGGGCGTACTGGCGGCGGCCCAGGCGCAGCGCCCGTACGGTCGGCAGGGCGCCGAACGCGCCCAGCAGCGTGGAGGTGCGGTGGCCCTCGGCGGTGCGGCCGGCGGCGTAGATCGGGCGGGACGTGCGCAGGTACCAGCGCAGGGTGTACGCCTGAAGCGGCACCGCGAGCAGCCCGGCGAGCGCGAACCGCCAGTCCAGCGAGGCCAGTCCGACCAGAGTGGCCAGGATCGCCAGCGCCGCCGACACGAAACTCCCGAAGCCGCCCTGCGCCGCCTCGGTGACGCGCTCCACATCGCCGGACACGCGCGAGACGAGGTCGCCGCTGCCGCCCGCCTCCACGGTGTCGACCGGGAGGCCGAGCGCCGTGCCGACCACCTCCTCGCGCAACTCGGCCACTTCCGGCAGCACGACCCGGGCGAGCAGGACGTTCGACGCCCAGGTGGCCGGGGCGCCGAGCACCGCCGCCACGGCGAGCAGGACGACCGGCCCGATCACCGCCGATGTGCCGCGGCCGTCGACGACCGCCTGCGTCACCCGGCCGATGGCGATCGGTCCGACGAGACCGAGCGCGCTCTGGGCGATCATCACGGCCAGGGTCGCGGCGAGCAGCGCCCGGCGCCTGCGCAGGACGCCGCGCAGATATCCGCGGGTCCTGCGGCCGTCGGCGACCGGCAGCAGTGGTCGGGGCTTCGTCGACATGTCGACGGCCTCCGCGGCGGCGGTGCCGGAGGCGTCGGAGGTATCGGAGGAGGCGTCGGCGGTGGTGGCCGGGGAGCTGGCGGTGGAGCCGGTGGCGTTCATCGGGTCAGCAGCTCCCGGTACGCGGCGTTGTCGCGCATCAGCTCGGCGTGGGTGCCGCTGTCCGCCGCGAGCCGGCCGCCAGGGGCTCCGTGCGGCGCGTCCGGCGCACCCTCGCCCGCGGGCGTCGCTGCCGGCGCGCTGCTCGGCGCGGGGCGCAGGAAGAAGACCCGGTCGCAGCGGGAGAGCAGCGCCGGGCTGGTGGTCACCAGCAGCGAGGTCCGCCCGTCGCGCGCCCGCAACTCCCGCAACCGGCCGGCGATACGGTCCTCCGTGGCCGCGTCCACCGCCGTCGTCGGGTCGTGCAGCACCAGCACCGGCGGATCGGCGGCCAGGGCGCGGGCGAGGGCGACGCGCTGCCGCTGGCCGCCGGACAGGCTCTCCCCGCGGTCGCCGACGGGCGCCTGCGCCCCACCGGGCACCGTGTCGATCACCTGGTCCGCGAACGCCGCCCAAGTGCCGCGCTCCGCGGCCTTCCCGTCCGGCGCGAGCAGCGCGATGTTCTCCGCGATGGTGCCCGGGAACAACACGGCGTCATGCGGCGACACCAGTACCCGCGCGCGCAGATCCGCCAACGCCACCTCGCCCACCTCCTTCCCACCGACCTCGACCCGCCCGCTCCCGGGCTCGCCCTCCCGCACCAGCAGCCCCGGAATCCGCCCGGCGACCCCGGGCACATCGACCACCAGCCCCGTCAACTCGCCGCGCTCGGCGACGAACGACACTCCCGTGAACCCCTCCACCTCGACCTCCGACACCACGACCCGCCCGTCTGCCCACTCACCCGGATCGAGGCCGTCCCGCACCACTTCCGGCATCCCCACGACCTCAAGGACCCGCCCCGCGGACGCCACCGCCCGCGCATACGCCGCACTCGCCCCCGACACCACCTGCATCGGTCCCACCACGAATCTTGCCAATCCCAAAGCCGCCACAAACTCGCCCAAACCCATTCGACCCGAAAGTGTGAGCCACCCGCCCACTCCCGCGATCACCGCCAAGTACCCGCCGGTGAAGGCCGTTCCCACCGCCGACAGCAGCGACTGCGACGACACCGCCCGCAGCGACGCGCCCAACGCGACCTGGCTGGCCCGCCCGTACTCCGCCGCCGCGGTCCGCTCCGCCCCGATCCCCTTCAACACCCGCATGCCGCGCACCAGATCCTCCGCGAGCACCGCCGCCCGCCCGGCCTCGTGCTGCTCCGTACCGCTGTGCCGCCGCAAGCGCCCCGCCACCCTGTCCTGCACCACGAGCAGCAGCGCCGTACCGAGCAGGATCACCGCGCCCAGCGGCAGCGAGAACCACAGCAGTAGCCCCGTGGACACCGCGAGGACCGCGACCGCGGCCACCGTCTGCGCGACGACCCCCGCGAACGCGCCGACCCGGCCGGCGTCGCTGGCCGCGCGGGTGAGCAGGTCGCCGGGGGCCAGCTGCACGCCGCCGGTCGGCCGCAGCACCCGTTCGGCCACCCACATCCGGACGACGTGCCCGGTGTGCTGCTTGGCCCGCATGCTGGCGCGGGCGCCGAACCGGAACGACAGGGACAGCAGGACGAAGTCCGCGGCGAGCACGCCCAGCCAGAGCGCGATCGCCCACCGGCCGCCGCCCGCGACGGCCTGGCCCACCGTCGCACCGACCGCCACCGGCACCATCGACTCGCCGAGCTGGTGCGTGCTGTAGAGCGCCGACGCGGCCACCAGGTCCCGGCGCCGGGAGCGCAGCGCCCCCCACAGCAGCGCGCGGGCCGACGGCCACTCCACCGCACCGGCCGCCGACGAGGGGTCCGCGGGGGAGGGGGCGGCAGGCCGCGGCGATACGGCTGGGGCGTCGACTGTCACCAAGCCGACCTTAAAGGGACTGTTCGGCGGCGTATACGCGTTATGCGGTCAGGAGGTATCGCCCACCGGCCAGCGGGTGAGGGGACCTCTTGAAAATGAAAACCAAAGTCGTATAATGGTGGCATGGCCAGAAACGAACTGCGTCCCGTCGTCAAGCTCCGGTCCACCGCGGGCACCGGCTACACCTACGTGACCCGCAAGAACCGGCGGAACGACCCCGACCGCATGACCCTCCGCAAGTACGACCCCGTCGCGGGTCGCCACGTCGACTTCCGAGAGGAGCGCTGAACGCCATGAAGCCCTCCATCCACCCCGCCTACGGCCCTGTCGTCTTCCGCGACCGCGCCTCCGGCGACGCCTTCCTGACCCGTTCCACGCTCACCAGTGACAAGAGCATTCAGTGGACCGACGGCCGGACCTACCCGGTCTTCGACGTCGAGGTCTCGTCGGCGAGCCACCCCTTCTACACCGGCACCCAGCGCGTCATGGACTCCGCCGGCCGCGTCGAGCGGTTCAACCGCCGCTACGGCCGCCCGGAACCCGAGAAGCGGTGAGCCCCCGCCCCGCCCGCCGGCGGGGCGCGGACCGGAGACGGCCCGCCCCCGCACGGACCGGCCACGAGGCCCGGCACGTCCGACGTGCCGGGCCTCGCCGCGTCCGCGCCCCCTCCCTCGCATCAGCCGGACTCATGGGCTGAATATCGGACTTCTCCCGCGGGCTGTGGATAACTTTGCGCATGGCGGCGGACGCAGCCCGTAGCGTGGTTCTCGCGTGGCGCAGGGAGCGCCGCGTTCATTCCCGTCCGGGAAGCCGGGGATGACCGGGGAAACAGGGGTTCCGGGGGCAGAAATGGAAGGGTTCGTTTTCGGGGAGTTCCGCCTGTCGGTCGGCGGTCGCGGCCAAGGCATCAGGCTGGAGCGCGCCGCGCCCGAGACCGGCCGGCGCGGCGGCGGTCGCGGCGGGGGGCGCGGCGGGGGAGGCCACGACGGGGGCGGCGGCCCGGACGACCCGGCCCTGCTCCTGCCCGAGCGCCGGGTGCGCCACCCCCACACGGGTGTCGTGGGCACACTCGTGGGGCGGGAAGAACAACTGGGTCTGTTGCGCAGCGTGGTGCGGTCGCGCCGTATGGTCGAATTCACCGCGCCGTGCGGATCGGGAAAGACCTCCCTGCTGCGCGCTGTCGCACCGGACGCATATATCCGCGCCGGCGCCGCCGACCTCGAGGACTTCCTCCAGGACCTGGTCCGCGAATTCTACGAATACCCGCCCGGGGCACCCCGGCTGAGCACCGAGGAGTGCCGCCACGCCCTCGAACAGGTCGTCGCCGTCGTCGCCTTGGACGACGTGGGATACGACCCGCCGCAGATCGCCGAACTGCGCGACGCGTTACGCGGCTGCGCGGTGCTGATCGGCGCGGTCCGGCCGGGCGTCGGGCGGCTCGGCGTCTCGCACCCCCTGCCGGGCCTTTCCGCCGAGGACGCGGTGACCCTGTTCTCCCGCTTCCTCGGCCGGATCGTCGCGGGCGCCGAACTCCCGCCGTCCCACCGGCTGGTGGCCGCACTCGGCGGCCGACCCCTCGCGCTGCGCCAAGCCGCCGCGCTGGTGCGGTACGAAGGCCGGGGCATCGCCGAGCTGGCGTGCGAGGTGGAGCCGGACCCCGAGGTGCTGGACGAACTGGCGATCGCCGTGCTCGGCCCGCGGTCCAAACGGGTGCTGGCCGTCCTGGCGCTGCTGGGCGGCGCCCACCTGCCGGCCCGGCTCGTGGCGGCCATGGCCGAAGTCGAGCCCGGCACCGAGCGGTTCGAGCAGCTGTGCGCCCGAGGGCTCGCCGAGAAGCACGGCGACCGCTTCGGCCTGCCGACCGGCCTGCCCGAGCCCTACCTGCGGCTGCTCCACCCCCACCTCGACCTCCGCACCGCCCTGCGGGCCCTGGCCGGCTGGATCGAGGCGCGCGACCCGGGCAGCGAAGAGGCGGGGCAAGCCGCCGACGTGGCAGTGCCGTTGCTGGATGCGGCAGCGAGCCACGGCGCGTGGGACACCGTGGTCGCGCTCGCCCTGACCGTGGAACCGGTGCTGTGCCTCCAGGGCCACTGGCGATCCTGGCAGCGGGCACTCGACATCGGGCGCATCGCGGCGCAGCGGCTGCCGGACCCGGTCGCCGAGGCCCACTTCGCCCACCAGGAGGGCACCTTGCACCTCCTGGAGGGCCGCCGCGGCGCGGCCATGGCCGCGCTGACCCACGCGCTGGAGCTGCACACACGGCGCACCCGCCTCGGGAACAGCCCCGCGGTGGAGGACACCCGGGCGAATCTGGCGCTCGCCGCGGGCAGCAGCGGCGACACCCGGGACACGGGCGGCGCGGGCGCCGCGCGCACCCTGCTCGGCAAGCGGCTGTCGGGCATCGGACGCTCGACCGGCCGGCGGCGCAGAGCCCGGGCGCGGCGCCGCAGCCGCAGAGCACTGGTCGGGGTGGGGACCGCCACCGCGGTCCTGGCGACCGGCGTCGCCGTGGCGGTCGGCGCCGTCGGCCGCGACGGGCTCGGCGGTGTGGGCGGCGCCAGCCGGCACAGCGGGACCTCGGCGGCCGGCGCGAAGGGCGGCCCGGCGTCGTCCGGCGGCCTGCCCGGCCCCCGGCGGTACGACGGCACCGGCACCCAGGGCGCCCCGGGCAGCACCGACCCCGCCGCGACCGACGAGCCGACCGACCCGGACACCGCGCTGCACCCCCTCACGATCAAGGGCACCGCGGACTACGGCGACGTCCACGCGGGCCCGTCCGGCACCGCGCCCGTCGCCAAGCTCACCATCACCAACCCCAACAGCAGATCCGTCGCCCTGGACGCGATCTCCCTCTCGGCCCGCTCCGACTTCGCCATCACGCAGGGCTCGTGCCACACCGAGGCCACCACGGCGCCCGGCTTCCTCGACGACGAGGCCGGCGGCACCCCGGCACAGTCCAAGGGCCTCGCCGCAGGCGGCAGTTGCAGCGTGACCGTCCGGTTCGCACCCACGGCGCTCGGCAGCCGCGCAGACACCCTCACGGTCAGCTACGGCAAGGGCGCCAAGAGCACCGCCCGTCTCACCGGCCGCGCCTTCGCCACGGTCAAGGTCACCGTCGCCCCCGACACCGACGGGCGCCGCCACGGCTACGTCGACATCAGCTCCGACGGCGCCGTCACCAGCTGCGACCAGGCCGCCCCCTGCACCGTCCGCTACTACGACACGAAGACGCCGCTGCGCCTCGAAGCCCACGGAGATCCCGCGGCCACGGACGGCTCCGGCACCACCGGGACCACCAGCAGCGGGAGCGCGGACACCGGCGGCACCGGCAGCACGAGCACCGCGGGGAGCACCAGCGGCGCCACCGGCACGACCGACGGTTCGGGCACGCCGTCCGGCAGCACCTCGACCACCGGCTCGACCGGCATCGGCACCGTCATCAGCCCGGGCTACCTCCCGGGCAGCTGGACCGGCCCGTGCGCCGGCTCCTCCGACGCGTGCACCCCCGCCCCGGGCGGGGACATCACCACCATCGTCACCTTCACCGCGAACACCTCATGACCCGCCCCCGAGCCCGCCTGCGCACCCGCACCACACCGCACCCGGCAGGCCCGGCCCATGACGCTCGCCGGGCCCGGCCACCCGACCCGCCCCTACTTCAGAAAACGCGACAGGCGGCGGTCCGCGAGCGGCTTCCCGCCCGTCTGGCAGGTGGGGCAGTAGTTGAGCGCCGAGTCGCTGAAGGACACCTCCCGAATGGTGTCCCCGCACACCGGACACGGCTCGCCCTTGCGCCCGTGCACCCGCAGCCCGCTCTTCTTCTCCGCCTTCAGATCCCGCAGCGGCAGTCCGCGCGACCGCTCCACCGCGTCCCGCAGCGTGCTGCCGATCATGTCGTAGAGCAGCGCCGCCTCCTGCCCCGACACGTTCGCCGCGAGCTTGTACGGCGACATCTTCGCCGCGTGCAGGATCTCGTCGGAATAGGCGTTGCCGATCCCCGCGATCACACTCTGGTCCCGCAGCACCCCCTTGATCTGCCGCCGCTCACCCGCCAGCATCCCCGCGAACACCTCCGGCGTGAACTCCGCCGACAACGGGTCGGGCCCCAGCCGCGCCACCCCCGGCACCTCCGCCGGATCGTGCACCACATAGACCGCCAGCCGCTTCTGCGTGCCCGCCTCCGTCACGTCAAACCCCGCCCCCGCCGGCTCCCCCAGCCGCACCCGCAGCGCCAGCGGGCCCTTGCCGGGCCGCGGCGGCGCATCCGGCAGCTTCTCGCTCCACCGCACCCACCCGGCCCGCGCCAGATGCATCACCAGGTGCAGGTCATCGGCCACCAGATCCAGGAACTTCCCGTACCGCGCCACCGCCCCGAACCGCCGCCCCTCCAGATCCCCGACCCCCGGCTGATACGTCTTCAACGCACTCACCGCCACCGGATACACCCGCTCCACCCCCTTCCCCACCACGTGCTCCGCCAAAAACCCCCGCAACGCCTCAACCTCGGGCAACTCAGGCATGCCCCCATTCTCCCCCACCCCGCCCCGACCGCCAGACGACGAGCCGAGGCGGCCCGCCCGCACCCGGTCAGCGCGATCCGCCCCGCGGCCACACCGGACACGACCCTCACGGACCTCGACAACGGCCGTTGCTTCGCAGCGGATGCCTGGTACTCCGGCCGTAGAGCGTGACCTTGCTGGTAGCGGCTCGGTGGGGGTAGAGGTGCGGCCACCGTTGATCATCTTGAGTCGCGCGGATATGCCGCTGGTGTTGCGCGAGTTGTCCCAGAAAGCCACCAGGCACTGGGGGTTGCGGCACAGCTTCAGGCGGCGCCAGGTCCCCGTGAGTTGCGCGTCGTGGATCGCCAGAAGCACGGGCTGCCCGAACGCGCGGGTGCCCACCGAGTCCGGGGCGAGGCGGACGGTGCCATCGGGGTCGAGTCGCAGGCGGGCGGTGGTCTCGACGCGCGGCGGCGCGGTGTCCTCGCCCCGAGACGGATCGCGGTCGCGGGCGATCAGCGAGAGTCGCACCGCGTCGCGTAGGGACCGGAGGGCACCCACGCCCGGGCGTCCTCCGCGACACGCTCGGCGCGGCCGCCACTGTCCGCGACGAGCCGGAACCGCTCCGCGAAGGCGGGGCGCGAGACGCCGCGCAGGAGCCCGAACGGACGGGCGAAAGGAGCTGAAAGCCTGATATCGGGGCAGCCGGGCCTGAGGGGGAATCGACGATCGGAGACATCGTGGCCAAGCACGCGAAGATCACCGAAGGCGACCGGGTGAGCTGGAGGAGCCATGGAGGCACCGCCATCGGCACCGTCAAGCGCAAGCTGACCCGCAGGGGCCGGGCGGCCGGACGCACGGTCGACGCCTCGCCGCACGAGCCGCAGTACGAAGTGCGGAGCGAGAAGTCCGGCGGCACCGCCGTGCACAAGCCCAGCGCACTGACCAGGCGGCCCAGGCACGAGGGGAAGGGCCGGTGACGGGCGGCGCGGACGACGACCGGAAGGACACCGTCCGCGACTTCCACGACGCGGTGAACATGACCGCGTCGGAACTGGAGGAGTGGCTCGCCACCGACGAGTCCCGCCACGCCGGGCAGCACAAGGGAGGCGGCGAGAGCACCGGCCACGCGTCCGGCCGCCGGATCGTGGAGCTGCTGCGCTCGCGCCAAGGCGACCTCGACGCCGACGACGAGCGCCACATGCGCAAGGTGTCCGGCTACGTCCGCCGACACCTCGCGCAGCGCCCCTCCGGTGACGTCACCGCGACCACGTGGCGGTACTCGCTGATGAACTGGGGCCACGACCCGCAGAAGTGACTACTGCCGGCCGCAAGAGGCGCGGACGGCCGGCGCGGACCCTGGTGATCCCGTCGTCCTCGATGGGGGAGGCGATGCTGCAGCGGTCCGAGCCGCCACCCTCCCGCCCGACCCGCTGAGGAGCAGGTCAGGCAGGGGGGCGACGGGATTCGCCTCTTAGATGTCGAAGTACAGCTCGAACTCGTGGGGGTGCGGGCGGAGCTGGAGGGGGGCGATCTCGTTGGTGCGCTTGTAGTCGATCCAGGTCTCGATCAGGTCCTCGGTGAAGACGCCGCCCGCCTGGAGGTACTCGTTGTCGGCCTCGAGGGCCTCGAGGACAGCCGGCAGCGAGGTCGGGACCTGGGGGACGCTCGCGTGCTCCTCCGGAGCCAGCTCGTAGAGGTCCTTGTCGATCGGCTCGGCCGGCTCGATCTTGTTCTTGACGCCGTCCAGGCCCGCCAGCAGCAGCGCGGAGAACGCCAGGTACGGGTTGGAGGACGGGTCCGGGGCGCGGAACTCGACGCGCTTGGCCTTCGGGTTCGACCCGGTGATCGGGATACGCATCGCCGCGGAGCGGTTGCGCTGCGAGTAGACCAGGTTCACCGGGGCCTCGAAGCCGGGCACCAGGCGGTGGTAGGAGTTCACCGTCGGGTTGGTGAAGGCCAGCAGCGACGGGGCGTGCTTGAGGATGCCGCCGATGTAGTAGCGGGCGATGTCCGACAGGCCCGCGTAGCCCTGCTCGTCGTAGAAGAGCGGGGAGCCGCCGGTCCACAGCGACTGGTGGACGTGCATGCCGGAGCCGTTGTCACCGAAGATCGGCTTGGGCATGAAGGTCGCGGTCTTGTTGTTGCGCCAGGCCACGTTCTTGACGATGTACTTGAAGAGCATCAGGTCGTCGGCCGCGGCGAGCAGCGTGTTGAACTTGTAGTTGATCTCGGCCTGGCCCGCGGTGCCGACCTCGTGGTGCTGGCGCTCGACCTGGAGGCCGGCCGCCTCCAGCTCCAGGGAGATCTCGGCGCGCAGGTCGGCGAAGTGGTCGACCGGCGGGGCGGGGAAGTAGCCGCCCTTGTAGCGGACCTTGTAGCCGCGGTTGTCCTCGGTGGC
Organism: Actinacidiphila sp. bgisy145; assembly: GCF_057708125.1. NCBI lineage: Bacteria > Bacillati > Actinomycetota > Actinomycetes > Kitasatosporales > Streptomycetaceae > Actinacidiphila > Actinacidiphila sp. bgisy145. Next base: position 58,667 of record NZ_JBYIRL010000033.1, read on the forward strand.
GCCGGTGTTCCAGGCGGCCGCCTCGGAGTCGATGTGGTAGAACGACTCGTTCGCCGAGGTCTCGAAGCGCGCGCTGTCGAAGACGTAGAACTCGGCCTCGGGGCCGAAGTACGCGGTGTCGGCGATACCGGTGGAGGCGAGGTACGCCTCGGCCTTCTTCGCGACGTTCCGCGGGTCGCGGCTGTACTGCTCACCGGTGATCGGGTCGTGGATGAAGAAGTTGATGTTCAGCGTCTTGTCCCGCCGGAACGGGTCGACACGCGCGGTCGACAGGTCCGCCCGGAGCGCCATGTCGGACTCGTGGATCGCCTGGAACCCGCGGATCGAAGAGCCGTCGAAGGCCAGTTCCTCGGTCGGGTCGAACGTCGAGACCGGAACCGTGAAGTGCTGCATCACGCCGGGCAGGTCGCAGAACCGGACGTCGACGAACTTGACGTCCTCGTCCTTGATGAACTTGTTGACGTCGTCGGCGTTCTGGAACATCCAACTCCTCCTAGGCCCGGCCCCGCGGGTCGGGGTCGGCGATCGAGACGTGCGGCCAGTGCGGTGGCGCACACTGCCCTGACCATAGGGATCAGGGATTTCTCCAGCATGACCCATTTGTTTCGCAGAGGTTAACCGCGACGCCGTGGATTTGCCCCCGAACGCCCGTCGCCCAGGAGCCGCAAGGGCGGCCGGCGGGTGCCCGCGGTGCCCGCCCGGTGGGCGCCGGGCGCCCGGGGTTACCGTGGATGCCGTGGACAACAGGGAAGTAGTGGGATCGTGGCTCTCCGGGCCCCGCGCGGCCGCGGAGCAGATGGGCGTCGAGTTCGGCTACCGCGGTGAGCGGCTGGGCCTGCCCGAGGACGGACCGGGTTCCATCGCGTCCGTCGGCCGCCGGATCGCGGCGATCTTCATCGACTGGGTGCTGTGCGTGCTGATCGCATACGGCCTGATCGCGCACCGTGACGTGCACTCCGCGAACAACTGGGCGCTCGCCGTCTTCGGCGCGGTCAGCCTGATCGGGCTGTCGCTGGTCGGCGGCACCCCGGGGAAGATGATCACCCGGTTGCGGGTGGTCGGCCTTGACGGACGCCGGCTCAGCCCGCTGGCGGCGGTGATCCGTACGGTGCTGCTGCTGCTCGTGATCCCCGCGCTGGTCTGGGACCGCGACACCCGCGGGCTGCACGACAAGGCGGCCAAGGCGGTCCAGATCCGGATCTGACCCGCGTTCCGAGGGGCGCGGCGGACGCGGGAAGACATGGGAAGACGCGGGAAGACATGAGAAGGGGTGCCGGGAGATCTCCCGGCACCCCTTCTCACGCGTCTTGACCCGCAGACGGTTCAGCGGCCCCGCGGCATCCGCATCCCCTTGGGCATCGGCCCCTTCGGAATCGGCATGTTGCTCATCAGGTCCCCGAGCGCCCGCAGCCGGTCGTTCACCTCGGTGGTCTTCGGGCCGCTCAGCGACCGCGGCAGCCGCAGCAGCGTCGTACGGATCTTCTTCAGCGGCAGCTGGCCCTCGTCCTCGCCGACGATGTAGTCGTGCACCGGCACGTCGTAGACGACCCGGGCGACCTTCTTCTTCTCGGCGGCCAGCAGGCCCTTCACCCGGTTCGGGTTGCCCTCGCCGACCAGCACGATGCCGGCCCGGCCGACCGCCCGGTGGACGACGTCCTGGCTCTTGTTCATCGCCACCGCGGGGGTCACGGTCCAGCCCCGTACGTTCTGCAGCACGGCGGCGGCAGCGCCCGGCTTGCCGTCCAGCTGTCCGAAGGCGGCCCGCTCGGCGCGGCGGCCGAAGACCACCGCGGTCGCCAGCAGGGCCACCAGCAAGCCCAGGATGCCCGCGTAGATCGGGTGGTTGATCAAGAAGCCGAGGGCGAGGATGACACCGAAGGTGACGATTCCCACAGCCGCAAGGACAAGACCGATCTTAGAGTCGGCCTGCCTGGTCATCTTGTATGTCTGGACGATCTGTGCGAGCCGTCCAGAACTGCTCTCGGATGTTTCCTTCCTCGCCATGTGGCAAAGGATACGTGGCCTGTCGGTACGCCGTCACCGCGGTCCGAGGGCCTCGCCCCGCTCGCTGCCCGCGAGCGCCGCGATCTCGCGCTCGGCCTCCCGCCGGTCCTTGGCGCGCTGCCGGTCCGCCACGACTGCCGCCCAGGCGTTCCTGCGGGCGGTCTGCTGGCCGCCGCCGAGCAGGAAGCTCTCCACGGCACGCAACGCACCCGCCACCGGACCCGTACCCGGGCCTGTCCCCGGAGCCGCGACCGCCCCCGGGGCGGACCCCCGGCGGTGGCCGGGAACCGCCGGAACCGGCTGGAGCCGGAAGCGCGGCTGGAGCCGCAGACGGGGTGGCAGCCCGGTCAGGAGGCGGCCGGGAACGTGCACCTGCTCGGACGGCGACGACGGCGACGACGGCATTGCGTCCCCTCGGGAGGAAGGCGGAACGAGGAAGGCTGCGGGTGGAGCGGGACGTGCCGTGCGAGGCCCGGAAGCCCCTGCCGGGACCGGCGGAGCCGGGGCCCCGGCGCCCGGAAGGACCCGGCACGGCAACGGTGTGGCAGGACCAAGCCTCGCCACACCGTGTTACCAGCCGGTGACCATCCGGTCAATCTCACATGAAAGCGGCACCGTCGGCGGCCACGGCCGGCTCCAGGCCCGCCCGCCGGTCGATGGCCTGCTGGAAGAGGCGTCCGGCCCGGTACGACGAACGGACGAGCGGCCCGGACATCACACCCGCATAGCCGATCTCCTCGGCCTCCTCCTTCAGCTCCACGAACTCCGCCGGCTTCACCCAGCGCGCCACCGGGTGGTGCCGGGCGGAGGGCCGCAGGTACTGGGTGATGGTGATCAGCTCGCAGCCCGCGTCATGCAGGTCCTGGAGCGCCTGGCTGATCTCCTCGCGCTCCTCGCCCATGCCCAGGATCAGGTTGGACTTGGTGACCAGCCCCGCCTCGCGGGCGCGGGTGATCACCTCGAGGGAGCGCTCGTAGCGGAAGCCGGGGCGGATGCGCTTGAAGATCCGCGGCACCGTCTCCACGTTGTGCGCGAGCACCTCGGGGCGGGCGCCGAAGACCTCGGCGAGCTGGGCGGGCTCGGCGTTGAAGTCGGGGATGAGCAGCTCGACCTTCGTACGGCCGCCGGGGCGCTCGGCGGTCATCGCGTGGATGCGGCGGACCGTTTCCGCGTAGAGCCAGGCGCCGCCGTCCTCGAGGTCGTCGCGCGCGACACCGGTGATCGTGGCGTAGTTCAGGTCCATGGTGAGCACGGACTCGCCGACCCGGCGCGGCTCGTCCCGGTCCAGGGCCAGCGGCTTGCCGGTGTCGATCTGGCAGAAGTCGCAGCGCCGGGTGCACTGGTCGCCGCCGATGAGGAAGGTCGCCTCGCGGTCCTCCCAGCATTCGTAGATGTTGGGACAGCCCGCCTCCTGGCACACGGTGTGCAGGCCCTCGCTCTTCACGAGTTTCTGCATCTGTGTGTACTCGGGACCCATCTTCGCCCGGGTTTTGATCCACTCGGGCTTGCGCTCGATGGGGGTCTGGCTGTTGCGGACCTCAAGGCGCAGCATCTTGCGTCCGTCGGGTGCGACTGCGGACACGACCGGCTCCCTCTAAAGCTTCGATTCTACGGCGAACACCAGCGTACGCCCGTGCTTCCCATGGCCTGTCCTCCGTGCAACCCGCGGCATGGAGAAGGCATTCCCTGCTTCCGCCTACACCGCGCGGGGCAGCAGCACCGCGCTGCCGAGCACCGCGGCCAGGTGCTTCTCGACCACCGGCAGCACCTCCGCCACGGTGACGTCCCGGCCCAGCTCGGCGGAGAGCGAGGTGACGCCCGCGTCGCGGATGCCGCACGGCACGATCCGGTCGAACCAGGTGTTGTCCGGGTCGCAGTTGAGCGCGAAGCCGTGCATGGTCACGCCCTTGGCGACGCGGATGCCGATCGCCGCGAGCTTGCGGTCCTCACGGCGCTGTCCGGCGTTCGACGGGGCGTACTCCGGGCCGCTCAGCCGCGGGTCGAACTCCTCGTCGGCCAGCCGCGGGTCGAAGTCCAGGGTCAGGCCGCCGGGCTGCTGCGGCACCGGGTCGCCCAGCACCCACACGCCGCTGCGCCCCTCCACGCGGGAGGTCGCCACGCCGAAGTCGGCGGCCACCGCGATCAGCGCGTCCTCCAGCCGGCGGACGTGGGCGACCACGTCGACCGGGCGGGGCAGCTTCATGATCGGATAGCCCACGAGCTGGCCCGGGCCGTGCCAGGTGATCTTGCCGCCGCGGTCCACGTCGATCACCGGGGTGCCGTCGAGCGGGCGTTCGCTGTCCGCGGTGCGGCGGCCGGCGGTGTAGACCGGCGGGTGTTCGAGCAGCAGGCAGGTGTCGGGCACCTCGTCGAGGAACCGGGCCGCGTGCACACGGCGCTGCTCCTGCCACGCCGATTCGTACTCGACGGCTTCGGCGCCGAACCCCAGGTGGACGAAGCGCAGTTCGCTCACGGCTACTCCTACTCCTCTGCGGTGCGCGACGGAGGCGCGCTGCGGGCCGCGGCTGGTGGTGCGGCCGTACGCACCTCAGCAACTGTACGGCGGCGCGCGGGGCGGGCGTGCCGCGGGCTCCGCGCGGCTGTGGACAACGCTGCGGGGCGGCGGAATCCAGCCGCGCCGGGTGTGTCCGGAATGCCGCTACTCGTAGCCCGTTCGGGCGAATATCCGGCTCTTACGGTGAGCTTCCCAGCACTGACCGTTACATTCGCGCCGATCCTGTCTCACCGCCCAGAGGAAGTGGACCGTACTGCCGATGACGGACCGCCCCACGCAGCGAACGCCGAACCTTCCGACCAGCGAGGCGCCCCGCCAGGCGCGTACCGAACGTACCGAACGTACTGCGCGTACCGAACGGCACCACCGGGCCAACACCAAACTCGCGGAGATCATCGCGGAGGCAGGCTTCTCGCACGCGGGACTCGCCCGCCGGGTCAACCAGCTCGGCGTCGAGCACGGGCTCGACCTCCGCTACGACAAGACGTCCATCACCCGCTGGCTGCGCGGCCAGCAGCCGCGCGGCACCACCCCCGCGCTGATCGCCGAGGTCTTCACGCAGCGCCTCGGCCGCCGGCTGGCCGCCCCCGACCTCGGGCTGGACGCGTGCGCGCCGGTCTACGCGGGCCTGGAGTACGCGGCCACGCCCGAGGAGGCGGTGGACATCGTCAGCGGGCTGTGGCGCAAGGACACCGGGAACCAGGCCGAGCTGCGGAAGATCGCGTTCACCCCGGCGGGACTGGTGGTGCCCAGCCGGGACTGGCTGATCGGGCGGGCCGACGAGCGGGTGGGGCAGGGGGCGCCGCCGGGGGGCCTGGCGGCGCCCTCGGGTGCGCCGCCGCCCGCCGAACCGGGCGGCGGAGCACCGGCCCCGGGGGCGTGGCCGGGGCGGGGCGCGCGGGTGCCGGTGCAGGGGCGCGGGCCGGGGGACGGCGAGCCGTTCGTCGTGCTCGGCGGTACCGGGCCCGCGTCCGGGGGCGGCGCGGCCGGGCGGGTCGGCGCGGGCGACATCGCGGCCGTACGGGCCGTGGGCGACCTCTTCCGCTCCCTCGACCACGCGTACGGCGGCGGGCACGCCCGGCAGGCCCTGGTCCGCTACCTGGAGCACGAGGCCGAGCCGCTGCTGCGCGGCTCCTACGGCGAGGCGCTCGGCCGCCGGCTGTTCGCCTCCGTCGCCGACCTCACCCGGCTCGCCGGGTGGACCTCCTACGACATCGGGGCACACGGCCTCGCGCAGCGGTACTTCGTGCAGGCGCTGCGGCTGGCGCAGGCGGCGGGGGACCGGGCCTACGGCAGCTACGTCCTGGTGACGATGAGCCGCCAGGCCGTCTACCTCGGGCACGGGCGGGAGGCGGTGCAGCTCGCCCGGGTCGCGCAGCAGGGGGTCGGGTCCGCGGCGCCCGCGGTCGTCCACGCGCTGCTGCACGCGGCCGAGGCGCGCGGGCACGGGCTGCTCGGGGAGGCGCGGGCCTGTGCGGCGGCGCTGGCGCGGGCCGAGCGGTCGCTGGCCGCCGCCCGCGGCGGGGACGAGGTGCCCGGGTGGGTGCGCTTCTTCGACGAGGCGCAGCTCGCGGACGAGTTCGCGCACTGCCATCGGGACCTGCGGCAGTACCGGGCGGCGGTGCAGTACGCCGAGCGGTCGCTCCAGCTGAGGGCGGCGGCGTACGCGCGCAGCCGGTTGTTCTGCCGCACGGTGCTGGCGTGTGCGCGGCTCGGGCTCGGCGAGGTGGAGGCGGCGTGTGCGCACGGGGTGGAGGTGGTGCGGGGGGCGAGCGAGATGAGGTCGGTGCGGGCCGCCGAGTATGTGCGGGACTTCCGGCAACGGCTCGAGCCCTTCCGCGACACGGTCGCCGTACGTGCCTTTCACGACCGCATTGCCGCGTTGCCCCGCTGAACGCCTTGCCGGCGGGGCTTGGCGGGTGGGCGGTTCGCCGTTCCCGCGGGACGGGGGCGCGGATGCGGGTCGAGGGCGCGGACGCGGGTCGAGGGCGGGAACGGGGGTGGGGGGCCATGTGGGTGGCCGGGCCGAGGCGCGTCGTGGCTGGTCACGCAGTTCCCGCGCCCCTGGGGGGTGCCCCTTGCGGTGGTGGGTTTGTGTGCGGGTGGGGTGTGGCTGGTCGCGCAGTTCCCCGCGCCCCTGCCCACCTGCGGCGCTTCCCGCCACAGCCGGCAGCCCCGCCGCGAGGCGCAACACCCGGGGGCGCTAGGCCGCGTCGGCCAGGCGGGATTTGTCAGACACGGCCTAGGCCGCGCGGGGTGGGGTGTGGGCGGTGAGGTCGCGCAGGGCCGCGGAGGCGGCGCGGCGGCCGGAGAAGAGGGCGCCCTGGAGGGTGGAGGTGTCGCGGTGGTCGCCGCAGACGTAGAGGCCGGCGAGGAGGCGGACGGGCCGGCGCAGGTCGTGGGGCGGGGGCATGGCGGGGACGCAGTGCGCGGTGGTGCGCAGGGAGAGCAGGTCCCAGTGGTCGGTGGAGGTGCCGTAGAGGTCCGCGAGGTGGGCTCGGATGGTCTTGTCGTCGGAGCCGTCCGGCGGGGGGCCGAGGAGGACGGAGGTGACGAGGGTGCGCCCCCGCGGAGCACGGGTCGGGTCGACGGCGGTGGCCGCGTAGGTGTGGGAGACCGGCCCGAGGCGGTCGGCGTCGAGGACGAGGACGGGCTCGCGCAGGGGCGCCGTGGGTGCGGTGGGCGCGGCGTGGTGGACCACGGTGACGGGGTGGAAGCCGGGCACGCGCAGCCCCGGCAGGAGCGCGGCGGCCGCGTGGGCGTCGGTGGCGACGACCACGCCGCGGCAGGGGAGTTCGGCGCCGTCGGTGGTGTGCACGGCGTTGGCGGCGACGTGGGCGGCGCGCACCCCGAACCGTATGGTGCCCGGCGGGAGGGCGGCGGCGAGCCGTTCGGGCAGACGGGCGGCGCCGCCCACCGGCAGGCAGGACCGGCCCCGGGCGAAGCCGCGCAGCACGATGTCGGCCACCCGGCTGGACGTGCCGAGTTCGGCGTCGCACAGCAGCGCGGCGAGCAGCGGCCGCAGGAAGTGCTCGACGGTGCGGGGCGCGAAGCCGCGCCCGGAAAGCGCGAGGGCGGCGGTGCTCTCGGGGCGGGCGGTGATGCGGTGGGTGGGGGTGGCGGCGAGCCGGTCGAGCGCGGTGCCGAGCCGGGCCCGGTCGCGGGCCGAGCCGAAGGACGCGCGGGTGCCGCGGGGCCCGCCGACCCGGAAGGCGCGGCCGGCGGAGTGGACGAGCGCGCCGGGCGCGAGCGGGGCCAGCGGCAGCCCGCGCAACCCGCGGGTGCGGGACAGCTCGGGGTAGGCGGTGTTGAGCAGTTGGGGCCCGCGGTCGAGCCGGAAGCCGTCCACGCTGTCGGTGGCCATCCGCCCGCCGACGCGTTCGGTGGCCTCCAGGACGGTGACGCGCATCCCCCCTTCGGTCAGGTGGTGCGCGGCAGCCAGGCCGGCCGGTCCGGCGCCGATGACGATCACGTCCGTGGCCGCGGCCGTGCTGTGCGGGCGTGCTGGTGCGAGCACGATGCCCCTCCCGAGGTCGGGTCCGATCCCCGCTCGCGCCCGCGCGGGGGGCGGGGGCGGGCGGGTGCGGCAGGCGGCCCTGCTCCGCCGACGCACCGTCAACTGCCCGCTTCCGCCCGGCGGCCGGCCGTCGGCACCGGCCCGCGCGAAACGCTGCTAAAGGTCATGCCCTCATCAAAGGCAAAGGATGCGGGGCGGACCGGCCCGATCCGGCCCTTTCCGGCGAGCTTTCCGGCCGTACGGCCCCGCGGACACGCCGCCGCTGGCATACGGCCGCAGGGCCCCCCACCGGACGGCCGCGGTGCCGCGCTCCTCAGACCTGGTTGCGCGGGGGCAGCGCCGCCTTGATCGCCCCGTCGATGTCCGGGTGCGCGAACGGGAACCCGGCGTCCAGCAGCCGCTTGGGCCGCACCCGCTGACTGCCCGTCACGTCGCCGGCGAACTCCCCGAGCACCGCGCGCAGCGCGAACGACGGCACCGGCAGCACCGTCGGCCGGTGCAGTACCCGCCCCATCGCCGCGGTGATCTCGCTGTTGGTGCGCGGGTCCGGAGCGGTCAGGTTCACCGGCCCGGACAGCTCCTCGTGGTCGATGGCGAACCGCAGCGCGGCGATCTCGTCGGCGAGCGAGATGAAGCTCCAGTACTGCCGCCCGCTGCCCAGCCGCCCGCCCAGCCCGGCCCGGAAGAACGGGAACAGCGCGCCCCACGCCCCGCCCTGCGGCGAGACCACCAGGCCGGTGCGCGCGTGCACCGTGCGGATGCCGGCCGCGCGCGCCGGGTCGGCCGCCGCCTCCCACGCCTGGACCAGGTCGGCCAGGAAGCCGCTGCCCGCCGGGCTGTCCTCGTCCACGAAGCGGTCGCCGGTGTCGCCGTAGTAGCCGATCGCGCTGCCGGCCACCAGCACCCGCGGCTTCGGGTCGAGCGCGGCCATCGCCCGCGCGATCGTGGCGGTGCCGTCCACCCGGCTGTCGAGGAGCACCTTTTTGCGCCGGTCGCTCCAGTGCCGCGCCGCGACCGGCGCACCCGCCAGGTGGACGACCGCGTCGCAGCCCGCGAGCGCCCCTTCGTCCACGGTGCCCGCCCGCGGGTCCCAGCGGGCCTCTCCGGGGCCGGCCGGGGCGCGCCGGACCAGCGCGACCACCTCATGGCCGTCGGCCGTCAGAGAGGCGGACAGGGCGGAGCCGATCAGCCCGGAGGCGCCGGTGACTGCGATACGCATGGGGGCCATTGTGCCCGGTCGCCCCGGCGCGCTACCCGAAGCGCGCCCACAGCTGCGGGAAGCGCTCCGCCATCGCCGCGTCGTCGTCGAAGTCCGGGCGCACGCCCTCCGGGTCCTGGCGCGGCGGCAGCTCCAGATCCGGCAGCCGCACCCCGGTCAGCTGCTCGTACGCCTCGTCGGCGGCGTACCCCAGGTCCTCGGCGTCGCCGTCGGCCTCGGGGTCGAACTCCGGGACCAGGAACGCCAGGTCGTCCGGGGCGTGCAGGGCGCCCTCGAAGACGTGCCGGCCCTGGCCGATCAGCCAGCACCGGAAGAAGTCGAACGCGTCCTCGTCCACCCCGCCCAGCATGACGTCCGCGGCGCCCCACAGCTCCCACGACAGCGCCCGGTTGAACCGCGTCTCGAAGTGCCGCGCGAAGTCCAGCACGGCGTCCGGGTCGAGGCCGGCCAGCCGTTCCACCACCAGGTCGGCCTGCTCCTCCGGATCGTCTTCCGCCGCCTCACGCGCCCGGTCGACGATCTCCCAGAACTCCGTCTCGTCCATCACGCGTCCAGCTTCCCGTGCGGCGATACCCCGTGCAACGCGACCACGCTACTGCGCGGCGGCCGTATCGAGGGGCCCGGGCAGGTGCGCGACCGGCCCGCCGCCGGCGGGCGGCCCCACGAACGGGTGACGGGGCACCCGGGAAGGTCACGCCAGCCGCAGCTGGTAGGCCACGGTACGCCGCAGCGGCCGGAAGCCGAGCGCGGCGTTCACCGCCAGCATGTGCCGGTTGTCGTCCGCCGTGTTCGTGACGACCTCCGCCACCTCGGGGTGGCCGTCGACCAGGTGCCGCAGCATCGCGGACTTCAGCCACAGCCCCAGCCCGTGCCCGCGGTGTGCGGGCAGCACCGCGGTGTCGAGCTGCTTGGCGCGGGCCCCGCCGCCGGCGGCGGCCTCGGCGGGCAGCGTCAGCTTGGTGTACCCGGCCACGGACCCGTCGGCGACGCTGACCGCCGCGTGGTTGAGCAGCCGCTCACCGCGCCGGGCCGCCAACTCCGCGGTCCTGCGCACCCGCTCGGCGTCCCACTGGGTCCACGTCACGGCCAGGCCGCCGGTCGGCTGGTCCGCCAGCCCGGCCCGGGCCGCGGCGAAGGAGTCCGCGAGCGCGTCCGGCGGCGCGCCCTCCCAGGACGCCAGCCGGTAGCCGGGGTGCGGCACGTCCGGCAGCTTCACGATCCGCTCCGGTATCTCGGCCAGCAGCAGCCGCTGCCAGGTCAGCCGGAGCGCGGGCACGAAGTCCCGGGTGGACAGGAAGCTCTCGCCCGGGGTGCCGGCCAGTACCTCCGTCGACAGCCGGCGGCAGTTCTCCTCGGCCGCCGCGGCCACCACGGTGGTCAGCAGCCGCGACCCCATGCCCATCCTGCGGTGCGCGGGATGGACGGTCAGCTCCACCGACGCCAGGCGGCCGCTGTTCTCGGCGGTCGGCAGCCGCAGCTTCGCCGTCGCCACCCCCTCGCCGTTCGCGCCGTACGCCAGCCACAGCGCCAGCCGGCTGCCGGGCCCGACGGTGGTCAGCGCGGTGCGCACCTCGGCGAGGGTCGGCAGCGGTTCGCCCGGGCGGTCGTGGGCGAGCGCCGCGGACCGCACCCGGTGCCACGCGCGGACGTCGTCGTCGGTGGGGGAGGTCAGCCGCCGGTGTTTGGTAGGCATCCGGGGGAACCTAACCGGTCGGTGTAGGTGCCCGCAATCCCTTCCGAGGCGCGGATTCCCACGTCACGGCGGCCGCCGTACGAAAACGCGCCGTTCCCGGCGGGCGCGTTTCGCACCGGATGCGACCCATGCCCGGACATGCGCCGGCGGCGGGCCCCTCCGGTCAGGGACCCGCCGCCGTACCGCGTTCACCGGCCGGACCGGGAAGCACCCGGAACCGGACGGCACACCGTGCCTCAGAGCCCGTAGCGCTCCGCGGCCTCCTTCACCGTTTCCGGCTTGACCTCGCCGCGCCGGGCCAGCGCCGCCAGCGCCTGCACGGTCAGCGACTGCGGGTCCACGCCGAAGTGCCGACGGGCCGCCTCACGCGTGTCGGAGAGCCCGAACCCGTCGGTGCCCACCGACGTCCAGTCCTGCTCCACCCACGGCGCGATCTGGTCCGGCACCGCCCGCATCCAGTCGCTGACGGCGACCACGGGCCCCGGCGCGCCGGCCAGCGCCCGGGTCACGTACGGCACCCGGTCCTCGCCGCGCAGCCGCGCCGCGTCGCACGCCAGCGCCTCGCGCCGCAGCTCCGTCCAGGACGGCGCCGACCACACGTCCGCGGCCACCCCCCAGTCCTCGGCGAGCAGCCGCTGCGCTTCCAGCGCCCAGTGGATCGCGGTGCCCGACGCCAGCAGCTGCGTGCGCGGCGCGTCCGCGGCGGCGGGCGCCGCCTCCTGGTAGCGGTAGAGGCCCTTGATGATGCCCTCCTCCACGCCCTCGGGCATGGCGGGCTGCACCTTCGGCTCGTTGTACACCGTCAGGTAGTAGAAGACGTCCTGGTCCTCGCCCTCGACGGCCGGACCGTACATCCGCCGCAGGCCCTCGCGGACGATCACCGCGACCTCGAACGCGAACGCCGGGTCGTAGGAGATCGCCGCCGGGTTGGTGGAGGCGAGCAGGTGCGAGTGGCCGTCGGCGTGCTGGAGGCCCTCACCGGTCATCGTGGTGCGGCCCGCGGTGGCGCCGATCACGAAGCCGCGGCCGAGCTGGTCGGCGAGCGCCCAGAACTGGTCCGCGGTCCGCTGGAACCCGAACATCGAGTAGAAGATGTAGAACGGGATCATCGGCTCGCCGTGGGTGGCGTACGACGTGGCCGCGGCGGTGAAGTCGGCGAGCGAACCGGCTTCGGTGATCCCCTCGTTGAGGATCTGGCCGTCCTTCGCCTCCTTGTAGTACAGCAGCTGGTCGCGGTCGACCGGGTCGTACGTCTGGCCCTTGGGCGAGTACAGCCCGGCGGACGGGAAGAGCGACTCCATGCCGAAGGTGCGGGCCTCGTCGGGCACGACCGGCACCCATCGGCGCCCGGTCTCCTTCTCCCGCATCAGGTCCTTCACCAGCCGGACGAACGCCATGGTGGTGGCGATCTCCTGGCTGCCGGACCCCTTCTCCAGCGGCTTGTACGCCTTCTCCGGCGGCAGCGGCAGCGGTGCGGCCGCCACCTTGCGGGCCGGCGCGGGACCGCCCAGGGCCGCCCGGCGCTCGCGCAGGTACTGGATCTCGGGGGAGTTCTCGCCCGGGTGCCAGTACGGCACCACGTCCGCGTCCAGCGCGCTGTCCGGGATCGGCAGCTCCAGCAGGTCGCGCATGGCGCGGAACTGCGTGCCGGTGAGCTTCTTCATCTGGTGGTTGGCGTTGCGCGACTCGAAGCCGGCGCCGAGCGTGTAGCCCTTCACCGTCTGCGCGAGGATCACCGTGGGCGCGCCCTTGTGCTCCATCGCCGCGCGGTAGGCCGCGTACACCTTGCGCGGCTCGTGGCCGGCGCGCGAGGTCTGGAAGAGCTCCAGCAGCTTGGCGTCGGTGAGCTTCGCGCCGATGGTGCGCAGCGAGGCGTCCGCGCCGAAGAAGTGGTCGCGCAGGTAGGCCGCGTCGCGGGTGGCGTACGTCTGGAACTGCGCGTCCGGAGTCTCCCGCAGGCGCCGCAGCAGCGCGCCGTCGGTGTCCTGGGCCAGCACCTCGTCCCAGGCCGCGCCCCACAGCGCCTTCACCACGTGCCAGCCGGCGGCGCGGAACTGCGCCTCCAGCTCCTGCACGATCTTGAAGTTCGGGCGGACCGGGCCGTCCAGCCGCTGGAGGTTGCAGTTGATGACGTAGGTCAGGTTGTCCAGGCCCTCGCGGGCGGCGAGCGCCAGGGCGGCGGTCGACTCCGGCTCGTCCATCTCGCCGTCGCCGAGGAACGCCCACACGTGCGAGCCGGACGTGTCCTTGATGCCGCGGTGCTCCAGGTAGCGGTTGAACCGCGCCTGGTAGATCGCCGAGAGCGGGCCGAGGCCCATGGACACGGTCGGGAACTCCCACAGCCACGGCAGCCGCCGCGGGTGCGGGTAGGACGGCAGGCCGTCGCCGCCGGCCTCCTGGCGGAAGCGGTCCAGGTGCGCCTCGGTGAGGCGGCCGTCGAGGAACGCGCGGGCGTAGATGCCGGGGGAGGCGTGGCCCTGGATGTAGAGCTGGTCGCCGCTGCCGGCGCCCTCCTTGCCGTGGAAGAAGTGCTGGAACCCGGTCTCGTAGAGCCAGGCGGCCGAGGCGAAGGTGGCGATGTGGCCGCCGAGGCCGAGTTTGCTGCCGCGGGTGACCATCGCCGCTGCGTTCCAGCGGTTCCAGGCGGTGATCCGCGCCTCCAGCGCCTCGTCACCCGGGTAGGCGGGTTCGGCGGCGGTGGGGATGGTGTTGATGTACTCGGTCTCCAGCGGCGTCGGCAGGCTCAGGCCGCTCTCGCTACCGCTCTCCAGGGTGCGGCGCATCAGGTACGCCGCCCTGTGCGGGCCCGCGGCCTTGGCGACCGCGTCCAGGGACGCGCGCCATTCCGCGGTCTCCTCCGGGTCGATGTCGGGGATCTGGTCGAGCTGACTCGGCCGGGTACGGCCTACGGCGTCAGGCATGGGTGTGTGCCGCCTTCCAGACAACGGAGGGAGGGTGGTGGGAAGTGTGAGTCGGGCACGACAGGAAGCTCCCCGCCGATCGACGTTACGCCGCGATCGATGATCGATCAATGGGTTGCCGAGAAGTAACCACAGGTCGGCACGGGGTGCCAGCCTTCGGGGCACCCAGTGACACCTGGGCTTCGCCTGGGAAACAGCGGTCCACGCCCCGCCCGCCCCACCCTACCGAAGGGGCAGCCGGGCTCCGCTCCGCCCAACGGCAGGCGCCCGCCCCGCGGCTACACCTGCGGGGCGCAGCTCAGCACATGGGACTTGATCAGCTCGCCGATCCGCGGATCGCGGGCGGTGAACGCGTCCACCAGCTCCTGGTGCTCGTCGGCGTAGGCGCGCGGCGCGGGGCTCAGCCAGCGCATCGACAGCGTGGTCCACACCTCGATGCCCAGCGACTCCCACACGTGCAGCAGCACGCCGTTGTCGGCCGCGCGGACCAGCTCGTGGTGGAAGGCGACGGTGTGCCGGACCTGCGCCTCGTCGTCCAGCGCGGCGTCGGCCGCCCGCAGCGCGGCCACCTCGCGCTCCAGCGGGCCCGGGTCATCGGCCAGCGCGGCCGCCGCCAGCTCCGCCGCGACCTGCTCGAGACCGGCCCGCACCGGGTAGCTCTCCTTGACGTCTGCCGCCGTCAGACCGCGCACCCGCACGCCCTTGTTCGGCGCGGACTCGATCAGCCGCAGCGTCTCCAGCTCCCGCAGCGCCTCACGGACCGGCGTCTGGCTGACCTCCAGCTCGACCGCGATCCGCCGTTCCACGATCCGCTCGCCCGGCTTCCAGCGTCCGCTGACGATGCCGTCGAGGATGTGCTCGCGGATCTGCTCGCGCAGGCTGTGCACGACCAGATGAGGGGCGGCGACTTGGGCCATGGGGGCGCGCTCCTTCGCTGTTGCGTGCCTACGACGATACGACGGGGCGGCCGGGCTGCCGCCGGTCGGGACGGCCCGAACCCGTGAACGGGCCGGCGCGCCCCTGCCGCGCGGCGGCGCCCCCGCACCCGGTGGGACCGGTTGCGGGGGCGCCGTCAGCACTGCGGTTCAGGCGCGCAACGCGCTCACAGGCCGAGCTCGACCTCGAACTCGCCGGCCTCCAGGATCTCCTTGACCGCGGTCAGGTAGCGGGCCGCGTCGGCACCGTCCACCAGCCGGTGGTCGTAGGAGAGCGACAGGTACGTCATGTCCCGGACGCCGATGACCGTGCCCTCGGCGGTCTCCACGACCACCGGGCGCTTGACGGTCGCGCCGATGCCGAGGATCGCGGCCTGGTTCGGCGGCACGATGACCGTGTCGAACAGCGCACCGCGCGAACCGGTGTTGCTGATCGTGAAGGTCGCGCCCGCCAGGTCGTCCGGGGTGATCTTGCTGGCCCGGACGTTGGCCGCCAGCTCGGCGGTCTTCTTGGCGATGCCCGCGATGTTCAGGTCGCCGGCGCCCTTGATGACCGGGGTCATCAGGCCCTTCTCGGAGTCCACCGCGATCCCGATGTTCTCGGAGTCGAAGTAGGTGATCGTGCCCTCGTCCTCGTTGATACGGGCGTTGATCACCGGGTGGGCCTTGAGCGCCTGGGCGGCGGCCTTGACGAAGAACGGCATCGGGGAGAGCTTCACGCCCTCGCGCGCCGCGAAGGACTCCTTGGCCAGCCCGCGCAGCCGCATGACCCGGGTGACGTCCACCTCGACCACGCTGGTCAGCTGCGCCTGCGAGTGCAGGGCCTTCATCATGTTGTCGCCGATGACCTTGCGCATCCGGGTCATCTTGACCGTCTGGCCGCGCAGCGGCGACACCTCGACGGACTTCGCCGCCTTGGGCGCGGCGGCAGCGGGAGCGGCCGGCGTCGCGGCGGCCTTGGCGGCCTCCGCGGCGGCGAGCACGTCCTGCTTGCGGATACGGCCGCCGACGCCGGTGCCCCGCACCGAGCCGAGGTCCACGCCGCTCTCGGCGGCGAGCTTGCGGACCAGCGGGGTGACGTAGGCGCCGTCACCGGCCGGGGCCGCCGGAGCCGGAGCGGGCGTGGCCGGGGCGGGCTGGGCCACCGGAGCGGGGGCCGGAGCCGGAGCCGGAGCAGCGGGTGCCGGAGCGGCCGGGGCGGGCGCGGCCGGAGCCGGCGGGGCCGCCTGAGCGGGAGCCGGGGCGGCGGGCGCGGGAGCCGGGGCCGCCGGAGCCGGGGCGGGCGCGGCAGGCGCGGGGGCCGCGGCCGGAGCGGCACCGGCCGCACCGACGACCGCCAGCTTCGCGCCGACCTCGGCCGTCTCGTCCTCCTGGACCAGGATCTCCAGCAGGGTGCCGGAGACCGGCGACGGGATCTCGGTGTCGACCTTGTCCGTGGAGACCTCGAGCAGCGGCTCGTCGGCCTCGACGCTCTCGCCGACCGCCTTCAGCCAGCGGGTGACGGTGCCCTCGGTGACGGACTCGCCGAGCGCGGGCAGCACCACGTCGGTGCCGGACGCGCCGGAGGCGCCGGCGGCCGCCTGCGCGGTCGGGGCCGGGGCGGGGGCCGCGGCCTCGGTGGACGGCGTCGCGGCGGCCGGGGTCGGCGCGGGCGCCGGCTCCGGGGCGGGCTCGGCCGCGGGGGCCGCCGGGGCGGCGGGGGCGCCCGAGCCGTCGTCGATCACGGCCAGCTCGGCGCCGACCTCGACCGTCTCGTCCTCGGCGACCTTGATGGACGCCAGGACGCCCGACGCGGGCGAGGGGATCTCGGTGTCGACCTTGTCGGTCGAGACCTCGAGCAGGGGCTCGTCGGCCTCGACCCGCTCACCTTCGGCCTTCAGCCAGCGGGTGACGGTGCCCTCGGTCACGCTCTCGCCGAGCGCCGGCAGGGTTACGGAAACCGCCATGGTTGCGGTTGCTCCTAACGATCTGTGCGGATGGGTGGCGTGTTCGAGGGTCAGTCGTGCGAGTGCAGGGGCTTGCCGGCCAGCGCCAGGTGCGCCTCGCCGAGCGCCTCGCTCTGCGTCGGGTGGGCGTGGATGAGCTGCGCGACCTCGGCGGGCAGCGCCTCCCAGTTGTAGATGAGCTGCGCCTCGCCGACCTGCTCGCCCATCCGGTCGCCGACCATGTGCACGCCCACGACCGCGCCGTCGCGCACCTGGACCAGCTTGACCTCGCCCGAGGTCTTGAGGATCTTGCTCTTGCCGTTGCCGGCGAGGTTGTACTTGAGCGTGACGACCTTGTCCGCGCCGTACACCTCCTTGGCCTTCGCCTCGCTGAGGCCCATGGAGGCGACCTCGGGGTGGCAGTAGGTCACGCGCGGCACGCCGTCGTAGTCGATCGGCACCGGCTTGAGGCCGGCCACCCGCTCGGCGACGAGGATGCCCTCGGCGAAGCCGACGTGCGCGAGCTGGAGGGTGGGCACCAGGTCGCCCACCGCGGAGATGGTCGGCACGTTGGTGCGCATGTACTCGTCGACCAGGACGTAGCCGCGGTCCATCGCGACGCCCTGCTCCTCGTAGCCGAGGTTCTGCGAGACCGGGCCGCGGCCGATGGCGACGAGCAGCACCTCCGCCTCGAAGGTCTTGCCGTCGGCCAGGGTGACCTTGACGCCGTTGTCGGTGTACTCGGCGCCCTGGAAGAAGGTGCCCAGGTTGAACTTGATGCCGCGCTTGCGGAAGGCCCGCTCCAGCAGCTTCGAGCTGTTCTCGTCCTCGACCGGCACCAGGTGGGGCAGGCCCTCGACGATCGTCACGTCGGTGCCGAAGGACTTCCACGCCGAGGCGAACTCGACGCCGATCACGCCGCCGCCCAGGATGATCGCCGACTGCGGCACCCGGTCCAGGACCAGGGCGTGGTCGGAGGAGATGATCCGGTTGCCGTCGATGGTCAGGCCCGGCAGCGAGCGCGGTACGGACCCGGTCGCCAGCACGATGTGCCGGCCCTGGATGCGCTGGCCGTTCACGTCCACCGAGGTGGGGGAGGAGAGCCGGCCCTCACCCTCGATGTAGGTGACCTTGCGCGAGGCCACGAGGCCCTGCAGGCCCTTGTACAGGCCGGAGATCACGTCGTCCTTGTACTTGTGGACGGCCGCGATGTCGATGCCCTCGAAGGTCGCCCGCACACCGAACTGCTCGCTCTCGCGGGCCTGGTCGGCGATCTCGCCGGCGTGCAGGAGCGCCTTGGTGGGGATGCAGCCCTGGTGCAGACAGGTGCCCCCGAGCTTGTTCTTCTCGATCAGGGCGACGTCGAGTCCAAGCTGTGCGGCACGCAGGGCAGCCGCGTAACCGCCACTGCCACCGCCGAGGATCACTAGGTCGAAAACAGTGCTGGCGTCGTTCGCCACGTCACGTCCTCCATGCATGGGGTTCGCCGGAGCCGGTCCACCTAGACCGGACGGCGGCTTTGGTTCGGCCGCTTTGTCTCAAAGGGGGCCCTGTCGTGCCGACCCACATCTTCGCACTTGTTGGCGGCCGGTGAGGCATCGGGCCGGGCGGTGTGACGCAGCAGGCGCGTAGCACGTACGGCCCCGGGTGATTCACCCGGGGCCGCGTGTGAGCTAACTCACGGCGCTTTTCTCTGCCCACCTCTTTGCCGACCGGCGCGGTCAACGGGCGCCGGTCAGAGCAGCTCGCCCTCGGCGGCGGTACGGGCGAGGCCCACGAGGGTGCGGACGGCGCTGCCGGTGCCGCCCTTGGGGGTGTAGCCGAAGGGCGCGCCCTCGTGGAAGGCCGGGCCGGCGATGTCGAGGTGCGCCCAGGAGATGCCTTCGCCGACGAACTCGCGCAGGAAGAGCCCGGCGATCAACCCGCCGCCGGGCCGCACGCCCATGTTCGCGATGTCGGCCACCGGCGAGTCGAACGTCTTGCGCAGCTGCTGCGGCAGCGGCATCGGCCAGGAGTCCTCGCCCTCGGCGAGCGCCACGGCGTGCACCTTGGAGCGGAAGTCGTCGTCGTTGGACATGATCCCGAACCGGCCGTCGCCCAGCGCGAGCACCATCGCCCCGGTCAGCGTCGCCACGTCCACGATCGCGTCCGGCGACTCCTCGGAGGCGCGGGCCAGCGCGTCGGCCAGCACCAGGCGGCCCTCGGCGTCGGTGTTGAGCACCTCGACGGTCTTGCCGCTGTACATCTTCAGCACGTCGCCGGGGCGGGTCGCGTTGCCGCCGGGCATGTTCTCGGCCAGCGCCAGCCAGCCGGTCACATTGACCGCCAGCCCGAGCTTCGCGGTGGCCAGCACCGCGCCGAACACGGCGGCCGCGCCGCTCATGTCGCACTTCATCGTCTCGTTGTGCCCCGGCGGCTTCAGGGAGATGCCGCCCGAGTCGTAGGTGATGCCCTTGCCGACGAAGGCGAGCGAGACGGTCGCGTCGGGGTGCGTGTAGGCGACCTTGACCAGGCGGGGCGGGGTGGCCGAGCCGCGGCCGACGCCGATGAGGCCGCCGTAGCCGCCCTTGGCGAGCGCCTTCTCGTCCAGTACCTCGACCTTCAGGCCGTGCTCCTTGCCGGCCTGCTGGGCGAGGGCGGCGAACGCGGTCGGCGTGAGGTCGTTCGGCGGGGTGTTGATCAGGTCGCGGGCCCGGTTGACCTCTTCGGCGACCGCGACGGCGCGCGCGGCGGCGGCCTTGTGCTCCTTGTCGCGCGGCTTGGCGCCGGTCACGGTGACCTCGCCGAGCGCGCCCTTCGTGTCCCCGGACCGGTAGGTGGTGAAGGTGTACGCGCCCAGCAGCGCACCGGTGCCGACGGCTTCCACGTCGGCGGCGGAAGCGGCGGGCAGGGCGAAGACCGCCTTCCTGGCGCCGGCCAGGGTGCGGGCGGCGACGCCCGCGGCCTTGCGGAGGGCGTCCGCGTCGTACGGCTCGCCGTCTCCCGCGGGTTCGCCGAGGCCGACCGCGAGCACCACGGGAGCCTTCACGCCGTCGGGGGAGGGCACCTTGGTCGACTCGCCCTCGGCGCCGGACGCGCCCAGGGTCTCGAGGACGGCGGCCAGCTTGCCGCCGAACGCGTCGTCCACGGCGTCCGCTCCCGGCGCCAGGCGCGGGCCTTTCGGGCCCTTGGTCACGCCTACGACGACGGCATCCGCGCGCAGCGCTGCGGCGGAGGAGGCGCTTAGTGTCAGTGCAGTCACGGTGGGTGGGGTCCTAACGGTCGAAGGTGTGCGGGCCACCACGACGCCGGAGCAGCCCTCCGTCGAGCCTACGCTGCCGAGTTGCGGCTCAGCGGGCGGGCAGGCGGACGTGTCCGCATCCCGCTGCGGCGGGGCGGACCACGCGGTCAGCGCAGCGACAGGACGAGGAGGGCGCAGGTCGCGGCGGTCTCGCACAGGGCGCCGAACACGTCGCCGGTCACCCCGCCGAAGCGGGTGCGGCAGCGGCGCAGCAGCGACTCGGCGGCGGTGGCGGCGAGGGCCGCGGCGAGCAGGAAGCGGAGCCAGGTCAGGCCCGCAAAGCCCGCGCCGGCGAGTGCGGCGAGCCCGGCGCACCCCGCGGCGACGGTCCACGCGGTACGGGGGGACAGCACGCCGGCGACGGCCGCGCCGAGGCCGCCCGGGCGGGCCGCCGGTATCCCGCGGCGGGCCGCGAGCGTCATCGCGACGCGTCCCGCGACGGCGCCGGCCACCGCGGACACCGCGCCGTACACCCACCCGTGCCCGTAGCAGGCGGTCAAGGCGGCGACCTGGCCCAGCAGCACCAGGACCAGGGTCAGTACGCCGAACGGTCCGATGTCCGAGCGCTTCATGATGTCCAGTGCCTGCGCGGGGGGCTTGCCGCTGCCCAGCCCGTCGGCGGTGTCGGCGAGTCCGTCGAGGTGCAGGCCTCGGGTCAGCACGGCCGGGACGGCGACCGCGCCCACCGCCGACAGCAGCGCGCTCGCGCCGACCGCGTGCAGGCCCGCGCCGACCGCGCCCGCGACCGCGCCCACCGCCACCCCCACCAACGGCGCCGCCCGCATGCCGCCCCGCGCGGCCTCCCGGTCCCACCGCGTCACCCGTACGGGCACCACCGTCAACGTCCCGAACGCGAACCTCAACCCATCCCCACCAGCCACCCCAGGAGGCTACCCGCCCCCGCCCAGCCCAGCGCCCGCCTCCCCCCAAGGAAGACGGCCACCGCCGGGACCGCGCAGGGGGTTCACCCGTCCAAGGGTTCCTCGCCGAAGATCTCCTCGGCCGTCGTCGCGGTGAGCGCGCGGCGGAACCATTCGCGCAGCAGTTCGGGGTCCCGGCTTTCGGAGATGCGCGTGCGGGAGGCGTCGTCGAGGGTGATCCGGCGGGACTCGATGAGCAGGAACAGGTCCTCCGCGCGGCCCTTCGCGAGGCCCTTTGCCTCGCTCTCCGCGATGACCCTCTGGGCGGACTCGGAACGGAAGAAGGAGGTGTCGATGGCCATGAGGCCCTTCCGGAATTCTGCTGCCGGGCTTGCGCCCAGGCCGAGTTCGGTGCTCGCTCGAACGGTGGTGTGGCCGCCTCCCGCGGGGGAGACGGCCACTGTTGGGACTGCGGAGAGGTTTCAGCCGTTCGAGGGCTGCTCGGCGAAGATCTCCTCGGCCGTCGTCGCGGTGAGCGCGCGGCGGAACCATTCGCGCAGCAGTTCGGGGTCCCGGCTTTCGGAGATGCGCGTGCGGGAGGCGTCGTCGAGGGTGATCCGGCGGGACTCGATGAGCAGGAACAGGCCCTTCGCGAGGCCCTTCGCGAGGCCCTTTGCCTCGCTCTCCGCGATGACCCTCTGGGCGGACTCGGAACGGAAGAAGGAGGTGTCGATGGCCATGAGGTCCTTCCAAATCTGTGCTGCCGGGCCGGTGCCCAGGCCGAGTTCGGTGAGTTCGCGGAAGATCGTCGCGGTGTCGTCGTCGAGCGTCCGGAGCGCGGAGCTCAGTGCCTTCAACATGGTATCCGCGTCGCGGCTGTGACCGTGGGTGATGGCGGAGAAGACGGCGAGCGGGATGTCGCGGACGGCGTCGTCGGGGTCGGTGATGACGGGGACGTTGTGGGGGCCGAGCACGAGGGGGCGCACGGTCATGCTGCGCCACTGGGGTATCCCGTAGTGGAAGGGCCCCTCGGCCCAGCGGGCCGTCCGCTCGTCCTGGCAGGTGACCAGGAGGACCGCCGGCTTGCCGTACTTGGTGTGCAGGTAGCTGAGGTAGTACGCCCAAGTGGCGCACTTGCCGGCGTCCTTGCGTCGCTGGGACTCGATGGCGAGCAGATAGCTCTCGCCGTCGGCGCTGTCGATCTGGAGGAGGGTGTCGATACGGCGCTCGACCGGCATGAGCTCGGTGGCGTCGGGCGACAGCAGGGAGACCGCGACCGGCTCGGCCAAGGGGAGGCCGAGCCGGTCGAAGGTCCGGGCGAAGATGCCGGCGTCCTCTTGGAAGATCCGGTGCATCGCCTCATGTGACGAGGTGACCATGCGCACAGAACGTAGCGGGCCGTTCCTGTGCGGAAACGGTTATCCGGCGGTATTTCGCATGGTCTTTCGATTCGGGCAATTCGTCCGCTCAAAGGCTCCGGTCAGTGCAGTGCGAACTTCTGCGCCGCGGAGCCGTTGCAGTCCCAGATCTGGAGCCGTGTCCCGTTGGCGGTGGCGCCGCTGGGCGAGTCGAGGCAGCGGCCGGACTGCGGGTTGAGCAGCGACCCGTCGGACTGCTGCTGCCACACCTGGCCGCCGACACCGTTGCAGTCCCACAGCTCGACCTGGGTGCCGTTGGCCGTGCCGTTGCCGTTGATGTCGAGGCAGCGGCCGATCGTGCTGAGCGAGCCGTTGGTGTGGTGGGTCCAGAACTGGTCCTCGGCGTAGGACTGGCAGTTCCACAGCTGCACCGCGGAGTAGTCCGTCCCGGTGTCGTCGGCCGCGACGTCCACGCACTGGCCGCCCGGGCCGATGATGTTGCCCTGGTTGCCGTTGGGCACGTTCGTCTCACCGGAGTACCCGACGGACACCACGTTCGCCTGTACCGCGTTCTCGGCCGCGTCGGTCGGGTAGCCCGAGACCATCACGCCCTCGAAGAAGGTGCCCCTGTTGCGGTTGCTGTTGTCACCGCCGGTGCCCAGGATGATCCCGCCCTCCTGGTGCATCGGCATGTAGCCGCCTCTGGTCGGCAGCGACCCGTTCCACCATGTCGACAGGCCCCCGGACTGGGAGTTGCCGCCCTTCAGGGCGTATGTCGTCTGCCCGTTGTTCTTCAGCACCGCGGTGACGAAGGCGCTGCTGTTCCCGGCGTTGGCGGTGTTGGAGCCGTTGTCGCCCTGGAACATGCCGTTCTCCATGTCCGCCTCGACCCAGGGGCCCGAGCCGGTGCACGGCGAGAAGTAGCAGGTGGTGGCGATGGACACGGCGTCCATGTGGCCGTTGCCGGTGTCGGAGGCGGTGGCCTCGGCGTTGCCGTAGTCGAAGCAGCAGTCGGACCCGACGTGGGTGCCGCTGGCCACCATGTAGGCGCCCTCGGCCTGGCCGTTGACGGCGGTGCCGGACGCGGCGCCGTTGGAGCGGTAGCCGACACCCGGCGAGATCCAGATGCCGTAGACCTTGTGCCCGCCCGCGGTGACGGACAGCTCGCTCGCGTCCGCGCCGCGGTCGGCGCTGCCGGCGGTGCCGGCCGGACCCGGGTTGAGGTCGTTGTGCCGCGAGGTCTGGTCGTAGACCTTGCTGATGCTGCACGTGGTGTCCGCGCAGAAACTGTCCTGCGCGGCCGCGTTGGCGTAACCGCCCTGCGCGAGCAGGCCGATGTCGGTCTTGGCGCCGTCGGAGGAGCGTGTCACCTGGTACAGCGGGCCGTTGTACGAGGCGAACAGCGCGCGGGTGGTGCTGTGCGCGGCGACACAGGGGGTGCCGGCGGCGGCGTAGATGTCGCACGGCAGCGAGCCGGCGGCGTGCGCGGCCGTGCCCGGCAGGCCGATCAGCGCGCCGAGGACGAGTGCGAGGGCCGCGACGGCCGACATCAGGGCGGCGCGCAGCCGTGGGACGAGGCGGCGTCCCGCGGGCGCGGCGGAGACTCTTTGCATGGCTCGCTCCTGGAGGTGGGGGGTGGTGGAGCTTGCTTCAACAGGCCGCGCCGACCGCCGAGTTCACGTGCGTCCCGGCGGCGCTTGACGGCTCGCTCGGAAGGTACGCGCGCTGGTTGGTTCGGTCAATATTTGTTGCTTTCATTTTTTGGGAGCGCGATCAGCTGTCCGAATCTGTGGGTTTCCGTCGGCCGGACTGCTGGACCGCCGGTGCAACTCAGGGGCGTTGGGGGCGGACGAGCCCCGACTCGTAGGCGGCCACGACGAGTTGCGCGCGGTCGTGGGCGGCGAGCTTGGCCATCGTGTGGTTGATGTGCGTCTTGACGGTCAGCGGACTGACCCCGAGGCGGGCGGCGATCGCGTCGTTCGGCAGGCCGCCGGCGACCTCGACGAGCACCTCCCGCTCCCGCGAGGTGAGGGTGTCCATGCCCGGCACGGTGCGCGGCTCGTCGTCGGCGCCGTGCTGCTGGGCGACGAACCGCGAGATCAGGCTCTTCGTGGCGGCGGGGGACAGCAGCGCCTCGCCCTTGGCCACGGTACGGATCGCGCAGAGCAGTTCGTCCGGCTCCGCGCCCTTCCCGAGGAACCCGGAGGCCCCGGCCAGGATCGCCCGCACCACGTACTCGTCCGCCTCGAAGGTGGTCAGCACCAGTACCGCGGTACCGGCGAGCGAGGGGTCGGCGACGATCTCCCGGGTGGCCGCGATCCCGTCGGTGCCCGGCATCCGGATGTCCATCAGCACCACGTCCGGCCGCTCGGCCCGCGCCAGCAGCACCGCCTCGGCGCCGTCCGCCGCCTCGCCCACCACGGCCATGTCCGGCTCGGACTCCACCAGGACGCGCAACGCGCCCCGCAGCAGTGCCTGGTCGTCGGCGATCAGCACCTTCACCGTCTCGGGCGCGGGCGGTGCCGGGTGATCGGGAGGGAGCGCCATACCGGTCAGGTTACGGGGACGGCGCCGCGGACCCGTGCGGGGGCACCGCCAGCGGCAGCCGCACCGACACCCGGAAGCCGCCGCCGGGCCGGGCGCCGGTGCGGCAGACCCCGCCGAGCGCCGAGGCGCGTTCGTGCATGCCGAGCAGCCCGTGCCCGCCGCCGGAGCCGGCCCCGGAGTCGGCACCCGCACCCGCACCGGCACCCGCACCCGCCCCCGTACGGTCCTGGGCCGCGGCCGTACGCTCCCGCCCCGTACGGTCGCGCTCCGCCCGCTCCCGCCCCGCGCCGCCCTCCGGCTCCGGCAGCGGCCCGCCGAACAGCGGCGGCGCCCCGGCCGCGGCCTCCGGCGCGCCGTCGTCGTCGACCACGACCCGCAGCTCGCCGTCGGCCCGGCTGATCCGCACCACCGCGCCTGCCCGCGGGCCGGCGTGCTTCTGCACGTTCGTCAGCGACTCCTGGATCACCCGGTAGGCGGTCAGGTCCACCGACGCGGGCAGCGCGGCCGGCTCCTCGCCGTCCGGCCCGGGGCGCTCGTGGCCGTCGCACTCGACGGTGACGCGCAGCCCCGCCCGCCGGAAGCCGTCCAGCAACTGGTCGAGCACCGCCAGGCCCGGCGCGGGCTCCATCGGCGCCTCGGGCTCGCCGGACTGCCGCAGCAGCCCCACGGTGGTGCGCAGTTCGGCCAGTGCGGTCCGGCTGGCCTCCCGGACGTGGGCGAGGGCCTGCTTGGCCTGGTCCGGACGCGAGTCCATGACGTGCGCGGCCACCCCCGCCTGCACATTGACCAGCGCGATGTGGTGGGCGACGACATCGTGCAGCTCGCGGGCGATCCGCATCCGCTCCTCCGCGACCCGCCGCCGCGCCTCCTGCTCCCGGCTGCGCTCGGCCCGCTCGGCGCGCTCCTTGATCGCGGTGATGTACGCGCGGCGGCTGCGGACGGCGTCACCGGCCGCGGCGGCCATCCCGGTCCAGGCGAAGACCGCGAAGTTCGCCTGGCCGTACCAGGGGCCGTTGCCGAAGGACATCGCCAGCGCCGTCAGGCCGACGCACACCGCGAGCCCGGTCAGCCACGTGGTGTGGCGGTCGGTCCTGGCCGCGACCGTGTACAGCGCCATCGCCGCCGCGAGGATCACCGGGACCCGGCCGTCAGCCGGGCGCAGCGCGATGAACAGCGCGGACAGCGCGCAGGTGAAGACGAGCACCGACCACGGTGCGGTGCGGCGCAGGCACAGCGACGCGCACGCGGGCGCGGCGAGGCCGACGTCGACCGCGGTCAGCTGGTAGGTGTCCGAGCCGAGGACGCTGCTCAGCAGGATCAGCACGAACACGGCCGACGCGAGAGCGGCGTCGGCCGTGCTGTGGTGCGCCCGCAGCCACTGCCACGGTGCGAGGACTCCCGATGGGTACTGCACGGTTAGCAACGGTAACCCCGCCACCTGGGTGCCAGGCCGCCCCCGCCGGCCCGCCGTCCCTGGTCAGCCGGGGATGAGGCCGTCGTCGTCGAGCATGGCGCGGACCGTCTCCAGGGTGGCGTCGGGGGCGGGGAGGATGAGCTCGGAGGGGAGCAGGGCGTCGTCGGGAAGGGGCTCGCCGAAGCCGCGGACGCCGTCGAGGAGGGCGCCCAGGGTGCGGCGGAAAGCGGGCTCGTCGCCGGACTGGACGGCGGCGAGCAGTTCGTTGTCGAGCGTGTTGAGCTCGGTGAGGTGGGACTCGTCCACCCGCACCTGGCCCTCCCCCATGATCCGTACGATCATGACGGCCTCCTCCGTGACGGTGCGGTCCAGTGCCTACTGCTTGTCGAACCGGGGCCGGTCCTGGGGCTGGCCCTGGGCGCCCTGGCCGTTCTGGCCGCCCTCGATCGCCGGGGTGCTGCTGCTGCCGCCGGCCAGCTCGGCCTTCATCCGCTGGAGCTCCAGCTCGACATCGCTGCCGCCGGAGAGCCGGTCCAGCTCCGCCTGGAGGTCGTCCTTGCCCAGGCCGCTCGGGTCGTCCAGGGCGCCGGAGGCCATCAGCTCGTCGAGGGCGCCGGCCCGCGCGCGCAGCTGCTCGGTCTTGTCCTCGGCCCGCTGGATCGCCATGCCGACGTCGCCCATCTCCTCGGAGATGCCGGAGAAGGCCTCGCCGATCTGGGTCTGCGCCTGGGCGGCGGTGTAGGTGGCCTTGATGGTCTCCTTCTTCGTCCGGAAGGCGTCCACCTTGGCCTGGAGCCGCTGGGAGGCGAGCGTGAGCTTCTCCTCCTCGCCCTGGAGCTGCGTGTGCTGCGTCTCCAGGTCGGTGACCTGCTGCTGGAGCGCGGACCGGCGCGAGAGCGCCTCACGGGCCAGGTCCTCCCGGCCGAGCGCGAGCGCCTTGCGGCCCTGGTCCTCGTAGGTGGACGACTTCTTCTGCAACTCGTTGAGCTGCAACTCCAGCCGCTTGCGGGACGTGGCCACGTCGGCGACCCCGCGGCGCACCTTCTGCAGCAGTTCGAGCTGCTTCTGGTACGAGTAGTCGAGGGTCTCGCGCGGGTCCTCGGCCCGGTCCAGGGCCTTGTTGGCCTTCGCGCGGAAGATCATTCCCATCCGCTTCATGACACCGCTCATGGGCCTCGCGCGCCCCCTTCTCGGCAACTGCTCCAGCACGTCTACAGACACCAGCCTACGGGCCTCGGTTCCATTACCGCACTGTTCGGGACCGGATGTGCTCATCCCCAGGGACGATCACGGTTCGGCGACCTAGCGCCCAAGGAGTAGGTGAGGGGCTGGGGTGCGGCGCCGGGAGCACGTAACCTTGGAGTTGTGTTCCGACGTCGTTCCCAAGATGAGCAGTCCCAGAGCGCCAGCACCACGGCGCTGCTGGAGGACCAGCCGCGTGACCCCCAGGCCCCCAAGGGCCGGCCCACGCCCAAGCGCAGCGAGGCCCAGAGCCAGCGCCGCAAGGCGGTGACCACGCCCACCGACCGCAAATCCGCGGCCCGGCAGGCGCGCGACTCCCGCCGGGCGGACATGGCCAAGCAGCGCCAGGCGCTGGCCGGGGGCGACGAGCGGTACCTGCCGCCGCGCGACAAGGGCCCGGTGCGCAAGTTCGTCCGGGACTACGTCGACTCCCGCTACCGCGTCGCGGAGTTCTTCCTGCCGCTCGCGGTGGTCATCCTGGTGCTGAGCGTCGCCGGTTCGATGCAGGACCTGTCGCTGCTGCTGTGGCTGGTCGTGATCGTCGCGATCGTGATCGACTCGGTGGTGACCAGCGTGCTGCTGCGCCGCCAGCTGCGGCGCCGCTTCGAGGGCAAGAACACCAAGGGCGCGGTGGCCTACGGCCTGATGCGTACGCTCCAGATGCGGCGGCTGCGGCTGCCGAAGCCGCAGGTCAGCCGCGGCACCAAACTCTGACCGGGGGGCACGGGGGCCCGGCGGACTACGACGACTACGGCTACGGCGGCGCCGCGTCCGGCGCCGGTGTGCCAGGCGTCCGGCCCGGCGCCGGCGGCTTCGCGGGCGGCGCGGGCAGCTGGCTGGCCGGGCTCGGCGGACTGCGGAACACCGTCCGCCAGGAGCTGGTCGCCCGGCAGCTGGACGAGCAGCTGGCCGCGTGCTTCCCGCAGTCGCCCGGCGCGCACGCCCGGCGCCGGCTGCGGGTGCTGGACATCGGCCCCGGCCAGGGCACCCAGTCGCTGCGGCTGGCCCGGCTCGGCCACCTCGTGACCGGGCTGGAGTCCGATCCGTCGATGCTGGCCGCGCTGCGGCACACGGTGGCGGCCGAGCCCGCCGACGTCCGCGAGCGGTTCGTGGTGCTGCGCGGCGACGGCCGCGAGACCGGCCGGCACTTCGGCCCGGCCTGCTTCGACGTGGTGCTCTGCCACGGCGTGCTGATGTACGTCGCCGACCCCGAGCCACTGCTCGCCGCGCTCGCCCGGGTGCTCACCCCCGGCGGCATGCTGAGCCTGCTGGTGCGCAACGGCGACGCGCTCGCCATGCGCCCGGGCCTGTTCGGGGACTGGGGCGCCGCGCTGGGCGCCTTCGGCTCCGACGCCTACACCAACCGGCTGGGCCTGAGTACCCGCGCCGACCGCCGCGCGGCGCTGACCGCGGTGCTGGAGGGCATCGGGGTGCCGCTGCGCGCCTGGTACGGGGTGCGGGTCTTCACCGACACCGTGCCCGACCAGGCGGCGGGCCCGGCCGACCCGCAGGAGATGGAACTGCTGATCGCGGCGGAGGAGCGGGCCGGCCGCACCGACCCGTACCGCTCGGTGGCGGCGCTGCTGCACCTGTGCGGCGTCCGCGGCTGACCGGGTGCGGGGCCTGACCGGGTGCGGGGCCTGATCCGGCACGGGACCTGACCTGGCGGGTGCCACCGGTCGTACGACCCGATTGGCGGTCCGGGCCGCGCCGCGCGGTGCGGCGAAAGCGACAATTCCGACATGAGTCGATCGCGCAACGACCGCCCCCGCCGCCGCCTCCTGCTGCCCGCCACCGGTACCGCCGCGGCCTGCGCCGCCGTGCTGCTCGCCGCCGGGTGCGGCCCGTCCGGTACCGCGTCCGACTCCGGCGCCCAGGCACCCGCCGCCAAGGCCGCGGTGGACAGGGCCGGGTCGTCCGACAGCCTCCAGAGCGCCTATCAGAGCACCGTGAAGAACGTGCTGCCCTCGGTCGTGCAGATCACCACCAAGCAGGACCTCGGCTCCGGCGTCGTCTACGACAGCAAGGGCGACATCGTCACCAACGCGCACGTCATCGGGAACGCCACCTCCTTCGAGGTGTCCCTCGCCACCGGCGGCAGCCCGCTGGCCGCCAAGCTCGTGTCGTCCTACCCCGCGAGCGACCTCGCCGTCATCCGGCTCTCCTCGGTGCCCAGCGGCCTCAAGCCGGCCACCTTCGCGCCCGGCGGTACCGCGGCGGTCGGGGAGATCGTGCTCGCCATGGGCAACCCGCTGGGCCTGTCCAGCAGCGTCACCCAGGGCATCGTCTCCGCGACCGGCCGCACCGTCAGCGAGGGCGGCTCCGGCAGCTCCGGCGGCGGTACCGGCGCCACCATCCCCGACATGGTGCAGACCTCCGCGGCGATCAACCCCGGCAACAGCGGCGGCGCGCTGGTCAACCTCGACAACCAGGTGGTCGGCATCCCGACCCTCGCCGCCACCGACCCGCAGCTGGGCAGCGGCGCGGCGCCCGGCATCGGGTTCGCCATCCCCTCCTCGACGGTCAAGCGGATCGCCGACCAGATCATCAAGAACGGGAAGGTCACCGACTCCGGGCGGGCCGCGCTCGGCGTGACCGTCCGCGGGGTCGTCGGCCTGGACTCCCAGCCGGCCGGCGTCGCGATCGTCAGCGTGACGAACGGCGGCGCCGCGGCCAAGGCCGGGCTCAAGGCCGGCGACGTCATCACCAAGGTCGGGTCGACGTCGATCACCACGGTGCAGTCGCTCACCGAGGTGCTGGCCGGACTCAAGCCCGGCGACAAGGCCACGGTCACCTATGTGCGGGACACCGCCACCAAGAGCGTCCAGGTCACCCTCGGATCGCTGAGCTGACCTGCCGCCCGCGCCGGCCCTCCGCGCCCGCGCCCCTCAGGGCGTCAGGACGTCAGGACTCCTCCGGGTCGGGCGCGGGCGCCGGGTCGGGCTCGGCGTCGGCGGCCGCCAGGCTCATGGGGCCGTAGACGCGCGTGCCGTCCTCGAAGAGGGTGACCTGCTCGGTACCGCCGGCGGCGAGCTCCTTCCAGACCTCGCCGACCCACGACTCGGCGTCGCCCTGAGTGGTGAACTCCTCCGGCTCCACCGAAGGCTCCACCTCGGAGCCGTCAGCCGCCTCGAACCGCCACGTCCACGCCATGTGCTGCTCCTCGGTCCGGGAATGGGAGAACAGTGCCCAGGAAGCGTATAGGCACGATTCGCCGGGGCACCGATGATCCTTCCAGCGCGTCCCGGAGCCGTCGAGAGGGCGCCCCCAAGTCGGCAGGGCTCCCGGCTCCCGGCGCAGCCCCCGGCGCCATGTCCGGCGCGGCCCCCGGCAGCCGCTTGGACGGCCCCCGCGCGCCCGGGCCCGGCAGGCACGAGACGATCGTGCCGTGGAACTGACTCTGCTCGGCACCGGCGGACCCGACGGCCTGCCGGTGCCCGACTGCCCCTGCGCCGTCTGCGCCCTCGCCACAGGGGACGGGGCACGCGGCGCCACGTCGGTGCTCGTCGACGGTGCGGTGCTGCTCGACCTCCTGCCCGGCGTCGCGCTCGCCGCGGCCCGCGCCGGACGGACCCTGGGCGGGCTGCGCCTCGTCCTGCTGTCCCACCCGCACGACGGTCCGCCGGTCGAGATCCCCCCGGGCCTGCCCGCGCCCGCCCGGGTGCCCGACGGGCGGGAGCTGCCGGTGCTCACCGGGCACCGGGTGCGGGCTGTGGCGACCGACGCCCTCGGCACCGGGTACGAGGTCGAGTCGCCGGACGGGCTGCGCGCGCTCTACCTGCCGCCCGGGTGCGCCCCCGCGGGCCTGGCGGACAACGGCAACCACGGGGTGGAGGGCGCGGCCGCCGCGCCGTACGACCTGGTGCTGCTCGACGTCGTCGGGCGGCCCGACGCCCTCGCGCGGCTGCGTGCGGCCGGCGCGGTGGCCGGGACGACGGACGTCGTCGCGGTGCACCTCGGGCACGAGGCGCCGCCCGGGCCCGAACTGGACCGCCGCCTCGCCGCGCTCGGCGCCCGCGCGGTGCCCGACGGCACCACCCTCACCGTCGGGGACTACCGCCACGTGCCCGACCTGCCCCGGCGCACCCTCGTCCTCGGCGGTGCCCGCTCCGGCAAGTCCGCCGAGGCCGAACGCCGCCTCGCCGCCTTCCCCGACGTCCTCTACGTCGCCACCGGCGGCACCCGCGACGGCGACGCCGAGTGGGCCGAACGCGTCGCCGCCCACCGCGAGCGGCGGCCCGCCGCCTGGCGCACCGCCGAGACCTGCGACCTGCTGCCGCTGCTCGCGGACGGCTCCGGGCCGCCCCTGCTCATCGACTGCCTCTCCCTGTGGCTCACCCACGTCATGGACGAGGCCGGCGCCTGGGACGACCAGAACTGGCGCGAGCATGCGGGCGACTCCGTCGGGGCCCGTATCGACGCGTTGCGCGCCGCCTGGCGCGCCACCCGCCGCACCGTCGTCGCCGTCTCCAACGAAGTCGGCTCCGGCGTCGTCCCCCCGACCGCCTCCGGGCGCCGCTTCCGCGACGCCCTCGGCCGCCTCAACGCCGCCGTCGCCGCCGAGTCCGACCACGTCCTCCTCACCGTCGCCGGAATGTCGATGCCTCTGCGGTAACCCCATCCCCCGGGCTCCCCCGCCCCGTCCGCCCCGCGACCACCTCCCGGTGGGCGGGTCCCCCTCCGGGGCGGTGTGTTCGGTGGGTGCCGCGCCCGCCTGCCGGTGGGTGGGTTCCCCTTCCGGGGTGGTGTGTTCGGTGGGTGCCGGGCCTGCCTGCTGGTGGGTGGGTTCCCCCGGGTTGCCCCGTCCGCGGGGCTACGGGACCTTGCGGTTCGCGGTGGCTTGTCGCGCAGTTCCCCGCGCCCCTTCGGCTACTCGCCGCCGGGGCCGCGGACCGCCTCCCGGCCGCAGGCCGGTGGCCTGTTGCGCGCGCCGTTCCCCGCGCCCCTCCGGGGCGCACCCTTCTCCCGCGGGAAGCGCCGAGCAGACCCAGGGGCGCGGGGAACTGCGCGATCAGCCACGACGCACCGTCAAGATCCCGGCACCCACCGATCGCACCCCGCGGAGGGGTACCCACCCACCGGGAGGTGGTCCCGGGACCGGGGGACAGGGGACCGTGGAGGGTCCGCGGGGAGGGCCGAGCGAGCCCAGGGGCGCGGGGAACTGCGCGACCGGCCACGACGCACCGTCAAGATCCCGGTACCCACCGATCGCACCCCGCGGAGGGGTACCCGCCCACCGGGAGGTGGTCCCGCTATTCGCCGAGCGCACCGCGCCGGAGGGGCACCCACCTGCCGGGGTGGTCCGGGGGCCCAGCGAGCGCACCCCGCGGAGGGGACCCCACCCACCGGGAGGTGGTCCCGGGACCGGGGGACAGGGGACCGTGGAGGGTCCGCGCGGCCGAGCGCAGCGGACCGGTACTGTTCGGCGGGTGAGTGGGATTGAGTTGGACGACTTCGGGGCCCTGGTGGAGCGGCCGGACGCGGGCGTGCGTCGGGACTCGCAGGAACGTTGGAGCGGTCTGGTGCGACCGTCCGGCGGCCTGGGCCGGGTGGCCGAACTGGCCGACTGGCTCGCCGCGGTGCAGGGCACACCGGTGGCGCGGCCGATCGTCCGCCCCCGGGCACTGGTGTTCGCGGCCGACCACGGAGTGGCCGGGCTCGAGGTGTCGGCCCGCCCGGCGGGCAGCACCGTGGAGCTGGTCAGGGCCGCGCTGGAGGGCATCTCGCCCGCCGCGATCCTGGCCCGGCAGTACGGCGCGGAACTGCGCCTGATCGACATGGCGGTGGACTGCGACCCGGCGGAGCTGCCCGCCGCGGTCACCGCCCACCGGGTGCGGCGCGGCTCGGGCCGCCTCGACATCGAGGACGCGTTGACCCCGGAGGAGACGGAGAAGGCGTTCCGTACCGGGCTGGCGCTGGCCGACGAGGAGGCCGACTCCGGCACGGACCTGGTGCTCCTGGGGGACCTCAGCGTCGGCGGCACCACGGCCGCGGGCGTGCTGATCGCCGCGCTCTGCGGTACGGACGCCTCCGTCGTGACCGGGCGCGGGTCCGGCATCGACGACCTCGCGTGGATGCGCAAGTGCGCCGCGATCCGGGACGGGCTGCGCCGGGCGCGGCCGGTGCTGGGGGATCAGCTGGCGCTGCTCGGCGCGGTCGGCGGCGCCGACTTCGCCGCGATCACCGGGTTCCTGCTCCAGGCCGCGGTGCGGAAGCTGCCGGTCGTCCTGGACGGGGTGGTCGGCGCGGCCTGTGCGCTGGTCGCGCAGCGCGTCGCCTTCCGGGCACCCGACTGGTGGGTGGCCGGCGCCGCCACCGGTGAGGCCGGGCAGGCCAAGGCGCTGGACCGGGTGTCCCTGGAACCGCTCCTGGACCGCGCGGTGGCCGTCGGGGGAGCCGCCGGGTCCCTGATGGCCCTGCCCCTCCTCCAGGCCGCCGCGGCGCTCTCCGCCGGGCTCACCCCTGACGGACGGACCTCCGGCGAGCAGACCCCCGACGAACAGGCCCCGTCCGCCGGTTGAGGGACGGCGCGCCTCACCGGGGGGCGCCGGTCACGGCAACGTACGGGAGAAGACGGCCAGTTCGGGCGGACGAAGCCCCCGCAGGCACAGGAAGCCGTCGTTGGATATGGCCAGCCCCGCCGCGACGGCGACGTCGAGCGCCCACTGGCTCTCGGCGTTGACGTGGGTGACACGGGCCGAGCCGCCCGGGGGAGTGGCGACGAGCGCGGCGGTGAGCAGGCGGGTGGCCAGCCGCCGGGAGGTCGCCGCGAGCGCCTCCACATGCCCGGCGCGGGCGTAGCAGTAGCCGCTGCCCGCGAGGTCGTCCACGACGAACAGCGCGTTGTGCCGCAGCAGTTCCTCGTGGTCGGGCCCGTGCGCGCCGCCCCGGGTGCGCCGGTCCACGGAGTCCATCAGGTCGCGGTGGCGTGCCGAGCCCTGGTGGACGGCGCCGTCCAGCGGATCGAGCCCGGCGGTGTCCACCGGCCCGGACAGCCGCAGCGTCGGATGCAGGGTCAGCCCGGCCCGGCGCAGGGTGCGCGCGGCCACCGGGTCGCCCGGCGCGCACGCGATGCCGCGCAGGCACGCCCGCCCGTAGTGCAGGGCGCGGGCCAGCAGCGCCTTGCCGACCTCCTTGCCCTGCGCGCCGGGCACGACCGCGAGCAGCGACAGCGACCAGGTGCCCTCGCGCCGCGCGGACAGCACCGCGCCGACCGGCCCGGCGGTCTCGTCCTCGACGATCCAGCAGCCGCCGGGGTCGCTGCGGGCCAGGTGCCGGACGCGGCTGTGCTGCCGGGCGGTCCGCGCGGCCTCGTCCGTCGCCTGCCCGCCGTCCAGGGACCGCGGCACGCCGAACGCGGCCGCCGCGACCTCCCGTACGACCTCGGCGTCCTGCTCGTCGTCGCGTACGGGGCGAAGAATCACCGTTCCATCATGCGACGACGAGCGGGCGCCGGTACAACTTCCGTGCCGGACAGGCGCGTTACGCGGGGGCGGTTACGGCAGGGCGAGCATCTGCTCCAGTGCGGCCTTGGCGAAGTGCTCGGTCTCGGGGTCGACCTGGATGCGGTTGACCGGCTTGCCGTCGGCCAGCGACTCCAGCGTCCAGACCAGGTGCGGCAGGTCGATGCGGTTCATGGTGGAGCAGAAGCAGACGGTCTTGTCGAGGAAGACGATCTGCTTGTCGGGGTGGGCGGCGGCCAGCCGGCGCACGAGGTTGAGCTCGGTGCCCAGCGCCCACGCGGAGCCCGTGGGCGCCTCGTCGAGCATCTTGATGATGTGCTCGGTGGAGCCGACGTGGTCCGCGGCGGTGACGACCTCGTGCTTGCACTCGGGGTGCACCAGGACGTTGACCCCGGGTATACGGGCCCGCACGTCCTCCACCGACTCCAGCGAGAAGCGCCCGTGCACCGAGCAGTGCCCGCGCCACAGGATCATCTTCGCCGCGCGCAGCTGCTCGGCGGTCAGCCCGCCGCCGGGCTTGTGCGGGTTGTAGACCACGCAGTCGTCGAGGGACAGGCCCATGTCGCGGACCGCGGTGTTGCGGCCGAGGTGCTGGTCGGGCAGGAAGAGCACCTTCTCGCCCTGCTCGAACGCCCACTCCAGCGCGCGCCGCGCGTTGGACGAGGTGCAGATGGTGCCGCCGTGCCGGCCGGTGAAGGCCTTGATGTCCGCGGAGGAGTTCATGTATGCCACCGGGACGGTCGTGCCGGCGACACCGGCGTCGGCGAGCACGTCCCAGCACTCGGCGACCTGCTCGGCGGTGGCCATGTCGGCCATCGAGCAGCCGGCCGCGAGGTCGGGGAGGATCACCTGCTGGCGGTCCGAGGTGAGGATGTCCGCGGACTCGGCCATGAAGTGCACGCCGCAGAAGACGATGTACTCGGCGTCGGGCCGGGCGGCCGCGTCGCGGGCGAGCTTGAAGGAGTCGCCGGTGACGTCGGCGAACTCGATGACCTCGTCGCGCTGGTAGTGGTGGCCGAGGACGAAGACCCGCTCGCCCAGCCGCGCCTTGGCGGCCCGGGCACGTGCCACCAGGTCGGGGTCGGACGGCGCGGGCAGGTCGCCGGGGCAGTCGACGCCGCGCTCGCTGCGCGGGTCGGACTCCCGCCCGAGCAGCAGCAGGGCGAGCGGCGTGGGCCGGACGTCCAGCGGGTCGGTCCGGTCAGTCGGCGTTTGTGTGGTGGTCACGGGCCCGTAGCCCTTTCTTCGCAGCGCGCAGACCTTTTCGTCTACTTGACGCTATCTATCATAACCGGTTCGCGTCAGGTTGACGATGCCCGTTTCGTCAGTGTGACGCATACCGCTGGGCATTCAGCGGGCGTGTGCGACGATGGGGGGACGAGTGAGGAACAAGTCGCCGCGGACCCGGAATGAATCCGAAACGGCGTCGGTTAGTCATCGACAGCCAGCAGTCCGTACAACCCGGGAGTGAAGCACATGACGGTTCAGGACGAGACCACCACGACGGACGGCATCCTCCTGTCCGACGCTGCCGCCGCCAAGGTCAAGAGCCTGCTTGAGCAGGAGGGCCGCGAGGACCTCGCGCTGCGGGTCGCCGTCCAGCCCGGCGGCTGCTCGGGCCTGCGCTACCAGCTGTTCTTCGACGAGCGCGCCCTCGACGGCGACGTGGTGAAGGACTTCGACGGCGTCAAGGTCGTCACCGACCGGATGAGCGCCCCGTACCTGGGCGGCGCCTCCATCGACTTCGTGGACACCATCGAGAAGCAGGGCTTCACGATCGACAACCCGAACGCCACGGGCTCCTGCGCCTGCGGCGACTCCTTCCACTGAGTCGCCGGCCGGGCCCCGCGGGGCCCGGCTGAGGACCCCAGAAGCGGCGGCACCCCCCATGGGCGCCGCCGCTTCGTCCTGTCCGGCCGGCCGCGGCAGCCGCCCGGCCGGTCCTGGTGGCGGGTGCCGGCGAGAGGTCAGCGGCCGCTGAGCGACTGGCCGTTCGAGGCGTCCACCACCGTGCGGCTGCCCAGCGGCGCCGTCAGCGTCACCGTCTGGTGCAGGGACGTGACGAACATCGGGCACACCCCGCTCTTCGGCGTCGCGACCACCGACACCCGCACCTGGTCGCCGCTCTCGCTCGCCGACGCCTTGTACGTGTCGCAGCCGCCGCCCTCGTAGACCAGCGTGAGGGTGCGGCCGGAGACGGTGTACGACTGCACCGGCACGCGGTGCACGGTCCGGCCGGTCGAGCCGGTCGGGCCCGTCGGGGTGGGCAGGATCGGTCCGCCCGGGTTCACCGACGGCGTCGGGGACGTCGCCCCGGACGGCGGCGTGCTCGACGGGACGCCGCTGGTGATGTAGCGCGGGTCGACCGCGGTCTGCGCCACCACCGAGGTGCGCGTCGCCCCCTCCGGCGCGGTGGTGAAGAGCCAGGCCGGCACCAGCGTCTGGACGCCCGCCACGTACTGGAGCGCGAGGCCGAAGGTCGCACCGCGCACCTCCGTCCGCTGCTCGGTGCCGCCGCCCGGCAGGGTCCCGGTGGTCCCCGCGCTCCCTGAGGCCCCCGCGGTGCCGGAGCGGGTCACCGCGCCGCCGTTGACGGCGCCCGGGTGCATGATCGTGGTCGAGGAGTTCAGCTCCTTCAGCGCGGTCGCGGCGCTGACGACCGGGTACGTGTCGCCCTTCGCCAGGTCCGACAGCCGGCCGAAGCCGTTGCCGATCCGCCCGTCCGCGCCGATCTGGAGCGAGGTGGTCCAGCCGTGCGTCGGTGCGCCGCCGACCACCGGGTCCGCGGTCACCGTCCGGATCGCGCCGACCGCGGTGGAGGCGTCCACCTTCGCGCCGGACAGGCCGAGCCCCTTCAGCACCGGCGCGGCCACCGCCTTCGCCTTCGCCGCCGGCACCGGGGAGGCGTCCGAACCGCCGCCGCGGGTACCGGTCGTCGGCGTGCCGCCCGCGGAGTACGACCAGGTGCCCGGCGCGGCCTTGCTCACCACCAGCGACGGCGCGTCGGCGCCGGCCGCCGCCCCCGCCCGCCATGAACCGTTCTCCGACCGCACGCCGCCGGACAGCCCGAGCAGCCCGGCCAGGCGCGCCGCGTCCGCGCGCGCCACGCTGCCGGACGGGGCGTATACCGCGGCCTTCTGCGGGCCCTTCGGCAGGGTGCCGGTCAGGTGGTAGGGGCCCGAGCCGCCGTCGGAGGTGGAGGAGGCCACGCCCACCGGTCCGTCGATCCGCAGCGGGGTCGAGGCGGTGCTGCCGCCTCCGCCCGCCGCCGTCGCCCACCAGGCGCCGCCGCCCCCGGCCACCAGGACGGCCGCCACGACCGCCGCGACCGCCCACCGCGGTTTGCGGGCGGGCCGCTCACCGCGGTCCGGGTGATCCGCTGCTGCCATGTCCCCGGCGCCGACCGGGTGTGCTGCCTCGACCAGGTGTTCCGCCCGGTGTTCCGCCTCGGCCGGGTGCTGCGCCTCGGCCTTGTGCTCCGCGTCGCCCGGGCCCGGGGCGGTGCTTTCGGTGGCGCCGTCGTCGCGTTCCTTGCTCACTGGGTGCTCCTTCGGCTCTCTCGACCGTCAGGTGCACCTGTGACGTGGCGGGGCGCGAAGCGGTTCCACCGTTCGGGTGAGGGCCGGGTCAGCGGGGCCCGCCGCGCCCGCGCCGTCAGGCCCCGTACTCGCCCATCTCCCGTACG
The DNA here is from genome assembly GCF_057708125.1 of Actinacidiphila sp. bgisy145. Taxonomy (NCBI): domain Bacteria; kingdom Bacillati; phylum Actinomycetota; class Actinomycetes; order Kitasatosporales; family Streptomycetaceae; genus Actinacidiphila; species Actinacidiphila sp. bgisy145. Next base: position 97,245 of record NZ_JBYIRL010000033.1, read on the forward strand.
GCGGCGACCGACGTCGGCGGGACGTGGATGCCCGGCGGGCGCACCGGCTCGGGCCGCGGACCCGCCGGCGCCGCGGCCTTCCAGTGCGCCGCGGTGCGGTGGCAGTCGCCGAGCAGCTCGGCCATGCTCTCGGGGTTCTCCGTGTACGGAGTGGTACGGGGAGTGCTCATACTTCGACCCTAGGCACGTTCGCCCGCCGGACAAAGGTCTACCAACCGGTAGTTTCGGGAGGTGCCGAGCGGTTCGCCGCCGTCCCGGGGATATCGCCGTCCGAGCCGCCCGGGGCGGCGCCCCCTGTAGCGTTAGGGTCCCCAAACGCCGTCTTTCAGGGAGCCACTGTCGTGCGCATCGCCGTCACCGGATCAATTGCCACCGACCACCTGATGACCTTCCCCGGACGGTTCGCCGATCAGCTCGTCGCGGACCAGCTCCACACGGTGTCGCTGTCGTTCCTCGTCGACGCGCTGGACGTGCGGCGCGGCGGGGTCGCGGCCAACATCTGCTTCGGCATGGGCCAGCTGGGCACCAAGCCGATCCTGGTCGGCGCGGCGGGCACCGACTTCGCCGAGTACCGGTCCTGGCTCGAGCGGCACGGCGTGGACACCGACTCGGTGCGGATCTCCGAGGTGCTGCACACCGCGCGCTTCATCTGCACCACCGACTCCGAGCACAACCAGATCGGCTCCTTCTACACCGGTGCGATGAGCGAGGCGCGGCTGATCGAGCTCCAGCACGTCGCCGAGCGGATCGGCGGCCTGGACCTGGTCTCCATCGGCGCCGACGACCCCGAGGCGATGATCCGCCACACCCAGGAGTGCCGGACCCGGTCCATCCCCTTCGCCGCCGACTTCTCCCAGCAGATCGCCCGGATGAACGGCGACGACATCCGGGTGCTGGTCGAGGGCGCCGCCTACCTGTTCAACAACGAGTACGAAGCCGGGCTGATCGAGTCCAAGACCGGCTGGAGCGCCGCGGAGATCCTGGACCGGGTGGAGAACCGCGTCACCACCCTCGGCGCCAAGGGCGTGCGGATCGAGCGCAAGGGCCGGCCGGACATCGTGGTCGGCTGCGCGCAGGAAGAGGCGAAGGTCGACCCGACCGGCGTCGGCGACGGCTTCCGCGCCGGGTTCCTGTCCGGCCTGGCCTGGGGCGTCGGCCTGGAGCGCGCCGCCCAGATCGGCTGCATGCTCGCCACCCTGGTGATCGAGACCCTCGGCACCCAGGAGTACGAACTGCGCCGCGGCCACTTCATGGAGCGCTTCGCGAAGGCGTACGGCGACACCGCCGCCGACGAGGTGCGCGCGCACATCGGCGCCTGACCCCGTCCCCCGACTCCTCCGCGCGTAGCCGCGAGGGGAGCGGGCCGAAGCGCCCCGCTCAGCCGCGGCGCCGCACCAGGTAGGCGGTGCCGCGCTCGGCGGGGCGCTCGCCGACGTACTCCTGCGCGCGCATCTCGCACCAGGCGGGGATGTCCAGCCGCGCGGCCTCGTCGTCGGACAGCACCGTGACGAGGCCGCCGACCGGCACGTCGCCGATCACCCGGGCGAGTTCGATGACCGGGATCGGGCAGCGCTTGCCGAGCGAGTCCACGACCAGCCCCTCGTCCGCGGGGAGGGCGCCCGGCCCGCTGTCCCCGCCGCTGTCGCCGCCGGCTTCCACCGGGCCAACGCCCTTGCCGCCCACGGTGGTCGGCGCGTCCAGGTGGGCGCGCACCTCGGCCACCACCCCGGGCAGCGCGTCGAGGAAGCGGTCCACGTCGGCCTCGGCGGTGCCGGCGGGCAGCGACACCCGCACGTTCCCCTCCGACAGCACCCCCATGGCCTTGAGCACATGGCTGGGCGTCAGCGTGCTGGAGGTGCAGGAGGAGCCCGAGGAGACCGAGAAGCCCGCCCGGTCCAGACCGGTCAGCAGCGCCTCACCGTCGACGTACAGGCAGGAGAAGGTCACCAGGTGCGGCAGGCGCAGCCGGTCGTGGCCGACCACCTCCACGTCGGGCACCAGCCGCGGCACCCGGGCCCTGATCCGGTCCACCAGCGCCGACAGCCGGGCCGCCTCCGCCTCCGCCTGCGCGCGCACCGCCCGCAGCGACGCGGCCGCGGCCACGATCGCCGGGAGGTTCTGGAAGCCGGGCGACCGGCCCGACTCCCGCTCGTCCGCGGGCTCCTGGGGCGCGTAGCGGGTGCCCTTGCGGACCGCCAGCAGCCCCACGCCGGGCGGCCCGCCCCACTTGTGCGCGCTCGCCGCCAGCAGCGACCACGCACCCTCCACCGGGCCCCACGCCAGCGACTGCGCCGCGTCCACCAGCAGCGGCACCCCGGCCGCGCGGCACGCGTCGGCGACCTCCGCGACCGGCTGGAGGGTGCCCACCTCGTGGTTGGCCGACTGGAGCGCGGCCAGCGCCGTGCCACCGCCCGCCCCGGCCCCAGTCCCGGACCCGGCCCGAGTCCCAGACCCGGCCCCGCTGGTGAGCGCCGCCGCGAACCGCGCCGGGTCCACCCGCCCCGTCCGATCCACCCCGACCTGTACGGTCCCTTCCCCCGCGACGGCCTCCGCCGCGTGCAGCACCGCCGAGTGCTCCACCGCCGACACCACCACCCGGCGGCCGGCCCGGCGCCGCCCCGCGGCCGCCCCCGACACCGCCGAGTGGATCGCCCGGGTACCCGAAGGAGTGAACACCAGCTCGTCGGCGCGGCAGCCGACCGCCTCCGCGGCGGCCTCGCGCGCCGCGTCCAGCAGCAGCCGCGCCTGCCGCCCCTCGCGGTACAGCCGGGCCGGATCGGCCCATCCCTCGTCGAGCGCGGCGAGCAGCGCCTGCCGCGCCACCGGGTGCAGGGGAGCGGCGGACGCCGCGTCGAAGTAGGGCACCGCAGCACGCTACAACGCTGGTCCGCCGCAAAAGGGCGCGGTTCGGCGCGGCGTCAGAACGGCTGCGCCGGACGGCACTCCGGGCCCGCGCCCCGATCCGGACCGCACGTCATCCGCACGCGATCCACCCCTTATCCATCCCTTCGGGGAGCGCCCCGGCGCGTTGGCCCCCCTCCCCGCGAGACTCCAAATAGCGTCCAGTAGGGTTTGTGCCGCATAAACATCCACACCTACGCGCCCGCGCTCGGGCCGACCGACCAACAGACGGCCGGAACACCCGGGACGCGCGGGCGAGACTCTCGGGAAGGCGCTACGTGAGTCCCAACGGCTCCGACCTCCCCCACGGCCAGGACGGCGTGGGAGGTACCCCATTGTCGCGGCGCCCGGTGCGGCGATGGCTGCCGCGGGCGCTGGCCGCGGGCCTGGTCCTGGCAACCGCAACCGGTTGCTCCTACAAGGACTTCCCCCGCCTCGGTATGCCCACCCCGGCGACGGAACAGGCACCGCGAATCCTCTCCCTCTGGCAGGGCTCCTGGGCCGCCGCACTGGCGACCGGCGTACTGGTCTGGGGCCTGATCCTGTGGAGCGTGATCTTCCACCGGCGCAGCCGGACCAAGGTCGAGGTCCCTCCGCAGACGCGTTACAACATGCCGATCGAGGCTTTCTACACGATCGTCCCGATCCTGGTGATCGCGGTGCTGTTCTACTTCACCGCGCGGGACGAGTCGAAGCTGCTGGACACCTCGAAGAAGCCGCAGCACGTGATCAACGTGGTCGGGTTCCAGTGGAGCTGGGGCTTCAACTACCTGGAGAACGTGGACGGCAACGCCGCGACGCCGGCGAAGGTGCCCTCGGAGATCTCCGAGATCCCGCAGAACAAGCTCGACTGGCAGCCGGGCGAGGAAGGCGTCTACGACGTCGGCACCGCGGCCTCGAAGGACCCCGACACCGGGCTGCCGGGGCCGACCCTGTGGCTGCCCAAGGGCGAGACCGTCCGGTTCGTGCTGACCTCGCGTGACGTCATCCACGACTTCTGGGTCGTCCCCTTCCTGATGAAGATGGACGTCGTGCCAGGCCAGACCAACGACTTCCAGGTCACGCCGAGCCGCCTCGGTGACTTCAAGGGCAAGTGCGCCGAGCTCTGCGGTGTCGACCACTCCCGGATGCTGTTCAACGTCAAGGTGGTCACGCCGGCGCAGTACGAGCAGCACCTCAAGGACCTGGCGGCAAAGGGTCAGACCGGTTTCCTGCCGTCGGGCATTGCCACCACGGGCAACGCGAAGAACTCGGAGCCCAAGACCACATGAGCATTCTCAACGAACCTCAGGGAGCGGCGGAGGCCGACGACTCCTACGAGGACGAAATCCCGGCCCGGGTCAAGAAGCCCGGCTCGATGTCGGTGTCATGGCTCACCACCACCGACCACAAGACCATCGGCACCATGTACCTGGTGACGTCGTTCGCCTTCTTCCTGATCGGCGGCGTCCTGGCACTGCTGATGCGGGCCGAGCTGGCGCGTCCGGGCAACCAGATCCTGTCCAACGAGCAGTTCAACCAGGCGTTCACGATGCACGGCACCGTGATGCTGCTGATGTTCGCGACACCGCTGTTCGCGGGCTTCACCAACTGGATCATGCCGCTGCAGATCGGCGCGCCCGACGTGGCGTTCCCGCGGCTGAACATGTTCGCCTACTGGCTCTACCTCTTCGGCTCGCTCATCGCGGTGGGCGGCTTCGTCACCCCGCAGGGCGCGGCCGACTTCGGCTGGTTCGCGTACTCGCCGCTGTCCAACGCGGTGAACTCGCCCGGTGTCGGCGCCGACATGTGGATCATGGGTCTGGCGCTCTCCGGCTTCGGCACGATCCTCGGCGCGGTCAACTTCATCACCACGATCATCTGCATGCGCGCGCCCGGCATGACGATGTTCCGGATGCCGATCTTCTGCTGGAACGTGCTGCTGACCGCGGTGCTCGTGCTGCTCGCCTTCCCGGTGCTCGCGGCGGCGCTGCTCTGTCTCGAAGCGGACAGAAAGTTCGGTGCGCACGTCTTCGACGCGGCCAACGGCGGCGCCCTGTTGTGGCAGCACCTCTTCTGGTTCTTCGGCCACCCAGAGGTGTACATCATCGCGCTGCCGTTCTTCGGCATCATCTCCGAGGTCATCCCGGTCTTCAGCCGCAAGCCGATGTTCGGCTACATCGGCCTGGTCGCCGCGACGATCTCCATCGCGGGCCTTTCCGTGACGGTGTGGGCGCACCACATGTACGTCACCGGCGGTGTGCTGCTGCCGTTCTTCTCCTTCATGACCTTCCTGATCGCGGTACCGACCGGGGTGAAGTTCTTCAACTGGATCGGCACCATGTGGAAGGGCTCACTGAGTTTCGAGACCCCGATGCTGTGGTCCATCGGCTTCCTGATCACCTTCACCTTCGGTGGTCTGACCGGTGTGATCCTGGCGGCGCCGCCGCTGGACTTCCACGTCTCGGACTCGTATTTCGTGGTCGCGCACTTCCACTACGTCGTCTTCGGCACCGTGGTGTTCGCGATGTTCGCCGGCTTCCACTTCTGGTGGCCGAAGATGACCGGCAAGATGCTCGACGAGCGGCTGGGGAAGATCACTTTCTGGACGCTGTTCTTCGGCTTCCACGGCACCTTCCTCGTCCAGCACTGGCTGGGTGTCGAGGGCATGCCGCGCCGCTACGCGGACTACCTCGCGGCGGACGGCTTCACCACGCTGAACACCGTCTCCACGATCAGCTCCTTCCTGCTCGGCCTGTCGATCCTGCCGTTCCTCTACAACGTCTGGAAGACGGCGAAGTACGGCAAGAAGGTCGAGGTCGACGACCCGTGGGGCTACGGCCGTTCGCTGGAGTGGGCGACCTCCTGCCCGCCGCCGCGGCACAACTTCCTCACGCTGCCCCGGATTCGCTCCGAATCCCCGGCGTTCGACCTGCACCACCCGGAGATCGCCGCTCTGGACGCGCTCTCCCACGGCGCTGCACCGGCCCCGGCGCTGTCCGGTGCGGATGAGACGGAGGCCGGCAAGTGAAGGTCCAAGGCAAGATGTTCCTGGGCTTCGCCGTCTTCATCCTGGCGTCGGCGATCGTCTACGGCCTGTGGTCCAAGGAAGCGGCCGGCACCACGGCGCTGTTCATGGCCTTCGCGCTGTGCACCATGGTCGGCTTCTACCTGGCGTTCACCGCCCGGCGGGCCGACACCGGCGCCCAGGACCGGGAGGACGCCGACGTCGCGGACGACGCGGGCGAACTGGGCTTCTTCAGCCCGCACAGCTGGCAGCCGCTCGCGCTGGCCGTCGGCGGCAGCCTCGCCTTCCTCGGCATCATCTTCGGCTGGTGGCTGATCTTCTTCGCACTGCCGGTGATACTGATCGGCGTGTGGGGCTGGGTCTTCGAGTACTACCACGGTGAGGACCGCACCCAGTAAGGGCGCAGGCGGCCGCTGAGCGGCCGCCGACCCAGGGCGGGTCCCGGAGCACCTCCACGGTGCCGGGGCCCGCCCTCACCGTTTTGCAGGCGTCCACCGCGCGGATTCCGGTGGCCGTTCTTAGCGTGAACGCATGAACCACCTTCCCGAGCGCCCCCGCCCCCGCCGGCTGATAACCGTGCGCCGCGCGATCCTCGCGGCGCCCCTCGCGATAGGCCTCGCCGCCTGCAGCGGCGGCGGCAACCCGCTGGCATCCTCCCCCCACGACGCCGCGGCGAAGGTCACCTTCGGCACCGCCGACGGCGGCAAGGCCAACCCGGCCAAGCCCCTCAAGGTCTCCGTGAACGGCGGCTCGCAGATCACCGACGTGGTCGCGACCGACTCGACCGGACGCTATGTCAACGGCCAGCTCAGCGCCGACAGCAAGAGCTGGCACTCCACCACCCCGCTCGCCGCCGGCGCGCACTACACCGTCCGGGTGAGCACCGAGGACTCCGGCGGCCACCCCGGCCGCAAGACGCTGAAGTTCGACACCACCGGCGCCGCGGCCGGTTTCCATGTGACCTTCGGCCCGGACACCGGCACCTACGGCGTCGGAGAGCCCCTCACCGCCTCGCTGAGCGCCCCTGTCAAGGACCGGAAGTCCCGTGCGGTGGTGGAGTCCCACCTCCAGGTGGTCAGCAGCCCGAAGGCCGCCCAGGGCTCCTGGTACTGGGTCGACGACAAGACCCTGCACTACCGGCCCAGCACGTACTGGCCCGCGCACGCCACGATCACCGCGCGCAGCACCCTCGGCGGCGTACAGATCGCCAAGAAGGTCTACGGCGCCGCGGACAAGCCGCTCACCATCCACACCGGCGACCGCATCGAGGCGCTCACCGACGCCTCCAGCGACCAGATGACCTTCAAGGACGACGGCAAGGTGGTCCGGACCCTCCCGGTCACCACCGGCAAGCCCGGCTTCGACACCCGCAACGGCATCAAGGTGGTGCTGGACAAGGAGTCGTTCGTCCAGATGAAGAGCTCCACGGTCGGCATCGCCGCCGGCAGCTCGGACTCGTACGACCTGCCCGTCTACTGGGCCACCCGGGTGACATGGAGCGGCGAGTACGTGCACGCCGCGCCGTGGTCGGTCGGCTCCCAGGGGTACGCCAACGTCAGCCACGGCTGCACCGGCATGAGCACCGACGACGCGGAGTGGTTCTTCGACCACGTCCGGGTCGGCGACATCGTGCAGGTCGTCAACAGCCAGGGCCCGATGATGACCGCGTTCGACAACGGCATCGGCGACTGGAACCTCAGCTGGGCCCAGTGGCAGAAGGGCAGCGCCCTGAACGGCGGTTCGGCCGGCACCGGCGGCAGCACCAGCAGCAGCCCCGGGGACAGCGGCAGCACCGGCCAGGACCAGACCACCCCGGTCGACGTCCCGGCCGGCACCCCCGCCCGCCTGTCACCCCAGACGGCCTAGTCACCGCCCGCGCCTTGGGTGCGCACGCCGTCGTCCACCGCGCGCTCAGCGGTGGGCGACGGCCTTCTTCGTCGGCTCCAGGCGGCGGCGCAGCAGCACCGTCAGGGCGTCGGTGAGGGCCACCGGGTCCACCGGATGGGTGACCGCCGCGTCGGCGCGGCTCCAGGTGGCCAGCCAGGCGTCCTGCGGGCGCCCGATGAGCACCAGCGCCGGCGGGCAGCGGAAGACCTCGTCCTTCGCCTGGCGGCACACGCCCATCCCGCCCGCCGGGTTCGCCTCCCCGTCGAGCACCATCACGTCGACGCCGCCCCGCTCCAACTCGCTGAGCACAGCGGGCAGTGTCGCGCACTCCAGGTACTGCACCGGGGGGAGGTCGGCGGAGGGCCGGCGCCCGACGGCGAGCCGTACCTGCTCCCGGGTGTTGGCGTCGTCGCTGTAGACCAGCACGGTGGCGGTCGCCTGCATCGTGGCTCCTCCTCGTGAAGGATTTCTCAAGTGGCTCGGATGCTACTCCCGCCAGGTGGTTCCGGAGGAGGGGTCGCCCGATCGAAGGACGCCCAACTAGGCCGTGCGGGTCGCCGAGCGGGCTTGACACACCGAAGGGGGACCCCCGGAGTCAGCGCCGGATAAGGGACCGACATAATGTCGGACGTGGCGACAGCAACAGCAGTAGAAACCGGGCACGCGCACCCGTCGGTCAACCGGCCGAACCTCACCAGCGTCGGGACCATCATCTGGCTGAGTTCCGAGCTGATGTTCTTCGCGGCCCTCTTCGCGATGTACTTCACCCTTCGGTCGGTCACTGGTGAGACCTTCTGGAAGGCACACGCCGACGCGCTGAACGTGCCGTTCTCCGCGACGAACACGACGATCCTCGTGCTCTCCTCCTTCACGTGCCAGATGGGCGTCTTCGCCGCCGAGCGCGGCGACGTGAAGAAGCTGCGCTCCTGGTTCATCGTGACGTTCGTGATGGGCGCGATCTTCATCGGCGGGCAGATCTTCGAGTACACCAACCTGGTCAAGAAGGACGGGATCTCGCTCAGCTCCGACCCGTACGGCTCGGTGTTCTACCTGACGACCGGGTTCCACGGACTGCATGTGACGGGTGGTCTGATCGCGTTCCTGATGGTGCTGGGCCGTACCTACGCGGCCAAACGGTTCACCCATCAGCAGGCCACCGCAGCCATCGTCGTGTCCTACTACTGGCACTTCGTCGATGTCGTCTGGATCGGCCTGTTCGCCACGATCTACCTGATCAAGTAGCCGGTACCGCGCCGGCCGGCGCCCGCGCCGTACTCCGGACGGAGGACGCGCCCCGCCGACGGCACCGCCAGAAGCATCGACACAAGAGATCCTGACACCGGGGTAATCCGTGAAAAAGCTCTCCGTACGACGGCGCCATCCGATGGCGGCGCTTGTCGTCCTACTCTTCGCGCTCGCGGCCACCGGGGGGCTGTACGCCGCGCTCGCGCCGGCGCCCAAGGCGCAGGCTGACACCTCGCAGTCCTCCCTCGCCATCGAGCAGGGCAAGAAGCTCTACGACGTCGGCTGCGCCAGCTGCCACGGCAGCTCCGGCCAGGGCAGCACCAACGGGCCCAGCCTGGTGGGCGTCGGCTCGTCCGCGGTGGACTTCCAGGTCGGCACCGGCCGCATGCCCGCCAAGCAGCCCGGCGCGCAGGTCGAGAAGAAGAAGAACACCTACAGCCAGTCCGAGATCGACCAGCTCGCCGCGTACGTCGCCTCGCTCGGCCCCGGCCCGTCGACCCCGACGAAGGACCAGTACAGCCCGGCGTCCGCCGACGTCGCCAAGGGCGGCGAACTGTTCCGCACCAACTGCTCGCAGTGCCACAACTTCGTGGGCAAGGGCGGTGCGCTGACGCACGGCAAGTTCGCGCCGAGCCTGAAGAGCGTCTCGTCCAAGCACATCTACGAGGCGATGCAGACCGGCCCGCAGAACATGCCGTCCTTCCCGGACAGCACGATGCCGTCCGACGCGAAGGCGAACATCATCGCGTACCTGAAGGCCGTGGACAGCGCCGACAGCCCCAACCCGGGCGGCTTCACCCTGGGCTCCATCGGCCCGGTGTCCGAGGGCCTGTTCGCCTGGGTCTTCGGTCTCGGCACGCTGCTCGGCATCGCGGTCTGGCTCGCCGCCCGGACGACTAAGGCCAAGAAATCATGAGCGACGAGACTGGATCGCACAACACCGTGCCAGAGAACCTGCCGAGCGGGCAGGGCGGCCACCACGGCGGCAGCGTCGCCACGGCCGACCCGTTCGCCGACCCCGGGCTGCCGCCCCACGAGCACCGGCGCCAGGACATCGACGAGAAGGCGGCCCGGCACTCCGAGCGGGTGGTGGCCGGCCTGTTCCTGCTGTCGATGCTCGGCACCATCGCGTTCATCGCCTGCTTCGTGATCTTCCCGGTCGACAAGATCGTCTACATCTTCCCGTTCGGGCACGTCAGCGCGCTGAACTTCTCGCTCGGCCTCACGCTGGGCGTGGCGCTGTTCTGCATCGGCGCGGGCGCCGTGCACTGGGCCCGCACGCTGATGGCGGACGAGGAGGTCGTCGACGAGCGGCACCGCATCGACGCCGACGACGAGCTGCGGGAGAACGTCCGCCAGCAGTGGATCACCGGCGCGAAGGAGAGCGGCTTCGGCCGCCGCAAGCTGATCCGCAACACCATGATGGGCGCGCTCACCATGGTGCCGCTGGCCGGCGTGGTCATCCTGCGCGACCTCGGCCCGCTGCCGGAGAAGAAGCTCGACCACACCATGTGGGCCAAGGGCAAGCAGCTGATCAACGACAACACCAACCAGCCGCTGCGCCCCGAGGACGTCGTCGTCGGCTCGCTGACCTTCGCGACGCCGGACGGCCTCGAGGAGAGCCAGGACGACTACCAGGAGCAGCTCGCCAAGGCGGCCCTGATGATCATCCGGCTCAAGCCGGACGACATCAAGGACAAGCGCGAGCGCGAGTGGAGCCACGAGGGCATCGTCGCGTTCTCCAAGATCTGCACCCACGTCGGCTGCCCGATCAGCCTGTACGAGCAGCAGACGCACCACGTGCTGTGCCCGTGCCACCAGTCGACGTTCGACCTGTCCGACGGCGCGCGTGTGCTCTTCGGCCCCGCCGGCCACCCGCTGCCGCAGCTTCGGATCAGCGTCAACAGTGAGGGCAACCTCATCGCGCTCGGCGACTTCGAGGAGCCCGTCGGCCCGGCATTCTGGGAGCGTTCATGAGCACCATGACCGACGACGCGCCGACCCGCCGCGGTCGGCCGACGAACCCCGGTGAACGGGTCGCGGAGTGGACCGACGGCCGGCTCGGGCTCTACAAGCTGGCCAAGTCCAACCTGCGCAAGATCTTCCCGGACCACTGGTCCTTCATGCTCGGCGAGATCTGCCTGTACAGCTTCGTGATCCTCATCCTCACGGGTGTGTATCTGACGCTGTTCTTCCACCCGAGCATGAACGAGGTCGTCTACCACGGCCCGTACGCGCCGCTCGACGGTGTGCAGATGTCCGAGGCGTACGCCTCCACGATGCACATCAGCTTCGAGGTCCGCGGCGGTCTGCTGGTCCGGCAGATCCACCACTGGTCCGCGCTGATCTTCATCGCCGCGATGATCGTGCACATGATGCGTGTCTTCTTCACCGGCGCGTTCCGCAAGCCGCGCGAGCTGAACTGGCTCTTCGGCTGGACGCTGCTCTTCCTGGGCATGTTCACCGGGTTCACCGGCTACTCGCTCCCGGACGACCTGCTGTCCGGCACCGGTGTGCGGTTCATGGAGGGCGCGATCCTGTCGGTGCCGATCGTGGGCACCTACCTGTCGATGTTCCTGTTCGGCGGGGAGTTCCCCGGCCACGACTTCGTGGGCCGCTTCTACTCGGTGCACATCCTGCTGCTGCCGGGTCTGATGGCCGGTCTGCTGGTCGCGCACCTGATCCTGGTCTTCTTCCACAAGCACACCCAGTTCCCGGGTGCCGGCAAGACCGAGAAGAACGTCGTCGGCGCCCCGCTGATGCCGATCTACATGGCCAAGGCCGGCGGCTTCTTCTTCCTGGTCTTCGGTGTCATCGCCGCGATCGCCGCGGTGGCCACGATCAACCCGATCTGGACGATGGGCCCCTACCGGCCGGACCAGGTGTCCACCGGTGCCCAGCCCGACTGGTACATGGGCTTCTCCGAGGGCCTGATCCGTGTGATGCCCGGCTGGGAGATCAGGGCCTGGGGCCACACCCTGGTGCTCGGCGTCTTCATCCCGCTGCTGATCTTCCCGCTGGTGATGATGGCGATCGCCGTCTACCCGTTCATCGAGTCCTGGGTCACCGGTGACAAGAACGAGCACCACCTGCTCGACCGGCCGCGCAACCGCCCGGTGCGCACCGGGTTCGGTGTCGCCTGGCTGACAGAGTACTTCGTGCTGCTGATCGGTGGCGGCAACGACCTGTGGGCCACGCACTTCCACTTGTCGATCAACGCGATCACCTGGTTCGTCCGGGTCAGCTTCTTCGTGGCTCCGGTGATCACGTTCTGGATCACCAAGCGGATCTGCCTGGGGCTCCAGCGCCGGGACCGCGACAAGGTGCTGCACGGGCGGGAGAGCGGCATCATCAAGCGGCTGCCGCACGGCGAGTTCATCGAGGTGCACGAGCCGCTGTCCCAGCAGCAGCTGCACGTCCTCACCGCGCACGAGCAGCCGCGGCCGATCGACCTCGGCCCGGAGACCGACGAGAACGGGGTGGCCCGCAAGGTCAGCCCGATCGCGAAGGTCCAGGCGAAGCTGTCGCAGGGGTTCTACGGCGAGCACAGCCAGATCCCGAAGCCGACGGCGGAGGAGTACGAGGAGATCACGAGCGGGCACGGTCACCACTAGCCCGCACGTCGCGCACGCCA